>CAMOGP010000212.1 GCA_946614175.1 uncultured Prevotella sp. | reverse complement strand
GCTATGAGACCAACTACGACATCGAGGTCTGGAATATCAATGAATGGTATCTTACTAAATATTGAGCGATATGACAAACAAAGAGCGTAAATCAATGATTGAGCGTTGGGTCACAGAGATTAACCCTAAAGCCATTCTTCGTGCTGCCGATGCCCGATGTGGGGCAAGATACGCCGTCTATGTAGTGCCAACACCAGAAGAGTTCGGTACAAGATGCACGGACTATCTGCCTTTGGAGCAGCTGGAGCAATACCTGTTAGGTGTGTTCTACTCCAGTGAGTTCAAAAGACTGATTAGGAAGAGGTCTGTATAAGCAGTTGCCCTTCAAGTTATGCAATTATGCAATACTCGAAGGGCTACTACCTCTCAATACATTTGTCTATGTGAATCTATAGTTTCATATACGCCGGAACACGAGCCAAGGAATTATTCCCTTCCACTTCTCGTGCGGATAGTCCTCTATTTTACCAATGTCGTGTCGCTCACCATCTGAATTTCTGTAGTAGACATAGTCATTACCACCAGTGATATAGATGGCATCGATGAAGCCATATTCGCGGAGGGCATCAGCAAAATCCCAAAGAGTCTCCTTATTATGGGTAGCAATATAAAAGAGCGTGTCGTCCTTCCGGCCGATGGCACGACGTTCTACTTTTCCATGAAGGAAAAAACGTTGGGGAATCACTCCGTTACTGACAAGAATAAACTGACGGAAGAAATAACCTCCGTTTTCCTGACAATAGTCTTTCACTTTGTCGCTACGGGAAACGCCTATGACCATCTGATTGTCTACCATTCCCATATAGCCGAGACGGCTACGGTCACTCTGCTTTTCTTCTCCTTTAACCACGAGCGAACCGAGATAAGTGCCATCTGCCTGATGGTCAGCAGATCGGCAGTAAAGGAAGACGCTTGTGTCGGCCGTATCTGGTTCCTGGAACTCGATACTGGCACGAAGCCCGTGGATGGCATAGAAATCAAGAGCCACCCCCAGGATGCTATCGCTTGTCATCACCACCTGTGATTTCTCTTGCTTGGCAGGCCGTTTGAGTTTCTCAATGTTTTCGGCTGGCGTTGTAGACACAGGAACTCCTATATGGCAATAGTAATTCCATGCTTTATAGGCCGCCAGCGTCAGCGCAACAATGAGCATCACAGCGAGAGCTTTCAGCAGTCTTTTGAGCCAAAGCTTACTCTTGCTCATTGTTGTTGTGGCCGCTGGAGTGACTTTTTGTGCGTCCTGATCGTCATCGGTTTCGATGATAAACTCAGGCACTTCAGGCTCTCGGTTGAAATCGTCCGCGAGGTCTCCTGTTTTGTTGATGATTTCACTCATATCGCTTCTCCTCCTTTCATGTTTTCAAGTTGCTCTTTAAGTTGCTTCAAGGCATCGCGTGACACTCTTACCATATATATATCCCTGCCAGCACCAACCTCATCTCCACGGTCAGGTCGATACGTCTGGGAAATATCTGTCTTAGGTTCACGTGTCAGATGTTTGCCTCCGAATATGATCACCTGGTCGATGAGGTCAATGACCTGCACATATTGTCTGTTGACAATGAGGCTGCGCCCAACTCGGATGAACATGTCGGCACTTTTCAGCAGCTTGAAGTTGTCCTCAAAGTAATGCAGCTGGAAGGTCATCTTACGGCTTCGCCCGTTTATCAGAACGAGGTCGCAGTAGTTCCCGTCAGCCTTCACATAGACAATCTCATCGACAGCTACGCGTACCAGCAGGCTTGAAGTCTTAATCCTGAACCACTCCATTTGTCGTATATTTCAGTTTCTATTTGCAAAGGTACGTCTTTTTTCTCAATCTACTGGTGCCTTCAGCATATTTAACAGCATTTAATCGCTCCATCCATCAACGACATAGATGGTATCACCATGTAATGAATGTCTACAATTAGAAAAACAACAACGGCCTTTTAACTTTCAAAACTCCATAATAACAGTGGTTTCTTTTCTTTGTTAATCAATTCCCAAAGAAAAGACATGCCACGCGATGATACAGTGACACACCCTTGGCAGGATGGACTATGTAGAGGTATGTAGTTCATCCAACAGTGGCTGTCAACCCACTTTGAACTGTGAATCATCAGTCCACGTGCATAGGCAGTCTGATTGTCGAAATCCATACCTTTGAGACGGAAACTGCGCTTTAATTTGGTTCCACGATCCTTTGTAACGAGGAATCGACCCAGAGAAGAGCAATTACTGCCCGGACGGTTGCTGAAACGGGGTTTCTTATCGGTGCTGCCACCACCAGGCCCGTGCATGACGTAGGTGGAGGCAACAATCCTCTGTTTCTGGAAATCCCAGACAAAGAGACGGGGCTTGCCAGAAGGAATGGTGTAGTCAACGAACAGCACATAATGCTCATTCATGTTGTGTCGGTGTGCAAAAGCCAAGGCACGATCAGCACGCTGCTCAATGGTCTTATAGTTACGGCGGTCTGGTAACTCTGGCAGTTGATAGTATTTCCAAGCCCACCATAATGCTGGTGTACCAACGACAACAACAAGCAGGAACACAACCAGCAGACATCCGTATTTCTTTTGTCTAGCCATCACCTTTTCTCATTCTTTACGGCTGAGAGTACCACGATACAAAGGCACACCAGCACAAGTTCTACATATACCATGCTCTCCCGTCTTTGCTACCTATTTATACATAGCTGTTTACCAGTTTCTTTAGGACACGCAGCACCTCGCCCACCGTAGCCT
>CAMOGP010000211.1 GCA_946614175.1 uncultured Prevotella sp. | reverse complement strand
TTGCGGATATCCTTGGGGATAGCGTTCTTGTTGACGAGGAAGTCCATTGTGTTGGCTGCGATGAAGGTCTTGGTCATATACCAGATACCCTTGTATTCGCCAGTCTCACCCCATGAGTTCTTCACCATGTAGTACTCCTTGCCGTTCTGGTCCTTAGCCACACCGTAGATCAGCATGCCGTGGTCGTCGGTCAGTTCCCAGTTATCGAAGCGCTGCTGACGCAGTTCCTGTGTAGCAGTAATCTCGGGTACGGTGCATCCCAGAGAGTCGATGAGGTTCTTTTTCTTGGCAGCAGTCATTTTCAGCCATTTTGCCATATCGCTACCCTGCAGACTCTCGGTCTTCTTGGTGTCGATAGCGTAGGCCAGACCCTGACGTGTGAAGCCATCCTCGCTCACGTCGCCGCCCCATGCTACGGTGTAACCCTTCTCAATGGCATTGTCGATAACCTTCATCATCTCGTCCATAGGCAGGTTGTATGACAGGGGGAAGCGCCAGTTGTCCTGCACCTCTACAGCGAAAGCGCTATAGAAGGGGTGGTGTGTATAACTGGTGATGCTGACGTAGTCATCCAGATTGATGCCCAGGCTCTTCACGAAAGTCTGTGGGGTGTATTTCTTGCCCTCGTAGGTAAACTCCTCAGGACACTTACCCAGGTAGGCGTCGAGGATGCCCTGCAGACCAACCTTCCACTGACCACTGATCTTTTTGGCTGAGCTCTTGGCGATAGCAGCCACATAAGGCTCCATCAGAGAGAAAAACTCATTGAAGTTGTTCAGTGAGTCGCCATACAGTGAACCAGGGAAAGGCATCGTGCCCTCGGGTACGATACCATGTTTCTTCATCGTAGCCAGCACGTCTTCAGCGCTACCGCCCTGAGAGAACTGACAGTCGCCATGGAAGCGAACCACCTGTGTGGCGCGTTCCATATAAGTCTTGTTGGCAACGAATGACTCGCAGAGGTCGTATGTCTTGCCTGTAGCCTTTAGAATCTCAGCCTCGAAGAATGAGATGGTGCTATAGTCCCAGCAGGTACCGCTGCGGTTCTGGTCCTTGATGCTTGTAATTGGATTCTCCTTAATGGTTGTGAATACAGGCTTGTTGCTGGCCTTCTTCTCGGCCTCCTGAGCCTGTGCACCAACAGCCATGAGGCTGATCAGTGCGAGTGATAAAACTTTCTTCATTTTTTGGTGTTTAATAATTAATTGTTTTTCATAAAGTCTTCCAGTTCTTGTGGGTGATAGGGGATGCGCTTGCTGCCCATGAAGCGGCAACCGTCCTCTGTAATCAGCAGGTCATCCTCAATGCGGATACCGCCAAAGTCCTTGTAGGTCTCCAACAGGTCAAAGTTGAGGAACTCCTTGCAGTGTCCTTCTTTCTTCCAAAGGTCGATGAGGTGGGGGATGAAGTAGATACCTGGTTCATCAGTTACAACGAAGCCTGGTTCCAGTTTGCGTCCCATGCGCAGGCAATTGGTACCAAACTGCTCCAGATTGGGGCGTGTCTCCTCGTCGAAACCTACGTATATCTGGCCCAGTCCTTCCATATCGTGTACGTCCATACCCATCATATGTCCCAGTCCGTGAGGCAGGAACATGGCGTGGGCACCAGCACGTACGGCTTCTTCCGTGTCACCCTTCATCAGTCCCAATTCCTTCAGTTTGTCGGTCATCAGTCGGCATACGGCGAAGTGCACGTCTGCGTATTTCACGCCAGGCTTAGCCACCTCCAGTACGTAGTCGTGACAAGCCTCTACGATAGAATAGATTTCAAGCTGGCGCTGTGTGAACTTGCCGTTGACAGGCATCGTACGTGTATTGTCTGAGCAGTAGTCATTCAATTCGCAACCGGCATCGCACAGCACTAATCGTCCGTCCTCCAGGGGAGCATCAGACGGGTTGCCGTGCATAATCTCACCATGCTGACTGAAGATAGTGGCGAAGCTGACACCTTGTGCCAGACTGCGGGCTATACCGTCAACCTGTCCGCCGATGAAACGCTCAGTCACACCTGGCTTGATCAGTAGTTGTGCTGTGGTATGCATGGCATAGCCTACATCACAAGCTTTCTCTATGGCCTCTATCTCTTGGGGCTCCTTCGTGGCACGCATCTTCACCACAGCCTTAATCAAATCGAGTGATGCCTTTTCCTTCTGCTGTGATGGGTGGATGCCCAGCAGGTCCATAATCTGTATCTTGGTGTCGAAACGGTATGGCGGCAGAAAATGGATAGAACGTCCGTTAGCATTGTCGCAAAGAACTTTTAACTGTGCCATGGGGGCTGTCTTGCTGATGCCTACCTGTGCGGCCAAATCAGCCACACTGGGCGTGTAACCCATCCATACGATATCTTCTACATCGATATCGTCGCCAAGGAGCCATTCCTCGTCGTTGTCTATGTCGATAACACCTACCAGTCCGTCTCTGTGCTGACCGAAGTAGTACAGGAACGAAGAGTCCTGACGGAAAGGTGCATAGCCGTTGGCAGGATAATTGGCAGGCGATTCGTTGTTTCCGAAGAGCACTACCACACCTTCTCCTACCAGCTTCTTTAGCTGTGCACGGCGTCTGATATAAGTCTCTTTTTCAAACATTTTGATAAGAAAATTAAGTCCAAAGTTTAAAAACGTTGCAAAATTACGCATTTTTTATGGAAAAATATTAATTTTGCAGCATAAAAAACTTTAATAGTGATGATTCAGCGTCTTGACAGGCATACAGGACTGGTTCTTGAGGGTGGTGGCATGCGTGG
>CAMOGP010000210.1 GCA_946614175.1 uncultured Prevotella sp. | reverse complement strand
GGCACGGGCAATGGCCACGCGCTGTTTCTGACCTCCCGAGAGACTGGAGGGATAGACATCAGCTTTCTCAGCCAGTCCCACCTTGCGCAGCAGAGCCAGTCCTTCTTTGCGTGCTTCCGCCTCTGGCTGGTGGATGAGTTGACAGGGTGCGAAGATAACGTTCTCCAGCACGGTCTTATGCTCAAAAAGGTTGAACGACTGGAATACCATGCCCATCTTCTGACGCAATCTGTTGACGGGATAGCCCTTGGCAAGAATATTCTCTCCGTCAACGACAATGCTGCCTCCGGTGGGAGGGTCGAGCAGGTTGAGCGAACGAAGGAAGGTGCTCTTGCCTGTGCCCGAAGGTCCGATGATGGAGATAACCTCACCGCGTCGCACATCGGCATTGATGTCACGCAGCACATCGAGCGTACCATAGCTCTTCTTCAAATGAGAGATACTGATAAGTGGAGAGTGAGGAGTGGAAAGTGAAGCATTTGCTACCGCTGTTGGGGTGTGGTGTTTGCGGCGAATGAAAAGGTAAGTACCGCCACCTATTATAATAAGGATACTAGCAAGCCACCAGAGGTAGTCAATCCCCTCCTCTTCCGAGAGAGACTTAGCGTCGGTCTGCTGGTTCCGTGCAGTCAGTATCCCCGCTTCTCCTTTTCGTGTGATCAGCATGATGTGTGACTCGATGTAGCCATCGGAGAAGAGAACCTGTTTCTGTCGCTCCTTAGTGATGCTGATAGACCCCATGGCCATATCCGCCTTTCCAGTCTGCACGGCAGGTATCTGTGCGGCGAAGTCCATTATCAGGAACTCCAGTTTCCAGTTCCTCCGGTTGGCCCATTCCGTCAGTAGCTCCGGTTCCAGTCCAGACAGCTTGCCTGAATTGATGAAATTGAATGGGGGAAGTGCCGGATAGGTGGCCACGCGCAGGGTGCGCCCTGTACCGCGTTGTTGCGGGATAGCCATAGCCGAGGGATCTTCAGTCTTCTGCCAGCGTTCATATATTTTCTGGTAGGTGCCGTCTCGTTTGATTTCTGCCAGGAAACTGTTGAAGTCCTGCTGCAAGGTAGTATTACCAGTGCGGAAGCAGGCCCCTACGGGAATTGGTTTCTGCTTGGCATCGACCGAGTCCACCTTGTCGGACACCTCCTTGCAGAAGATGAGTGTCAGACTCTCACTACCCGCCACATCTGCCTTATGGTTCTCCAAGGCTGCCAGAAGGTCAGCAGAACTGGTCATGCGCATAATGTCGGCATCGGGTGCCATATCGGTGACAGCAATATCCTGTATGCTGCCTACAATCACAGCCACGCGTTTGCCTTTCAGAGCCTTGAAGACAGCAGGAACATCAGAATCGGCAATAGTCTTTCCAGATTCCTGTGACGACTGATATCCAGCCAATCCCAATAATAGCAGAAGCACTGCCGCCACCGCGGACTTCACGTATTGACGCTTTACCAGCGATTGCAGCAGTAGCCCGATGAGCCATGCGACAAAAAAATAGATAATAGCAGTCAGGATAAGGGGAAAGAAGGCATCAAACGTGCGTGATCGTATCAGGTCGGAAGCACGTGTCATGTCGGCTACAGCAATATAACCTACGATACTGGTACCTTTCAACAGACTGATGACCTCGCCTTGATAAACTGGCATCACCGCCCTGACCACTTGTGGCATCACAATCTTGAAAAACGTTTGTCGCTGAGTGAAACCTAAAGCCAAACCCGCTTCCGTCTGTCCTTGGTCAATGCCTTGAATGGTGGTGCGCAGCATCTCGCTGATATATGCCGCCGTATTCATGGCAAAGGTGACTATAGCCACCACGATGCCTGTAGTGTCCATCGGTGCCATCACCACATAGTACATCAGCATGAGCAGCACCAGCACCGGCGTACCACGCATCAGGTCGATATAGATTTTTGCCGCCTGTTGTTGCCAAACTCGCCGGCTCATGCGCATCCAGCACACCAGGCCACCTAAGAGCGTACCCAAGATGGCAGAAAAGAGCGTGATGAGGAGCGTTACTTGAAGACCGTCAAGAATCATCTTGTAGCGGTCCTCCACGATCAGGTTGTTGTAGAAGCTTTCCGTCAGGGAAGTCCAGTCTATCATTGCAATTATCTTTTCCATTGTGTTGTTCTATTTTTGATTACTCCTAATTTCTCGGCTAGCAGACGACCTATGGTGCTACCGCCCCTATTTGACCTTATACCTTGAATTTCGTTTTGGATGTGGTAAAGGCGCTGCAAAATTACTAATTTTCCTTCAAATAGCGCTACTTTTTCCGAAAAACGTATTAATTATCATAGCACTTTTTAAAAAAAATCTACTCAGAAAGTTGCATAATCCTACAACTTTTACTGTTTTTGCACCCATGACAAACAATCACAAAATCGTTGACTACGATGCCGTTCTTGATGCCAAGTTCGGCAAGGAAGGTACTCCCGAACGTGCAAGAGCCGAAGAGGCAGCCTATTCGTTCTATTCTGGTCAGATAATTCAGGATGCTCGCAAAGAGGCTAAGATGTGTAGTGCCAAGTGTTTTAACGATGCATGCAGTCTGAAGGACAAGTGTATGCACCATCTGCCCCATCGAGGGCGTCAGGTTCGACCACTATGTGGAAGACTGGGATTTTGGTTAATATTTCTTAATTATTGGCATTCTTAAAGTTACAACTTATCGAAATAATTCGTAACTTTGCACCCGCAAAAAGAAAAGGGGTGTGTTCCCCGTCACTATTTTATTGGTATTAATGACATTTAGGAA
>CAMOGP010000209.1 GCA_946614175.1 uncultured Prevotella sp. | reverse complement strand
TCCAGCGTGCTGCAGAAAAGGCCAAGCAGGCTTACGAGGCTAAGTTTGGAGCCATTCCCCAGTCATAAAAACAATAAATATGATCAACCCCAATTAGAAAGAATAAACCATTATGAAGAAGATTATTTTCCTGCTGTCGATGTCAGCCATGTTCATGACAGTAACCGCTTGCGGAAACAAAAGTAATACCAATGCTGCAGAGGCTACTGCAGAAAATACAGAGGTGGCCAGTGATGACAGTCCTGCCATGAAGTTGCTTAACAGCGTGCCTTTCACCGAGGAGGGTCTGAAGAGTATGATTAAGACTCCAGAGAAGGAACCCCTGACCCCAGAGGAGTTTGAGGCTCTGTATCTGGCCTACTCGAAGGTGGGCATCAATGAGAAGGGGCAGAATCTGGAGAGCAACTTCGTAAGCAAGGTGATAAGTGAGGTATCGCGTGGTCGTAAGCGCCCAGAGCAGACAGATGCTATTTTTACCAAACTGCTGAAGAACTCTTCTCCCTCGGTGCGTGGGGTTGTTGTACAGCAATATGGCGGACTCTTCGGTATGTCTGCCGAGACAGCCAGCAAACTGGTGAAGGCCCTCAGTGCCGAGAAGAACGCTTTCGTACTGAAAGAGGGAATCAAGACGCTCGCTAATCAGCTGAAGTACGACGATGTGAAACAGTTTGTGCTTGGACAGATTGACAACGACAATAAGGAAGTGCGCAAAGCTATCGCCCTCTCTGTAGGTAACATCTGGAACAAGGGTATCGACGGAGTGAACGATGCTGCTAAGAAACTGTTGGCCGATGGCGACGACGACGTGCGCGGGACTATGCTCGGTTATGTTGGTGAGCTTGAAGACGAATCGTTCATCCCTGATCTCGTGAAAGTGCTCGACGATCCAGAGCAGGGTAAGCTGCATGGTGATGCTATGAGAAGTCTGTACACCATGTGGTACGACTATCCTAAGCATAAGAACACCAGCAAGGCTGCCTACGAGGCTACGGTGAAGTATCTGAAGACCACCCCGCGCACGAGGGATATCCCTGCTTGGGAGACTATCGGGCAACTGGCGAACAGGAACGAAAGAACGTATGACGCTTGGAAGTCGCAGGCCACCTATTATAATAATGCCGAGTTCGTAAAGTTGATGATGGATATCGCTGCTGACCCCAATGCCAATTGGCTGGGCCGTGGCCCTGCCGTGAAGGTAATCGCCAAGATTGGCACCAAGGCTGATCTGGAGAAGTTGAAGGGCATCGTCTCTGCAAATGCCGATGACAAGGATCAGAAGAACGTGCTAAATTCGATTGAGAATGCTCTGAAGAAATAAGGCTTTTATGGCATATACAGAGACCACAAGAACGGGTTATGGTACCCGTGTGAAGAATTCGTTCAAGGCTATAGGTACAGGGTTCGTACTGTTTTTGGGCGGTACAGCCCTGCTCTGGTGGAACGAAGGGCGTGCCGTGAAGACCGACGATATGCTCAACGAGGCTGAGGCTGCCACGGTGGTGATGGAGAATCCCGAGAAGGTGGATCAGTCGCTCGACGGCGAACTTGTCTGTGCTACAGCCCTCGCCACGACCGAAGACTCGCTGGTGGATCAGCAGTTTGGCTTTGGGGCCAAAGCCATCGCCCTGAAACGTACTGTGAGATATTTCCAGGTTGAGGAGCATGCCAAAAAGGAGAAAAAACAGAAACTTGGCGGCGAGGAAGAGACAGTTACCACATATACTTATAACCGTGTGTGGACGACGACACCCATCAACTCCGCAGGTTTCCATGATCCTGGCTATCGGAAAAGAAACTTCGTGCTTACTACCGTCGAAGCCAACGATGTATGGGCAAAGAACGTCACTTTTGGCGCTTATACGTTGCCAGATCAACTCATCCACTCGATATCTTCCACCGAACCCCTGCAGCCTACTATTACGCAGGAGCGTATGAAATCGATGAACGAGGATATTCGCAATGCGGCAATTAGGAATATCGGTCAGATGAATTCGGTAGGGAAAGAATCCATGGCGAGAAATGCCCAACAGGCAGATTTCATACACGTGAACAACAATGAACTCTATATCGGTATGTCGCCGTCGAGTCCTGCAGTGGGTGATGTGAAAGTGACCTTCGAGAAGATCATGCCTGCCAAGGTGACGCTGATCTCCAAGGTGAATGGCAACACCTTTGGACCTTATAAAGCTAAAAACGGTTACACCTTCCAAACGCTTGTCATGGGTGAGAAGAGTGCCGATGAAATTTACGAAAGCGAGCACTCTACGAACACCATCATGACGTGGTTCTTGCGCATCCTTGGTATCGTGATGGTCATCGGCGGCCTGAAGGGTATCTTCGGATTCCTCGAGACATTGTTGATGGTAGTGCCCTTCATCGCCAATATTCTTGGCTGGGGCGTTGGTGTCATCTGCACCGTCGTCGGTGTGGTATGGAGTCTCATCGTTATTGCCATCGCCTGGCTGTTCTATCGTCCGGTACTCGCCATCGTGCTTTTGGCGATAGCTGGCGTGCTTATCTGGATCTTCGCCTTCAAGGGCAAGGATAAACTGAAAGAACTTTCTAAGCGCTCGAAGAAGCAACAGCCGCAAACAGGCTCCTATGATCATCGCCGTTGATCCTACTACAAACTGGATGACTGAGCGTACCCCTGCTCCTGAATCTTGGTTAAAAAAGTAATATCATTATTACATATATTCAAAGGCCCGTTCCCATCAGGAGCGGGCTTTTTTCTTTAATTATTTAATAATTATTCAGTTTAGGTCATGAAGATGATTGTTTTTGCAGAA
>CAMOGP010000208.1 GCA_946614175.1 uncultured Prevotella sp. | reverse complement strand
GCAGGGTCGCCAATAATCAGCGTCGAGTTATTCAGACGTCGCAGTTCCTCAGGGCGATGATAAAATCTGTAGGTACACCTTGTCATCAAGGTCATCAGCAGACCACCAGCCACGAACATCGCCGCAGGATACTGGTTGCGCTTCAAGCCTTTGCAGATGTCACGCAGCAACGGATATTCAGGCATCAAGGCTTCAATCTGAGCGCCCCAGTCCCATAAGACCCTCTCCATCTCTCCCTGCTTAGGGAGAGTGCCTTCCTCTCCCCTTAACAGGGGAGACTGAGAGGGGTCTAATATCTCCCTCATCATCTTCGACAAGCCTTTGGGGGGCTCTTTGCAGGCCGACTCCACAATACTCCTGAGTTCCTGTTCATCCAGTCCCAGGCGAGGCATGATTTCCAGGAGCAGCTCACGGTTGTTGTCGCAGATAGCCCTGAGGTTCACGGCCAGTTGGTACAACTTCACGTTTCTCTCGCCCTCCTGCGGTTCACCGCCATTGCGCTGCCACCACCTGCTGATAATCTCCGAATAAGGGATGCCCTTGAATTTGAGGACCTCTGGACTCTCCCCCATCCCCTCCCTGTGAGGGAGGGGCGTAGATAGTTTCTGCCCTTGAGTTTGTTGCGAGTGTCCGTCGCGATATTCAGCGTCATATCGCTCACCATACGCCTTATTCTCGTACGTAAACAGTTCCTTATCCAAATACAAGATATCCGATTCCTTGCAGATGAAGCTCATGCGGCTGGCATCCTTGCAACTCTCGTCAACCTCCACACCCAGCACTTTCGCCATAGCATGCTGGTTGTCTATGAGGTTACCCCAGTCCAGGCGAGCCTTGAATACGATTTTCAAGCCCTGACCTGATGGCGTAATATAGATTAGTTCGATGCCCAACGCCTTCCAGTCCAGACCCTTCTCGACCCATCCCTGATAGAGTGTCAAAGGATTCTCCACGTGGTCAATATCCATGACAGCCAAGCCCGTCAGACGAGTTGCAGCCTGCTTTCGCCACTGCCCCTGTTTCCCAGTCTTCGACGTGGTCTCATCAAACGTGGCCTGGAAGATGAACGCAGGCAACTTTCGTTTGAGTGCCGCATCATGAGTCTCACGATACTTGTCGATATTCTCGTTCCATTTGCTTGCCTTGACAAGGGCCCAAAACTGGGCCTCGTCCACTGGCAATGTAGGGTTACTGAAATTCTTCTGATAGCAAAACATAACTTAATCCTCCTCTTCTTTTAGTTCAACACTCATCATAAATGGAATCACCACTTCCTCCGTCTTACACACACGGTGAATCATCTTGCGACCACGCTCCGTCCACACCAGATAGGTGCGGGTGTGCAGCTCGCCCTCGCTGTCGTAGTGCGTGTGGGTGCGGTTCCTGGCATACCCCTTGCGGGCGAAGTCGGCATACAGCATATACTGCCCGCTCTGCTTATACATCACCTTGCGCTCTATGAGCCGACGGGTCAGGTCGTGCACCGTCATATCCAACTCCTTGGCTATCTGCGTGGTCGTGAAGCAACTCACGCTCTCCAGCACCTCGTCGCAGTATTCGGCCTTGGGCGCCATGTCACCAATCTGCTGTTTCTGCATCTCGATGGTCTTCTGCTGGATTTTCAGCGCCAGCGCCATAATCTCCACGTCAGACAACTGTCGGCCGCTGGCATCCTTCGTAGGAATATAACCACCCGTCTTGCGGATCTGGGGCAGCACCTCCGAGGTGATCCAATGCTTGAAGACCTTCGCCTGTGGCAACTTTGAAGAGAGTACCAGCGAGTAGAGTCCGCTCTCGTTGATCATCAGCGTATTGGCTTTGTAGTTGGAACCTGATACCTGAATCAGGTATGAGGTTTTGTCCTCTTCATCTACATGAACCTGCAGTGCATTCGACGGATTCCTGTATCCCAGCGCCTCGGCCACATCCTTACCTACAAAATAAGTTTCCCCACTCTCGTTTGTCATGGTTCGTACATCGCCGAACATCTCATGACTAAAAATCTTGATTTCTTTCATAATCGATTCGAATTTGTGAGTTTCGGAAAGCGGGTTTTAGTTTGAGCTCAATTCGTACGTACACATTTCCACGCTCAGTCCTCCGACTCGGTTAATCTTTAATGTTTAATCTTTAATCTTTAATCTTTAATGTTTAATCTTTAATGTTTCCCCGCGTTCATCAGTCCATCAGTCACTGCCCACTTGGGACATACGAACTGCTGACGGACCAGAATCTGCATCAATGTACAGACGCGACGGCCATCGGCCTTAATCTTCTTGTGCCGGCACGAAGCGCAGCACATTTTAATCTCGATGCCATACCGGTTGCGTATGGACTTTTGCTGTGAATTTTCTCTTTTCATAATCGTTTTAAATTTTGATCATGCAAAGATTCTGAATAACTAATGGCATAAAAAAAGTTATCCAGGAAAACTTGAAATCAGCAACTCACTGAAAATCAAAGCTTTCCTGAATAACTTTAAATAACTTGAAAGTTATTCACGGTTATTTAAGCCGTGTACTTCCTCAAAAGGCCCTCAAAATAGCCCAAAACCACCTTTTGTTCGCTGGTAATCTTCCTGTCGCCAAGCTTGGCCTTCACCGTTTGCTTGTTGGCGTAGTAATCCTCAAAGGCAAACAGCATATCCACCACCTGCAGGTTCACATCGTTGATGACATGCATACGGATGACGTTGCCGATAAAGAAACACACCTTGGTCACCTGCAGACAATGCAGCGTGCCGCCCAGCAGTTCCTGCAGCTGCTCGCCATACGTGCTCACCATCTCGTCCATCGCCCTGCAGAAAGCCTCCGCGTTGATATGGTATAGGTACGCGCCCGCATGACCCTTGGCCGTGGTCTCTATGCGCTGGCCGTTCTTCGTTGCCGCCTGACGCACGATGGCCTTCACCCTGTCGGCAAAGGTCTCCTGAGCCATAAGAGGCGCTGATTCTGCGGCGGG
>CAMOGP010000207.1 GCA_946614175.1 uncultured Prevotella sp. | reverse complement strand
GCGTCCATTGCCTGACAAGCAGTGATGGCTACCAAGTAATAGATATCCTCTACAGAGCAACCACGGCTCAGATCGTTAACAGGACGTGCGATACCCTGCAGGATAGGACCAATAGCAGTAGCACCAGCCAAACGCTGAACAAGCTTATAGGCGATATTACCTACCTCAAGACAAGGCATCACCAGCACGTTGGCCTTACCGGCAATCTCTGAACCTGGAGCCTTCTTCGTACCTACAGAGGGAACGAGGGCAGCATCAGCCTGCAGTTCACCATCAATCTTCAAAGAAGGATCAAGCTCCTTAGCCAACTTCGTAGCCTCCACAACCTTGTCAACCACCTCGTGAGAAGCACTACCCTTAGTAGAGAAGCTCAACATTGCCACGCGAGGATCAGCAAAGCCAGCCACGCTCTTAGCGGTCTGAGCCGTGCAGACAGCGATCTGACTCAACTGGTTGGCATCAGGCATAGGTGTCACGGCAACGTCGCCAAATACCAGCACGCCATTCTCGCCATATTCGGGCTTATCAGTAATCATCAGCATTGCGCCGCTCACGCAAGTGATGCCAGGAGCACACTTGATAATCTGCAAAGCAGGACGCAGCGTCTCACCTGTTGTTGACAACGCGCCAGAAATCTGACCATCAGCACCCTCTGTCTTGATAATCATACAACCCAGATAGAGAGGATTCTTCACCAGCTCACGAGCCTTCTCGATAGTCATACCCTTCTTCTCGCGGAGTTTCTGCAGAAGCTGAGCCAGCTCCTCGCTCTTCTCATAGTTCAGCGGGTCAATCAGAGTAGCCTTATCGATATGAGTCAGGCCCTTCTCCTTAGCCAATGCATGCACCTTCTCAGGGTTACCAATCAGAATCAGGTCTGCGATGTCATCTGCCAGCACACGATCGGCGGCAGTCAGGGTGCGCTCCTCTTCAGCCTCAGGGAGCACGATGCGCTGCTTGTTGCTCTTTGCACGCGCAATGATTTGTTCAATTAATCCCATAGTTTGTATTATGTTTAACATTTATTTTTAGATGCATGCAAAATTACAAAAAAATATCCGAACATCGGTCAGATACCCGGATTTTTTTTATTTCTCAATTCATTTCATTAACTCCGTCAGTTCTGCTTCCAGTTCCTCGGCAGAAAGCCGCAAATGGAACAGCCCGTTATGCGCTGTACTGATAGTACCCGTCTCCTCCGACACGATGACACACAGGGCATCACTCTCCTGCGACATACCCAACGCTGCCCTGTGACGCAGTCCTAATTCCTTCGGAATCTCCAGATCATGACTCACTGGCAGAATACAGCCGGCCGCTTTGATGCGGTGGTTACTGATAATCATTGCACCATCATGGAGAGGTGAGTTCTTGAAGAAGATATTCTCAATCAGTCGCTGGTTCACCTCGGCATCTATCACATCGCCTGTTTCAACGATATCGTCCAGTGGCACGTTGTTTTCTACCACAATCAGCGCCCCCACCTTACCCTTTGCCATCTGAATGGCAGCCATCACAATAGGAATAACATTCTTCTTGCGCTGAGCCAGGTTGCGCTCCTCAGCATATCCAGGCGAGAACATACGCATCAGCGTGCGCATACGCCGATGAGCCCCGAGGTTATACAGGAACTTACGGATATCCTCCTGGAAAATCACAATGATAGCAATAACACCTACCGACACCAGTTTATCGAGGATCGTACCCAGCAGTTTCATTTCCAGAACCTGAGACACAAAAACCCATACCAGGATGAAGATCATGATACCCACAAAGATATTCAGCGAGCGCGACTCACGCATCACCCTGTAGGTATAAAACAGTATCACTGCCACCAGCAGGATATCAATGATGTCCTTGATTCCGAATTCTATCATATATTGCGATTACGAATTTAGCGCTTTGAAAATCTTCACACACTCCACAGCCTCCTTCACATCGTGTACCCTCAGGATATCGGCACCTTTCATCAGCGAGATGGTATTCAGCACCGTTGTGCCGTTCAGGGCCTTACTCTGATCCGACTGCAGCAGTTTAAATATCATGGACTTTCTGGAGATACCCACCAACAAAGGCAAGCCCAGCACCTGCAGCTTCTCCATCTCATTCATCAGACGGTAGTTGTCCTCCACCGTTTTTCCGAAGCCAAAGCCCGGGTCTAGAATAATATCTTTCTGCCCCATATCGCGCAGCATCTGCACCTTCTTGGCAAAAGCCATCAGCGTGTCGTGCAGGTTCTTCTGTACCGACATCAGAATATATGGCACGCGCAAACGGGCTACCATACGAAACATCGCCTCATCCGCACCCTCACTCACATCGTTGATAATGTCAGCACCATATTCCTCCACAGCCATACGCGCCACATCAGGTCTGAATGTATCTATCGACAAGGGCACATCGGGTTGCTCCCGTCTCACCACGGCCAATGCCATTCGCATGCGTGCCATCTCTTCCTGCTCCGACACCTCCGTAGCACCAGGTCGTGTAGAGTAAGCCCCAACATCGATAAACGTAGCGCCCTGAGCCACGATTTCATTGGCTCTGGCGGCTATTTCCTGCTCAGTTTGCTTACGGCTGTCGGCAAAGAAAGAGTCGGGAGTAGCGTTCAGGATACCCATCACGGTAGGCTCCTTCAAGTCCAGCAGTCGTCCCCTTATATTCAGTGTATATTCCATAATCGACGGCAAAGGTACAAATTTAATTATGAGTTAAGAGTTAAGAAGTAAGAAATTTTCCCGTAACAATACATTTTTTCTTAATTCTTAACTCTTAACTCTTAACTTTTCCTTAACTTTGCATCAAATTTTATGAAGATTATGGACATTAAGGAACTATACAAGCTCTATCAACAGCATCCATGCATCACGACGGATAGCCGCGATTGCCCTGAGGGTAGCATCTTTCTGGCCCTGAAAGGCGAGAAATTCAATGGAAACCAATATGCACTGCAAGCCCTTGA
>CAMOGP010000206.1 GCA_946614175.1 uncultured Prevotella sp. | reverse complement strand
CGTCTTTGGCGTACTTTACACTCTTCCAGTCATCAGGTAATACCAACTTCTGCTTAGTCTTGCCGTCGCAGATATTCCAGAACCGGAAGGCTCCGTCAACATCACCTTCTGAGAAGTCCATCTCTTTGGTGTCGAGTGGCACGGGCTTAAAGTGAAGAGCCAAGTTGGCTTTTCCACTTTCAGGCATCCAGAAGAGTGAGTCGAGTTGCAGGTCTGACTCCTGCTCGTTGGTCTTTTTCCCATCCGTGATGGCGTACTTCTTGCCATCGGGTGTCTGCACAAACGACTCTTTGGCAAAGCGAATCCAAACGTTCGGTCTGTAGTTGGCAACGATATGCAGTACGGTTTCCGTTTGTTTCAGTTCCACCTTAGTTATTTCAAACGTGGAGTTGTATGCTCCCATAAAGGCCGCAGGCTTTTCCCATACGACTTGTTTCTGTCCCTGCCCCGCCATTGTGACGAGGGCGAGACTCGATTTCACTTGTGCCTGCCCCGTCATCGCGACGAGGGCGAGCAAATAGGTGATGATGGTTTTCTTGGGCATATTTATTTCGTATTATTATCAACTTCATGGGGTGGCCAATAGGGCATAAGGAATGTTATCGCATAGCATGGAACAAGCCGCTTGTTCGGCATCATTCTCAATGATCTGATTATCCATTACCATTTGGTCGATTACTGGAGAGGTCTGAGCAGTCAAGGGCTTTGCATACTTAGTGACAATGCGTGTCTGATACACGGTGTCTCGGACGGTCTCGGTATGCACAATGGTGTCGTGTTGCACAAGAATGTTTTGTGCCATTGGCTGGATGTCAGACTGTGACATGTTAGCACGAACGCCGTAGCCAGCAATAAAACTGATGAAACTGGCGGCAATGGCTATCGCGGCTGCTATGCCACGGCTATGACGATGATGGGGATGCCACGTTTCAACGCCCATACGGCTGTTTACTGATTCACGCTGACGGCGGGCGGACTGGATAATCTGTTCGTTGGTGATATTCGAATTATTCATATTTCTTGAGTTTTTTACGGATGATGTTCATTGTCTTGTGGAGACGCGATTTAACGGTACCTTCAGGAATACCGACAATCTCAGCAATCTGTGGAATTGTCAGTTCTTCCTGATAGTGAAGAGAGAAGATTTGGTGTAACGGTGAGGGAAGGTCTGCCAACACCTGTTCCAAAGCTTGGTCTAATGTGGCTTCGTCCAATTCAACCTCAATCTGCTGATTACTCACAGGCTCTGCATCAAGAGTCGCCAACAGTTGTGCCTCGTAGGCATTGCTGCGATAGTGGTTGCGACAGATGTTATAGGCGATGGTGAAGAGCCACGTATCAACCCGGTGCCCTTCCTGATAGCTATTCCTTGCCTCGTATGCACGCAGAAAGACGTCGTGCGTTGCATCGGCTGCCAGTTCCTCGTCGCCACCTAACTGTAGGAAGAAGAACCCTTTTAATCTACGCGCATAGCGGCGATACAGCTCTTCGAAAGCTGTATCGCTGCCTGCCGCAGCGCGTGCCATCAGTTGTTCATCGGTCTGCTGGCGTAGGGGTTTCAGATGGAAGATGCTCATTTCAGATAGCCTTTGAATTCATCCACATCGTAGTTCTCCTTCTCTAACCGCTCGATGATGTCTGTAAAGATGTCGTGCAACCACTGGTAACGCTCCCGGTTATGCTTCTTGTAGTAGGGCAGCTGGTCGTGCAGCAGGCGCATATAGTTCATGGCGTAGGCATCGGCGCTGAACGAGAAGAGCTGAGTGTCCTTCATTTTCGGATGGAACGGCATTCGCAGATATTCCAGACGGTAGCGCTGCTCTATGTTACACCGCTTTACGGCCATATTGTCGTAGGGCTTGGTGGAGTAACGTATAGTCAGCCCCTCGTTGTACAAGCAGGCTTTCAGTTCATCGGGCAGGCCATATCCCAAAACATATCCCTGCATATTGTGGGCCGACAGATAGACGGGTCGCTTGGAATGGTCGAAGATGTAGCGCATAATAGCCCGCTGCTTCTCTATCTGGTTCTCGTATCCCTGCCAGTACCACGCCTTGTCGAAGGAAATGCCGATGTGCTCAAACACAGCCTTCACATACTCGGGATCCATAGAGGCATTCTCGTCATAGAGAATCTTGTCCTGATGCACGCCCAACACCCGTTGCAGGATGAGCTTGCCTATGATGTCGCCCTCGTGGGCACCGCAATAGACTCCGCCCGTCTCCATGCCCTGCAGTTCATTGAAATGGTATTGCAATGTCTCCTCAGGATACTGCCCGCTCTCGTAGTAGCGCGTCAGCAGCTGGTTGATTCGCACGGTGTCACACTTCGGAATGAGGTGTAGTATCCAGCGCTCGTAGTCGCCTGCCATGGCATTGGAGGGCAGCGTAGCGATGGCCGAATCAGCGTACGCATCGTGGTGCATATACAGCGTCGTCATATTATTCTTTTTTGCCAGCTTCTCTTCCTCTTCTGGGAGATAGCTGCCTTCGTATGCACTATAATAAAAGGTATAGGTGCCGGGGATGGCTTTTTCCATGCGTCCCACCACATTCAACTGCTTGCGATATTCCTCACAACCCTTCCAGTCCTTGGTAGTATGAATTCTGCTAGAAACCATTTTCTCCGACACTTCGAAGAGGTTATGCCAAGCCACTTCGTCCTTCGGATGAACCTGGACGTAGGTGTTCCAGAAGTTATAAAGACTGTCTGTCTTCTCTGCGTTGCCGTATAGAGTCAGAATTTCTTCCCTGTCTATACGTTCCGTTCCCTGTGCGCTGGCTCCCATCATCATTGTGAGGCCAACCAGCATTGAAATGATTCTCTGTTTCATAATTGCTTTTTTGAGTTTGGTTTTGACAGCATACACACGAAACGTCAAATCGTTCATTTTATTTTCAAATTTATTGTTGTACTTTATTTATGTATACTACGTTTTCGCGGAAATAGGAATCACGGGGTCGGTTCTCCTGATCATTTTCAAGAGTCTGATATCTCTATGCTTTATTA
>CAMOGP010000205.1 GCA_946614175.1 uncultured Prevotella sp. | reverse complement strand
TCGTACCTTTGCACCCGAAAATATAAACGTTTATATAAGAAATGGCATTAAAATGTGGTATTGTGGGACTGCCTAACGTCGGCAAGTCCACACTTTTCAATTGTCTGTCGAGCGCTAAGGCACAGGCAGCAAACTTCCCTTTCTGTACGATTGAGCCCAACGTGGGCGTGATTACCGTACCCGATGAACGACTGACCAAACTGGCCGAGATAGTACACCCTGGACGTATCGTTCCTGCTACCTGTGAAATCGTGGATATCGCAGGTCTGGTAAAGGGCGCTTCCAAAGGTGAAGGTCTTGGCAACAAGTTCCTTGGCAATATCCGCGAGACGGATGCTATCATCCACGTGCTGCGCTGCTTTGAGGATGAGAATATCACCCATGTAGATGGTAGTATCGACCCCATCCGCGACAAGGAAATCATCGACACCGAGCTACAGCTAAAGGACCTCGAGACCATCGACTCCCGTCTGGCTAAGACGGAGAAGGCTGCTGCCGCCGGCAATAAGGACGCCAAGGTGGAAGTAACTGTACTGAAGGCATATAAAGAGGTACTGGAACAGGGTAAGAACGCCCGTATCGTGGAGTTCGACAGTAAAGAAGAGCAGGACTGCGCCCGCAACCTCTTCCTGCTCACCTCAAAGCCCGTGCTCTACGTTTGCAATGTGGGCGAGGCTGATGCCAAGAGTGGCAACGACTTCACCAAGAAGGTGGAGGCACTGGCTAAGGAAGAAGGGGCCGAGGCTATGGTCATCGCCGCTAAGACCGAAGAGGATATCGCCGAACTCGAGAGCTACGAGGACAAGCAGATGTTTCTCGAGGAACTGGGCTTGGAGGAGAGCGGTGTGAACCGTCTGATTAAGAAGGCCTACGCCCTGCTGAACCTTGAGACCTTTATCACCGCTGGCGAGATGGAGGTGAAGGCCTGGACCTACAAGAAGGGCTGGAAGGCTCCACAGTGTGCCGGTGTCATCCACACCGACTTCGAGAAGGGCTTCATCCGTGCCGAGGTTATCAAGTACGAGGACTACCTGAAATACGGCTCTGAGGCTGCTGTTCGCGAGGCTGGTAAGATGGGCGTAGAGGGTAAGGACTACGTGGTGCAGGATGGTGATATCATGCACTTCAGATTCAATGTCTAGGCTAGTTTTTACTAGTCAGACTGGTCGAACTAGTTAAAACTAGAGAAAAATATGAATATCCTCAGTTATATTCTCTGGAACCCTTCGCTTGAAGCCTTCAGCATCGGCCCGTTCAGCATCCGCTGGTACTCGCTGATGTGGCTCATCGGACTGGCACTGGCCTATCTGATGGTGCGCTGGCTGTATAAGAAGCAGGGCATCCCCAACGAGAAATTTGAACCCCTGTTCATCTATTGTTTCATGGGCATCCTGATAGGTGCCCGTCTGGGACATTGCATCTTCTATCAGCCCGACTACTTCCTTACTTCGTGGAAGGGCGTCATAGAGATGTTCCTGCCTATCCATATTGATGCCGCAGGCGGATGGAAAATGACAGGCTATCAAGGACTTGCGTCACATGGAGGTACACTGGGACTGATCATCACTCTCCTACTCTATGTGCGCCGTTTCAAGGTGCCTGCATGGGTGGTGCTCGACAATATCGCTATTGCCACAGGTATCACGGCCTGTTGCATCCGCATTGGCAACCTGATGAACTCAGAAATCGTAGGAAAGATTACCGACGAGAGTCTGCCCTGGGCCTTCTGGTTTGTTCAGAACGACGGTCCCCAGCAAGTAGTGCTTCGCCATCCTGGTCAGCTCTACGAAGCCATCGCCTATGCCCTACTCTTCGGGCTGATGTTCTGGCTCTATAAGAAGATGCCGCAACGCGTAGGCACCGGCTTCTATTTCGGCCTCTGCCTGGCTTACATCTTCACCTTCCGCTTCTTCATTGAGTACTTCAAGGAGGTGCAGGAAGCCTTCGAGCAGGGCCTTCCCTTCGATATGGGACAGATACTCTCTATTCCATTTATCGCAATAGGCGTCTATTGCATGATAAAATCCAGAAACAAAGTTTCAGCTTAATCAGTTGATTAATAAAAAAAATTGCCGGAAGTGTACAACTTTCGGCTTTTTTTTCTATCTTTGCACCATAATCACCAATTTTATTCCTAAAACAATGGAAAGAAGACTACATTATTTAGCTATTCTGTTTTTCTTTGCCCTCCCAATAAGCATGATGGCAGAACAGAAAAACCATGTAAAAGTGAACCTGACGGAAGCAGGCTCACTGCAAGACGTACTCATGGATACTGATTACGATCGTATCGACAGTCTCACTATTTCAGGCAAGTTCAGCGGTGTTGACTTGGCCTATCTGAAAAAGGGATCAGGCCGCCTGGCCAGTCTGGAGTTTATTGACCTTACAAATATTGAGATTGTAGAGTGCGATGAACCCTATTATTCTTGGACGGACATAGATAGCAGCATTGGCGGTTATGGTAATCCGCCTGTTCACTTCTACTATCTGTCGAATACGGAGTACACTACGTCTGAGCAGACAGGTGCGCTGGCTTCACAGCAAACCAAGTTTTATCACCATACACCCAACCTAGAATTTGGCTTCTGCGGAACCAAGGATAGTTGGGGAAGTATCAATGGTAATTTTACTCTCAAAGAAGTTCGTATGCCCAAGGTCAGCAAGCAGGTGGGCGAATATATGTGTACAAATTGTCAGGTATTGGAACGTGTAGTCCTGCCTGAAGGCTGTAATCAAGTGGGTAATCGAGCTTTCTGGCGTTGTGAAAAGCTTACTGACATTGTCAATACAGAAAAGATTGACAGCATTGGCGCTGGCGCTTTCTATTACACACAGATTGATGCACAGTTTGCACCACTGAAATATATTGGAAAAGAATATTATGGTGCTTTTGATAACAATACCCGTCTCAAGGCTATTTCCTTTGCCGATGGTATACCATTCATCCCAAAACGGGCATTTGCTGACTGTTACAGCCTGGAAGAATTAGCTATCCCTGGCTCCGTAGAGAGCATTGGTGAATCAGCTTTTGAGGGTTGTAGCGGATTGAAGAAGGTTAGCATCGGCGAGGGAACCAAGACACTAGAGGC
>CAMOGP010000204.1 GCA_946614175.1 uncultured Prevotella sp. | reverse complement strand
AAATCTCAATTACTTAACGATACCTTTCTCCAGATACTCTTCCAGATTGGTGCGAACCTTTGCAGCGGCACCATCGGCAGCAACCTTTGCCATATCGCTGTCAACCATAATCTTTACCAGTTCCTCAAACGAGGTCTTATTGGGATTCCAACCTAACTTTGCCTTTGCTTTCGATGGGTCGCCCCATAGATTCACCACATCGGTTGGACGATAGAAGTCGGGAGATACCTCGATAAGCACTCTTCCTGTAGCTTTGTCGATGCCTTTCTCGTCGGCACCTTCGCCAACAAATTCCAGTTCGATGCCAACGTGCTTGAACGCATAGTAGCAGAACTCACGTACAGAGTGCTGCACGCCGGTAGCTATGACAAAGTCTTCTGGCTTCTCCTGCTGCAGGATGAGCCACATACATTCTACATAGTCCTTTGCGTATCCCCAGTCGCGTAGTGACCCCAGGTTACCCAAATAGAGCTTGTCTTGTTTTCCCTGTTTGATGCGAGCAGCTGCCAGCGTAATCTTACGTGTTACAAATGTTTCGCCGCGACGCTCACTCTCATGATTAAACAGAATACCTGAGCAGCAGTACATGTCATATGCCTCACGATATTCCTTCACTATCCAGAAACCATATTGCTTGGCAACGGCATAGGGAGAGTAGGGGTGGAAGGGTGTCTCCTCGTTTTGAGGCACCTCTTCTACTTTTCCATAGAGTTCAGAGGTAGATGCCTGATAGATACGACATTGGTCTTTCAGTCCCAATTGGCGCACGGCCTCCAGTATGCGGAGCACACCAACGGCATCCACATCGGCAGTAAATTCTGGGGAGTCGAACGATACCTGCACATGACTCTGTGCAGCCAGGTTGTAAATCTCTGTGGGTCTCACTTTGCCGATGACGCCCAGAATACTCATTGAGTCGCCCAGGTCGGCATAGTGCAAGTGGAAATTAGCTTTTCCCTCTAAGTGAGCAATACGCTCGCGGTAGTCAACAGAAGAACGGCGTATGGTGCCGTGAACCTCATAACCTTTTTCCAGCAGAAATTCTGCCAGATAAGAGCCGTCCTGTCCTGTGATACCTGTTATTAATGCAATATTCTTCATTTAGTTTTCACCACTGAATTGTTTAATGCGCTGTTCCTCTGACAGCTTACAGATAAGCAGCGTGTCGTTATTCTCTGCTACGATATAGCCGTCCAGTCCTTGTACAACCACTTTCTTTTCCTGTGTGGTGTGAATCATACAGTTGTGGGTTTCAAAGACGCTGATATTCTCGCCGATGAGGGCATTGCCATAGATGTCGCGTTTTGATTGTGTCTGCAATGAGCCCCATGTTCCCAAGTCGCTCCATCCAAAGTCGGCAGGACACACAAAGATTTCCTCTGCTTTCTCCATAATGGCATAGTCCACGGAGATATTTTCGCATTGGGGGAACTTCTCGTTGATGGCCTCCTGTTCCTGTGGTGTGCCGTAGATGGGCAGCATCTGCTCGAAAATCTTGTTCATCTTGGGCTGATAGATACGGAAAGCATTGACAATAGTCGATACGTTCCAGATAAAAATGCCCGCATTCCAAAAATAGTAGTTCTTCTTAATATACTGTTCTGCGGTCTTCAAATCGGGCTTCTCGCGGAAGGAATCTACGCGGAAGATTCCTTTGTTCCTCAATGATGAGGCTGACAGGTCTGCCTGAATATAACCATAGCCCGTCTCAGGACGTGTAGGCTTCATACCCAGTGTCACGATGGCATCGCTCTCGGCGGTGAAGTTCATACACTCTGTGATGACACGCTGAAACTCCTGTACGTTCATCACGATATGATCACTGGGGGTTACCACGATATTGGCTTTGGGGTCTTTTGATTTGATACGCCAAGAAACGTAGGCGATACAGGGGGCTGTATTTCGGCGGCATGGCTCGCATAGAATATTTCCTGCAGGCATCTCAGGCAGTTGCTCACGAACGATATCTACATATTTTTGGTTCGTGACCACCCAGATGTTTTCTGGTGACACCAGTTTGTTAAAGCGTTCGACGGTGAGTTGTAATAATGTTTTTCCCACTCCTAATACATCGATAAACTGCTTTGGCTTTTCTGCAGTGCTCATAGGCCAGAAACGGCTTCCTACACCTCCAGCCATGATAACAAGGTGATTATTCTTTTGTGCCATAACAACTACATTTATATTCAACTACTTTTTTATGAAGTTGCAAAATTACGTAAAAAGAGTGATACTTGCAAGTAAAAATGGAAAAATTGTAGCGTCCAATTTCCTTTTTCAATTATTTTTCGTACCTTTGCGCTCTGATAATATAACCTAAAAATTATGAAAGCAATAAAAATCGTATTTATGTCGTTGGTGGCTGCTATTCTGGTGAGTTGTGGCACCACGACAACTGTGCCCATTACGGGGCGTAAGCAGACGTTGTTGGTTAGTGATGGTGAAGTGCTGAGTCTCTCTACCCAGCAGTATAAACAGTATATGCAGAGTGCTAAGGCTTCTACTAATGCTACTAACACGGCTATGGTGAAGCGCGTTGGTCAGAAACTGGCTAATGCTGTAACCTCTTATCTCAACAGTAATGGTCTGAGTGCCGAGACTCAGAACTATGCCTGGGAGTTTAATCTGGTGCAGGACAAACAGGTGAATGCCTGGTGTATGCCAGGTGGTAAGATTGTGGTCTACGAGGGCTTGCTGCCTGTTACTCAGGACGAGGCTTCGCTGGCTATCGTGCTGGGTCATGAGATTGCCCATGCTGTAGCAAAACACTCGGCAGAGCGTCTGAGTAATGAGTACAAGAATCAGTATGGCACCGCCATCCTTGGTGCTGTGGTACAGGGTGCTGGCGTCAGCGAGAAGACGCAGGCACTTATCTCTTTGGGCCAGCAACTGGGTGGTGCACTGTGGACCTCAGGTTTCTCTCGTAAGCAGGAAAGTGAAGCAGACCACATGGGACTCATTTTTGCCGCGATGGCGGGCTACAACCCTCAGGTAGCTACCTCTTTCTGGCAGCGTATGGCCGCTCAGAGTAGTGGCAAGGGTGGGGGGCTGTTTAGTGACCACCCCTCTGACGAGCAGCGCATCAAGGATATTCAGGGATGGATGCCCGAGGCTATGAAATACTATGTGCCCCAAAAGACTACTAGTACAACTAGTAAGACTAG
>CAMOGP010000203.1 GCA_946614175.1 uncultured Prevotella sp. | reverse complement strand
TTTGTGGAAGCGCTGAAACAAGACAAACTGGAGCGTCCGAAAGACGCATAAGCATAAAGTTTCACCCTAATAGCCTCCCACAAAGGGAGGTTTTTTATTAATTAGGCAAAAAAGTGTCAGTGTGTTATATATTTTTTATTACCTTTGCATGATAAAAATAGATAATGGCATGAAACGTTTTTCTTTCATCATCACTACATTATTCATTTTCACCATGTCAATGGCTAACAACATTGACATCATCTACGAAGGAGCCAAAAACATCAGCGACTGGGAGACGTTGGAGATTTCCAGCATCAAATTCCACGATTTAGAGGTGGGCGATACTATCTATGTCTATACCAGCAAAGTTGACTCCACTTCTTTAGGCGCATTTCAGAATCATGAATGGAAAACCATTCCCGGAGTGATTAACGGACAACCTATCACTGGCGATTATGAATTTGTGGTCAGGGATGAAAATGCGCTAAACGAACTCAAACAATTCGGTTTGAAGATCAGAGGCTATCACTATATTATTAATAAGGTGGTTATCAAACATCAAGATCAAATTATCAAGACCATCCTTATTATCTCCTCCAGTATCATTTTCCTGCTGATACTGATTACCATCGGGATATTGGCATACAAGAACAAGCAACTACGCAAAGTCAACCTACAGCTTTACGCTCGCAATATGGACGTATTAGCTGCCGTTGATGAAGAACTAAGGCTGAAAGCCCGTTATGAAGGTGAAATAGCTGCCTTCAAGGAAATGATACAAAACGGTGTCAGCGGCAACACAGTTAGACAGAAATACCAGAACAGCACCTTGGCCGATGACGACAAGCTCCTGTTGCAGGACCGCATCATGAAATTATTTGAAGGTACGGACGAGATATTCGCAGAAGACTTTAATATGAACAAGCTGGCTACGCTTGTGAATTCCAACTACAAGAACGTGTCGCAGGTCATCAACGAACAGATGGGCAAGAATTTCAATGCCTTGCTGAATGAGTATCGCATTCAAGAGGCCTGCCGACGTTTCAACGACATAGCCAATTATGGTAACTATACGATAGAGGCTATCGGTAATAGTGTTGGCTATAATTCCCGTTCGACCTTTATCACACAGTTTAAGTCGGTCACAGGACTCACACCTTCCGAGTTCCAAAAGATGGCTAAAGAGATCCGATAACAGCCAACTTTTGTGCAGAATCATAATTCCGAACAGACAGAATTATAATTCCATACATCTATTGAACATTCTCTGAATGCTCAATAGATAGTTTATTTTATCTTTGCAGATGTTATGAACAAGCCTAAAACAACAACCAGCGAAGAGAAAATGAAGATGGTTACTGACTTTATCCATCGGCATTACGACGAAGAGTTGCGTCTGTCAACCCTTTCAGCCTTGGTGAACATGGCACCTACCACCTTATGCCGCTTCTTTAAGCGTCAAACTGGCATCCATTTACTCGATTATATCACCAATGTCCGCTTGGATGCCGTAAAACAAAAACTCCTCAACACGGACATGATGGTCAGTGACATCAGTTTCCTATGTGGTTTCAACACCCTGTCTAATTTCAACCGGCTTTTCAGGAGGCGGTTTGGATGCACCCCCACAGAATACAGAAAAAACTACAAACAATAAAACATTATTAATATTATGAACAGATTACTACTATTTGCTATGCTGGCATCACTTTTCAGCTGTTCCAAGGCAGAATCTTCTGAAGCAGGTATCTCGAATCAAGAGAACGTTACCTATCAGTTGGTGAATCAGAATGCCACACCAGAGACTAAAAAACTCTTTAACTTACTTTCGGAGCTTTACGGCAAGCGTATCATTTCCGGTGTTGTTGCCAACATCGACTGGAACTACCGCGATGCCGAGAATGTTTACAAATGGACGGGGCAGTGGCCTGCCATTAATGTGTTTGACTTCATGAACATCCATGCCTCCAAGGACGTGAATCCCAAGGGTTGGCTCGACTACTCAGACGACACCTGCGTGCGTGAATGGCACGAGGCAGGAGGTGTAGTAGGCTGCATGTGGCACTGGCAAGTGCTCTGCAACGATGGTGTCAACCTCACCTGTTCGCCTGGTACAAAGCCTGGTGAGACCAGTTTCGACCCCTCGAAAGTCTATGAGGACGGTACCAACGAAAACAAGGTGGCTATCCGGCAGATGGATCAGGTGTGCGGTTATCTGAAGAAGATGCAGCAACAGGGCATCCCTGTCATCTGGCGTCCGTTCCACGAGGCAGCAGGCAACTCCACCGAGTTTGAGGGTGGTGCCGCCTGGTTCTGGTGGGGAGCCAAGGGTCCTGAGGTGTATAAGAAACTATGGCGTTATATGTACGACTACTTCGTCAACAAACAGGGACTCAACAACCTCATCTGGGTGTGGAACTCGCAGATGGGCGACGGCGACTGGTATCCTGGCGACGATGTAGTTGATATTGTGGGCCGCGACAACTATTCAGCCCTGCAATATCCGCTGATGAAGGAATTCAAGCAACTCGCCAAGGACTATCCCAATAAGATGATTACCCTTGCAGAGTGTGGCAACGGTGATGAAGTCCACATGTCGCTGCTTTCCAAGATATGGGCGCAAGGCTCACGATGGAGCTGGTTCATGACCTGGTATGATTCCGACTATAACTCTGGCAAAAGCGAGGAGCATAAATTTGCTGACGAGGCATGGTGGAAGGATGCTTTCGCCCAGCCCTATGTGGTAACCCGTGAACAAATCAAAGAAATGCTGAAATGATGAAGATTCGTACTTTATATATTATTACGCTATTGACAGGATGGATTTTCTCAGCAACTGTGACAGCTGCTGAGAAAACCATTCTGATTGGTCCGAAAACCATCGGTGCTGGGTGGAAAGACAATATCGTCATCGAGCCCAAGCAATTCCAGCTGGCGGGCGTGGGCGACATGATGACCGTCTATACAGCAGAAGCCAAACGCACGGCTCAGATTGCTTTCCAAGACCCTAAGGACTGGCAGGCTGTAGCCCCTGAGTATGGTGCTATGTCGGTGCAAGGCCCCGTCAGAATGACGCTGACAGCCGATATCCTTGCCAAGATACAGGAACGTGGACTCATCTTAGGTGGCCACGACTATAAGATTATGCAAGTAACGCTGATTCCCGCTGCAGAGATGACGGAGACCATTGTCTATAAAGG
>CAMOGP010000202.1 GCA_946614175.1 uncultured Prevotella sp. | reverse complement strand
GCGATGAAGTCATAGTCGGAGAGTTCATCAAGACTATTGATGCGACAGCCTGTCTGGATGGTTACACCAAGACGACGTGTTTCATTGAGAAAGAGGTTGATGATGGTCTGTGAATCCTGCGACTGTGGGAAGACGCATTGGTCGGCTTGAGTGACGAGTTTCACGCCTCTGCTCTCAAACCACTCATAGGCATCGCGATAGTCAAACTGCTTGAAGAGACGTTTCAACAGGCGATGGCCTCGCGGATAGACGCTCTGCAGGTCTTTAACAGTCTCAAAGGAATTGGTGCAGTTGCAGCGTCCGCCACCAGAGATCTTTACCTTGGCAAGTACGTGGTGCGAGGCCTCAAGGATGGTAACGTCCATCTGTGGACACATCTCCTTGAGATTGATGGCAAGAAAGAATCCTGCCGCACCTCCACCGACGACTGCCGTCTTCATATAACTTTTTCTACTTATTATGACTCATAGGCTGCGGCCTCGGCTGCAGCTATGATCTCTTCGCGAGAGAGTTCCTTGGGCTGATGGGTGATATCAGAGAGATCAAACTCATTGTCTAATTGTGAATTGAGATCTGAGAGTTGAGAGGTGGGATTAGTTTTGCTGTTTTCGTTTTCAGAAGCCTGCTCGTCCTGAAGGTTATCATACCTCTCAGTTTTCAGTTCTCCATTCTCAGTTGAGATAATAAACTCCTTCTCTTTCTCCAGATCGGGGGCTATGGCTGTGGGTTCCTCTTCCATCTTGGTACGCTCGGACTTTGCCTGGAAGATGGCGTCAATGAACTGTGGCTCGCGACGGAGGCGCTGCAGAGTCTCTTGTGAGGCTGCCTGTTGCGCTTCCTTCTTGGAATAGCCTTTGCCCTTACCACCTTCTACACCTTCTATCTTGACGAGGAAGCCAAAGATGGGTGACCCCTCGTTGTCCTTGTCTTCTTCCAAAATCTCGAACGCCATCTTTACACGGTTCTTCTGGGTCCACTCCAGCAGTTTTGATTTGAAGTTTACCTCTTTATAAGCTACCTTGTCGATATTGACCATCTGTGCCAGGATACGAGTCTTCATGAAACGCATCACGGCATCATAGCCCTGGTCCAAATAGATGGCTCCAACAAGTGCCTCAAAGGCATTACCAGCCATATAACTGTTGTGCGAACGCTTGGAGGTGTTGCTCTGGATGAGTTCGGTGAGTCCCATCTCCTGAGCCAGTTTTCCCAGGGTCTCACGACTCACCAGCTTAGAACGGGTGTTGGTGAGGAAGCCCTCACGCTTGTTCTCGAAATGTTCGAAAACAATATGTCCCACCACGGCATCGAGCAGCGCATCGCCCAGAAATTCCAGTCGTTCGTTGTTCAGGGGGCGCCCCTTGTCATTACGCTGTCCGCTACTCTTATGGGTCAGCGCAATCTTATAATACTTGATATCGTGGGGATAGAAGCCAATGATGGCGTGAAGAGAAGAAAAAAGCTCCTTCTCCTTGCGGAAAGGGAGCTTTATACGGTCGATGATATCGTTAAGCCTCATACTTACGGAATACCACACAAGCGTTGTGACCACCAAAGCCGAACGTATTGCTCAGACCAGCGCGTACAGTACGCTTCTGTGCCTTGTTGAAGGTAAAGTTGAGGTTATAGTCAATCTCAGGATCTTCGTCACCGTCCTCGTGGTTGATGGTGGGAGGAATGATGTCGTTCTGGATAGCCAGCACAGTGGCCATAGCCTCTACGGCACCAGCAGCACCCAGCAGGTGACCAGTCATTGACTTTGTTGACGAGATATTGAGCTTGTAGGCTGCATCGCCAAATACTTCCTTGATAGCCTTTGCCTCAGAGATATCGCCAACGTGGGTAGATGTACCATGTACGTTGATATAGTCGATATCCTCGGGCTTCATCTCAGCATCCTCAAGGGCGTTCTGCATCACCAGCTTAGCACCCAGACCCTCTGGATGTGAAGCTGTGATATGATGTGCATCAGCACTCATACCAGCACCAACCATCTCTGCATAAATCTTGGCACCACGAGCCTTAGCGTGCTCCAGTTCCTCGAGAATCAAGCAACCAGAACCCTCGGCCATGACGAAACCGTCGCGACTGGCGCTGAAAGGACGACTTGCCTTCTCGGGCTCATCATTGCGGGTTGAAAGGGCGTGCATAGCGTTGAAACCGCCTACACCGCTCTCGCAGATAGCTGCCTCGGCACCACCAGCTACGATGACGTTGGCCTTACCCAGACGAATAAGGTTGAAGGCGTCAGCCAGTGCGTTGCTTGAAGAAGCACAGGCAGAAGAAGTGATATAGTTGGGACCATGGAAGCCGTACATGATAGAAATCTGTCCGGCTGCAATGTCGGCAATCATCTTAGGAATGAAGAAGGGATTGAACTTAGGACCATCTGCACGATGAACACCATAATAGGTAATCTCGTCCTCGAAGGTCTTAATACCACCGATACCTACACCGAATACAACACCGATGCGGTTCTTGTCGATGGTTTCCAAATCCATCTTACTGTCCTCAACAGCCTGCTTGGCGGCAATCAGGGCCAACTGTGTGTAGCGGTCCATCTTGCGAGCCTCTTTGCGATCGAGGAAGTCGTTTACGTTGAGGTTCTTCACCTCACAAGCAAACTTTGTCTTGAAGTTGGTTGTATCGAAAGATGTGATAGGGGCTGCACCACTAACTCCTGCGAGGAGATTCTTCCACATTTCGTCGGGTGTGTTTCCCACAGGGGTGACTGCGCCAAGGCCTGTCACAACCACTCTTTTTAATTCCATAACTCTAATTTAAGGGAATAGTGAAAAAAGAAAAGTGAAAAATTTGCTACCGCGCTCCATGTTATGGTGAAGTAAGGCGGCAGCAAATTCTTCACTCTTCACTTTTCCTTTTTAATTTATTTTGCGTTCTCTTCGATATAAGCAATAGCATCAGCAACGGTGCCAATCTTCTCTGCCTTATCGTCAGGAATAGAAATGCCGAACTCCTTTTCAAACTCCATGATGAGCTCAACGGTATCCAGTGAATCTGCACCCAGATCATTGGTGAAACTTGCCTCGGGCTTTACTTCTGCCTCGTCAACACCCAGTTTGTCTACGATAATAGCCTTTACTTTGCTTTCAATTTCTGACATAATTTTTTCCTTTTTTTAATGTTAATATTCAATCTTTTTACGATAATCTTTTTGAAAATCGGATGCAAAGTAACTCATTTTCTTTCAATTACGCAAACTTTTTACTAAAAAACTGCC
>CAMOGP010000201.1 GCA_946614175.1 uncultured Prevotella sp. | reverse complement strand
GATCTACCGTGAATGCAGCAGGACCAGAGACTGTGAACTTAATGCCATCGTTGTCAAGGTTGGTTGCAGAAAGCGTACCATTACTGGTAGAGATGTCCGTCGTACCTACAATAACAGATGCATCTGTTCCGTATAGGCTGGCTGTGTATTCGCCGGACAGAGAGGTCGTTACCACTTCATAGTAATGAATAGGACAGGGAATATAGTTTGCACCCGTATTGTTATTCTGTCCCTGTCTTGAAGCAGCCCAGTTGCCATTATTGCATCTTAAACCATAATTATTGCCGTCAGATGTTGTAATGAAACAGTGGTCTGACGTAATTGAATTGTTATTAAACCAATACGTCCATGAGATGGAGTAATTTTCATAATACGTCCATGTAGTAGCTGTTGTTCCGGTTGTTAGATTACCATTGTTATTGCGTAACAAATAAGCACCACTTTCATTTTGAATGTAATATATATCGCCAGAAACTTGCGTGATATACCACGTGGTTGCATTGGCTACATTTGTTGTATTTGTGGCACCACTTCCGTTACTGCTAACAACAAGATAGTTTCCGTTACCATCGCTAATCTTAACGGGCTTTCCCAAAATCGAGGTTAAGTTCATTTCACGATTTTCATAACTTGTCTCAGTTGAACCTGCGACTGGTTGGAAAGTCATCGTAGCCTCCGTAATTCTGTACTTGGCAGGAGCCTCAACCCAATAAGTACCTTCTTTAGATACATTGATGGCTCCGTTGGCTACATCAACCGTAGCTGTGTTGTCTTCAGCCACAACCTTTACCTCTTGCAGGTCTGTCACATTAGCTTTATTGAAATAGTACTGATTTGCACCAGTTTTTTGAGTCATGGCACCAAAATCAATATAGCCAGTATGAATGTTCGTACCATCCGTCCCATTCGGTATTGACACTTCCAGTTCGTCCTCGATTACATATTTCAGACGGAACTCATTCATGGTAACACATGCCTGTTTGGATGCGTTGGCTACTTCTACTCGAAAATATAGGATGTTGGCAGCGTTGGAAAGTGTATGGCTGAAAATCTGACCGGTAGCAACGTTGGTCAGCGACATGCTCTCACCAGAACATAGCGTATATGCAACAGTTGAATTGTTGTTGTAGGTATAGCGTGCAATGGTAGCACCGTTTGCACCATTGCTCTGACTGCCGTCAATATCCATCCTATACTCTGTGAAACGGTATCCCTTTGGGGCGATAACGGCAAAACATATATATTTATATGGACTGCCAGGCCAGTTAGTCTGACTACTACTTGCAAAGTTAAAGAACTGCACTCTGCCATCCGAACTGTATCCCATATTGTTCGCCAAACTTGTATTAGCGAAAAAACCAGTTCCTTCCCCTGGCTTATCTTGAAGCGGTGAGATAGAATATGGAGCGTCACCAGAAGAAGGTCCCGTGGGGTTTGCATTCAGTATCTGAATGGGAGCTTGGTGATGACGCAGGTAGCAACTATACCTTGCGGTTTGATTGGTATTCAAATCACAGAACAGCATCGTACTATGATTAGCATCGAAAGTAATGGTATTACCAGAACTTTGCGCAGAAGCAGATATTACGGAGAGTCCCCATAGAACGGCCATGCCTAACAGCATGCCTACGCTACGCATTCCGTAACGTGTCTTTTCTGGAAAGGTAAATGAGAAAAACTGTTTCATAATTGTCTGTGTGTTTGTTAATTCTTAAATATGATTTTACTGAAAACAAAGTATAGCCTCAGGCGGAATTATACTCGTTCGTATCACACTCCGTCTATGGGCTTTATTCAAAATATGTGCAAAATTATAGCTTTTTCTTTAAAAAACAATACGAAAAAGGAAAAAAATTGAATAAAAAATATCTTTTTTCGCTATTCGTACAAAAAATCAGAAAAACCAATCATGGTTTTGTGCTGGTAATTACCAAAGGGAGTGTTGTGTTGATGTCCATGGATCATCTTCTACAGGAATATCTTCCTCATCAGCGTCCATTCGTTGTTTTGAGTTAAACTCATCCTCCTCACCGCCTGGGGTACTGACAAAGTGGTCGAGGAAAGATGCTTCCACTCGAGGCAGCCTGACAGCCATCAAAGGTTGTTGATATATCTTTTTCATCGTGCGATTCGTTTATTTCTTCAAATACTTTTTACCGTTCATAATCACAATACCCTTATAACTGTCCGACACACGCTGCCCAGCCAGGTTGTAGATTACACCCTTCGGCATCTCAATGGTCACATCGTCGATGCCTGTAGGTACTGGTTCGTCGTAGGATACGGTCAGTGACTTCGCCGTTTGGTCACCAGGAGCGACCACGTAGGCGCAGTAGGCGTGAATCTTAGCCGTGGCACTTGCTTTGGCAAAATTTCCAGAAGTGGCGTACCCATAGGCGTTGACTGTACCTCCCTCGCTGAGATTGTACTCTTCGACGAGGTTGCCTTTGAAAGTTGCACCATTAGATTCAACTTCGCCCACAGCCGGATTCTTCAGAATCAATCCGTTTTGGGCTGTGAGAGCCAATCCACCTTCTGCTCCACCCTGCACGATGTAGGGCTGCAGGGCCGTGATGCCTTCTCCTTCCGCAAGGCTGACGAACTGGAATCCTGTACCAGTGTATTCGCCAAGTGTCTCTACCGATGTAATGCCTGCAGTTTCAAACTCGTCTGACGTCATGTCATAGGGCAGGCAGAGCGTATAGTAGCGTTCACTGTCTGTCATGTCCTTACGTGTGATGTTGACTTGGTCGAAGCGCATATCACTGTTATTGACGGCAACGGTGGTTGCATAGTCAGTTCTATAACCCAATTCAAACTCATTAACAAGTTCCGTATAGGCACCACCAGTGATGGTACTGAGGGACAGTTTTACATACTGCAGGTCGCTGCGTGGCATGCTGGAATGGTCATAGTAATTGTTTTCGAGCATGAAGCCAATCTTATTGTCTGGAGTGACAACCATGGTCGAATAGGCAGAGCCAGAGCAGGAAACCAAATAAGAATTAGTTGCCGACCAGCCGCTTGTCCAGTTGCCTATCGTGCTGAGGTCGCCCTGATTGACTTCTCGCCAATAGATTCTTACCTTCTGGCGCGGATAGTATCTATAATTGCTAATGGTTGCATTTTCGGTCACTGACGGCATGGACTGCAGGGCAAGGATGCAGTTGGTACCGTCGGCTTTCTTGACGTTGACAAACAGGATTTCACCATTGCACGAATCTCCTGAACCAAGGCTCAGCGTCTGCG
>CAMOGP010000200.1 GCA_946614175.1 uncultured Prevotella sp. | reverse complement strand
GTACTGATCGTCGGGGGCCATCGGCTACCGCCGAACTCGCCGCTGTTGCTGAGCGCTTCGATGGTACAGTATTGGCGATGGCTCGCGCGCGCACGCGATAACGCGCGCGCGAAGACAAAGATGCTGCACTCCCTGCACCTACGCCGGCGGATGAAAAACCGGAAATGTATATATATATGCAGTTTCACCCGGAGGCCGCTCAGCAAAAAAAGCGGGCCACTAATGAAAAAAAGCGGTTCACTTTTTTTCATTAGTGGCCCGCTTTTTACATTTTCCCACCCACCGGCCACCCTCCGCCGCCTTTCTGCATAAATATTCACTATAACTGTATATTTATGCAAATGAGACAAATAGAAAAACATTTCTATTTGTCTCATTTGTAAAGATACCCTTCTTTCCCACACCCACCACCACCCTACACCACCCTACACCTACGGGCGCAGGAAAATCACATCGTAACCCTCTGATAATGAGGTTAGGTGTAGGGAGTGCAGCATCTTTATCCTCCCGCGCGCGTAATTACGCGCGCGCGAGAGGGTGTTAGCAGAGGCTGTGGGCAAGTGCTTTCGAGTGATTGGGATGTCATACACAAGGTTCATCCTCCAAGAAGGGCAGTCGCTCGTCAAAACTTTCGTTGCATGCGAAGCAGTCGGTCTGTGTGTCCTCAGCCCTCACGATGTCAGGAATCTTGCGGCGATAGGCTGAGAAAGTCTTGTAGTCCTCAATCTCCTGCCGCCGCGCCTTGCTGATAGCAGCGAACTCCTCCTCGCGTTCTACGCCCAAGAACCGCCGTCCCAACAGGTTGGCGGCAATGCCCGTAGTACTGCTGCCTGCAAAGGGGTCAAGAATCCATGCCCCAGCCTGTGTCGACGCCAGGATGATGCGGCTCAGCAAGCCTAATGGCTTTTGCGTGGGGTGCTTCGTGCAGCTCTTCTCCCAAGGTGCGATGGCAGGCAAGCGCCACACGTCAGTCATCTGCTTGCCGTCGTTGATGCGTTTCATCAGCTCATAATTGTAGTAGTGCGGCACCCTTGCCGATTTGCGTGCCCAGATAACAAACTCCGTGGAGTAAGTGAAGTATCGGCATGAAATATTTGGCGGCGGGTTGGTCTTGGCCCATGTGATAACGTTCAGGATCTTGTAGTCTAACTTCGTCATGCTGCTGGCAACGGAGAAGATGTTATGATATGTTCCGCTGACCCATATAGTGCCGTTGTCCTTCAACTTTTCCCGGCAAAGTGACAGCCACCGCATGTTAAAGTCGTCCACCTCCTCATGTGACATGCTCTTGTCCCAGTCGCCTTTATCCACACACACCACTTTTCCGCTCTGCATGCTGATGCCACCACTCGACAGGAAGTAAGGCGGGTCGGCAAATATCATATCGAACCTGAACGAGAACTGCGGCAACAGCTCGAAGGTATCGCCACAAAGCAGGTTGAAGGCATGGTCAAAGGAACGGTAGTAAGGCTTAATCATTTCAACAATGTGACCAAAGAGCTGACAGTCGACAAATTATAGACACTTGGGATGCTATTATAGGCCTCCTCCAACTTGCTGCGGGCCGATTTCCAACCGATGCCATCCGTAATCCACACAAACTCAAAGCCATCAACAGAATTTACTTTGGGTGCAAGTTCAGTATAGGCCCGTGCAACCTCATTCAGTTTTGAACCGCCACCACTATAAAAGTTTACTTCTATCAGATACTTCACGGACGACGTCTCTACCAGGAAATCAAAACGTTTCTCATCAGTACCTAACACCGACAGCTCTGGAAAATCAGAAGAATAGACCTCCTGACGAAAGGCGATTCCGTTTTCACTAAAGAAACGGGCTACCGTTCCCTCCATGATGTGCCCACTACGGTTCTTACGGGCATTCGTGTCAAGCCCTGTCTCTATACCGAATACATAATCGACCAAATTCTTGACACGTCGAGAACGGAACACATCAGCCAGTCCTGTCTCAATCAGAAACTCAATAACTTTTTTCTCCGACTCGAAGTAGCTTTTCAATAGCACTACTCTCCCATCGCTGTCCACCACTGGCTTCTTGCCCTCATCCCTTACGGCAATCAGGATTCCCAAGACCTCAAACGCCTTCGGGTCGCGTTGCCATATATCGGCCACCCCCTTAACCAGGTCATCCTTGCCAACAAGATAGTTCAAGGTGTTTAAGCTAATCTCAACTTCAGCCACATGAGCTGTAATCTTGTCGAAGTCGCAAAAGAAGCCAAGCGTCTGATTCGTCTCTTTAAGCTGAGACATGAACAGATTGAAGTTTTTATTCATAGTTCTTAATTAATAGTTCTGTAAGTTTTCCGCGTTTGCTGGGGTTGGCATTAATGGAGCGAGCTGCATGGACACGGCTGATATGACAGTCATGATAAAGGTCCTCGAAGAAGGTATCTGCTGGATTCTTGGCGGAACAGTCGGCATTGCTCTGCATCCACAAGCAGCCAGTTGCAGACAACTGGCGGCAGAAGTCGGCCAACCTTCGCTGGTCATCATCCTTGAAATCGCCCTTAGTGTATGCTGTAAAGCTCGAAGTGGCATCAAGCGGACGATAAGGCGGGTCAAGATACACGAAGGTTAACCCATCAACATACTGTAGCGTATGAGCATAGTCGCCATGACATATCAACAATTTGGCAGACTGCAGTACCTGACTATCAGTACGAAGCACCTCTGCATTGCAGATTGTAGGATTGGCATAGCGCCCGAAAGGTACGTTGAACCTGCCCTTACTATTCACCCGATACAGACCGTTGAAACAGGTCTTGTTCAGGAAAAGCATCTGTGCCACCCTGTCAATACTGTCGCCTTGATGCTGATTGTATCGCTCACGTACATCGTAGAACATCATGGCACGGTGTTCTTGGTCGTTTATGAGTAGATAGTCTCTTTCAAGGGCTGTCAGCTTAGTCACAAGCGGTTCCACGCTGTCTCTGACAACATGATAGGACATTATCAAGTCCTCATTGATGTCATTTGCAACGACCTTCTGGACGTTACGGAAGTGTTGCAGCATGTAGAACAGCATGGCACCCCCACCTACAAACGGCTCAATGTAAGCGAATGGCTCCCTGCCGATAATCTCTGGCAAATGGCCGGACAACTGTGCCAGCAACTGCCCTTTGCCTCCAGCCCACTTCAAAAAAGGTTTTGCTTCCGTGCTCATTGCTCTTCTGTCGTACTGATGCGGACAAAAGAAAGCGTACCCTCTTCCCAATCACCACCTAACGAAGGCCGTCCACCACAGAAGCCCATACAGAGAGGTGAAAGGAAGGGGTAC
>CAMOGP010000199.1 GCA_946614175.1 uncultured Prevotella sp. | reverse complement strand
GGTGTTCATATCCACGACGCTATCGACTCGAAGCGTATTATGAGTATGGTGGTCATCGCTTTGATGCCTGCTTTACTCTTTGGTATGTATAACGTTGGTTATCAGAACGCTATCGCATCAGGACTGGATGCTTCCTTTATGGATATGTTCCTCTTTGGTGCCCTGGCTGTGCTGCCAAAGGTTCTGGTTTCTTATATCGTTGGTCTGGGCATTGAGTTTGCTTGGGCACAATGGAAAAATGAGGAGATTCAGGAGGGTTACCTCGTATCTGGTATCCTTATTCCCTTGATTGTCCCTGTGAACCTGCCTCTGTGGATGTTGGCTATTGCCGTTGCCTTTGCTGTGATTATCGGCAAGGAGATTTTCGGTGGTACGGGTATGAACATTTTCAACCCCGCACTCTTGGCTCGTGCTTTCCTCTTCTTTGCTTATCCTCAGAAGATGACTGGCGACCAGGCATGGATAGCTGACAGTCCTATCTTTGGTTTTGGTGGTCAGGTGCCCGATGGTTTCTCTGGTGCTACACCATTGGCCAATCTTGCCGACTACCACTTCACAATGGATGCCGTCTATGGACTGATTCCCGGTTCTATCGGTGAGACTTCTGTAATTGCCATCGCTATTGGTGCTGTTATTCTGCTTTGCACGGGTATTGCTTCTTGGAAGACCATGATTAGTGTTTTCGCCGGTGGTATCCTGACAGGTCTGCTGTTTGAGAACCTTGGCATGACGCCTATCCATTGGTATGAGCACATCGCTTTAGGTGGCTTCTGCTTTGGTGCTGTATTCATGGCTACCGACCCTGTTACCTCATGCCGCACTGAGTGTGGTAAGTGGTTCTATGGTTTCTTGATTGGTACCGTTGCCATTGTGGTTCGCGTGATGAACCCCGGTTTCCCAGAGGGCATGATGCTGGCTATCCTGCTGATGAATATGTTTGCTCCTGCTATCGACTACTTCGTGGTTGACCGCAATATCTCAAAACGTTTGAAGAGAGGAGGTTCAAAATGAAACTGAATACAAATTCCAATACGTACATTATTATATATAGTACGATTATGGTGGTCATCGTGGCCTTCCTGTTGGCTTTCGTCTCACAGACATTGAAGCCCATGCAGGATGCTAACGTAGCCCTCGACACTGAGAAGCAGATTCTGAACTCGCTGAACCTGCGTGGTCTGAGTGATGAAGAGGCACACGCCACTTACGAAAAGATTGTGACTTTTGACGAAGGTCAGAATGTCTATGTATGCACACTCGAGAATGGTGACGTGAAATACGTGCTTCCCTTGAAAGGTCAGGGCATGTGGGGCGGCATCAGCTGTTTCCTGGCTATCGATAGTGACAAGAATACCGTCTTTGGCGCTTATTTCAATCACGAGAGCGAGACAGCCGGACTTGGTGCAGAGATTAAGGACAATGCCGATTGGCAGGCTAAGTTCCAGGGCAAGAAAATCTTTGCCGATGGCGATGATTCCAAGATTGCCTTGAGCGTTGTGAAGGCTGTCAACGATGAGACAACGGTTGATGCCGTGACAGGTGCTACCGTTACCTCTACAGCCGTGAGCAAGATGCTGCAGGACCAGTTGGCCAAGTATATGGACTTTTTAAAGAACTAACGAACTATGGCATTATTTAGTAAGCAAAATAAAGAGGCATTCACCAATCCGTTGAACCTCGACCACCCGATACTTGTTCAGGTGTTGGGTATCTGTTCGGCGCTTGCTGTGACCAGTCAGTTGAAGCCTGCCATTGTGATGGGACTTGCTGTTACGGTTATCACGGCTTTTGCCAATGTGATTATCTCTATCCTGCGCAACACGATTCCTACCCGTATCCGTATCGTGGTACAGTTGGTTGTTGTTGCTGCCCTGGTGACAATCGTTTCTCAGATTCTTAAGGCTTTTGTCTATGACGTCAGCGTGCAGCTCTCTGTCTATGTAGGTCTGATTATCACCAACTGTATTCTGATGGGACGCCTGGAGGCTTTCGCCATGCAGAACAAGCCTTGGCCTTCATTCCTCGATGGTGTGGGCAACGGTATCGGCTATGCCATGATTCTGATTATCGTGGGTGCCGTTCGTGAGTTCTTCGGACGCGGTTCTCTGCTGGGCTTCCAGATTATTGATTGTAAGGACTTTAATAACGGCATGATGACGATGCCTGCGATGGCATTGATTCTCGTGGGAATCGTTATCTGGGTACACCGTGCTTTTTTTTATAAGGAGAAGTAAATTATGGAACACGCAATATCATTATTCTTCCGTTCGATTTTTGTCGACAACATGATTTTTGCTTTCTTCCTGGGCATGTGTTCGTTCCTTGCCGTTTCGAAGAATGTGAAGACATCATTAGGACTGGGACTGGCCGTTACTTTTGTGCTGTTTGTCACTGTACCTGTTGACTATCTGCTTCAGACGAAGGTGCTCTCTGAGGATGGTATCTTCGGTATGGATCTCTCATATCTTTCGTTCATCCTGTTTATCGCCGTTATCGCCGGTATCGTGCAGTTGGTTGAGATGATTGTAGAGAAGTATTCTCCTTCGCTCTATGCAGCTCTGGGTATCTTCCTGCCTCTGATTGCCGTAAACTGTGCCATCATGGGTGCTTCGCTCTTCATGCAGCAGCGCATTCTGCTTGACCCCAGCGAGACAAAGGCTATCACCAGCATCGGTGATGCCATGGTATATGCTCTCGGTTCAGGTATCGGTTGGACACTGGCTATCGTGGCGATGGGTGCCATTCGCGAGAAGATGCAGTATAGTGATGTACCCAAGCCCCTGCAGGGTCTCGGCATCACATTTATCACTGTGGGTTTGATGGCTATGGCCATGATGTGTTTTAGTGGACTTAAAATCTAAGGAGGGCGACAGTTATGTTTATAGTAAATAGTATTATCGTTTTCCTGGTGACGATCATCGCTATCGTCATCATCCTGCTCGTAGCGAAGAAATATCTATCGCCCAGCGGCAATGTGAATATCACCGTGAATGGTGACCGTGTGCTCAACGTGCCTCAGGGTAATAACCTGATGGCTACACTCAACGAGAACGGCATCTTCCTGCCTTCTGCCTGTGGTGGTAAGGCCAGTTGCGGACAATGTAAGGTTCAGGTGCTTGAAGGTGGTGGCGAGATCCTGGATTCAGAGAAGCCTCACTTCACACGTAAGCAGATAAAGGACCACTGGCGCCTGGGTTGCCAATGCAAGGTGAAGGGCGACCTGAAGATTCATGTTGACGAGTCTATCCTGGGTGTTAAGGAGTACGAGTGTACCGTTATCTCTAACAAGAACGTGGCTACCT
>CAMOGP010000198.1 GCA_946614175.1 uncultured Prevotella sp. | reverse complement strand
TATCTGGAACAGTTTGAACAGCATGCTACGAAGCATGGTGTCCACGTACACTGGGCAAAAGATGCACACGAATATAATGCCATCGTTTTGGATATCTTGCAGAACCATCATGTGAAAAAAGTTGTGAAGAGCAAGAGTATGCTCACTGAGGAATGCCATCTCAACGAGAATCTGGAACGAAATGGTATTGAGGTTGTCGAGACCGATTTGGGCGAACGTATCCTACAGATGATGAAGTTGGCCCCCAGTCATATTGTGATGCCTGCCCTTCATGTGCATCGTGAGGATATCGGTGCCACCTTCCGTCGCCTCATCCCCAACTACAAAGAGATAGCGGCCTCTTATGCTGGTCGTGTGGGCGGCGATTCCATCGCCGACGAGAACGACCCCACGTTCCTCACTTATGTGGCCCGTATGCATCTGCGTCAGCAGTTTATGGAGGCCGATGCTGGCATGACAGGCGCTAATTTCGGCATTGCTGAGACGGGTGATGTGGTGGTGTGTACCAACGAAGGTAATGCCGATATGTCCACTTCGATTCCTAAGTTGCATATCGTCTCTATGGGTATCGAGAAACTCCTGCCCAACTATGCTGCTCTGGGTGTATTCCAACGTCTTCTCGCACGTAGTGGCACAGGTCAGGAAACCACCGTATATACCTCTCATTTCCGTGGCCCCCGTCCAGGTGGAGAGATGCATATCGTCCTGGTTGACAATGGACGTAGCAGTATTCTTTCAAATCAGGAACACTGGCAGACGCTGAAATGCATGCGTTGTGGTGCCTGCATGAACACTTGCCCCGTCTATCGCCGTTCGGCAGGCTATAGCTACACTTATTTTATTCCCGGACCTATCGGTATCAATCTGGGCATGTTGCGGGATGTACATCGCTATAGCGATAATGTGTCGGCCTGCTCCCTCTGTTGCTCATGTGATAATGTATGTCCGGTCAAGGTCGACCTTTCTACGCAAATCTATCGCTGGCGTCAGCAACTTGACTCGCTGGGTAAGGCTGATCCCATGAAGAAATATATGTCTGCGGGTTTGAGCTTTCTCTTCAACCGTCCGCAGGTCTATACCGGTGTACTGCGTCTCTCACCTATGGTCAACTGGTTGCCAGGTCCTCTGTTGCAGAACAGTCTGAATCCATGGGCCTATGCTCACCAGATGATGAAATTTCCCCAGAAGTCGTTCCACCAATTATGGAAGGAGAAAAAATTATGAGTAGCAAAGAACAAATCCTTTCTGCCTTGCGTCAGCATACATGTGAGTCGTATGGTATGCCCGACCTCACCCAGTTGAATCCCATTACCTATGCTGACCCTGTGGCGGAGTTCAAGAAAAAGACCACTACCACTGCCGGAGCCACATTGATAGAGATTTCAGAGGATGATGATCTCAATGCGGTGATTCGTGACCGTGTGGTGGGTGGATGGCCGGCCAATCCCGTTATTGCCACTAACCTGCAAGGCATTGATGCACAGTTGAATCCGGATACCGTTACTGAGGCTCAGGAACTGGAACGTGTGGATGTTGGTATTGTTCGGGGTGATATCGGTGTGGCCGAGAATGCATGTATCTGGATTCCGCAGACTATGAAGGAGCGTGCAATCTGCTTTGCCTCCGAGCATTTGGTCATTGTGATAGACGATAGTCGTATTGTGAATAATATGCACGAAGCCTACAGTCTTATCCAACAGTCATCGCATTATTTCACTGAATATCAGTATGGTACCTTTATCAGTGGCCCCAGTAAGACTGCCGATATCGAGGGTGCACTCGTTTATGGCGCACAAGCTGCCCGTGCAGTTACTGTTGTGTTCGTAAACAGAAAAAAAATAGGATAAAATGGCGAAAAATTTCCCAAAAAGTTTGGAGGGAAAGATTTTTTCTCCTATCTTTGCCGATGTAAAATTCTCAACTAAGGCTTACCTTAAATTAATATACTAATAAAAAAAACACCTGATAGTGCGACTCCGTTCCTGGAGTCGCATTTTTTTTGTCTTACTTGTTGCGTGAATAGATTTTTTTTTCTAATTTTGCATTCGATAAGCAAACCCTTAACTATTTATTATTACAACTTACTATGATGAAAAAACTGTTTTTGCCTCTTCTGCTCCTCGTAGCAGTATCTGCCCAGGCAGCAGACAAGAATCCTGTGTTATCCATTGAGGGTGGTAAGGTACAAGGTGTGCTGGCCGATGATCATCCAGAGGTCTTCGTCTATCGTGGCATTCCTTATGCAGCACCTCCTATCCGCGAGAACCGTTGGAGGGCGCCTCAACCTATCGTGCCTTGGAAGGGCGTGAAGATCTGTGATACCTTTGGACGTCCCAGTTACCAGGCAATCCAATATACAGGTGGTTACTATACGGAGTGGGGCTATGGCAAGGAGGCTGCTTTCAGTGAGGATTGCTTGTATCTGAATGTATGGACAAAGGCACCTGGTCAGGTGAATAAGAATCTGCCTGTTGCCCTCTGGATTCATGGTGGCGGCTATCGTGAGGGCTTCGGTTCAGAACCTGAGTTCGACGGACAGGAGTGGGGCGCCAAGGATGTGGTGCTTGTCTCTATCAACTATCGTCTGGGCGTGTTTGGTTTCCTGACCCATCCGCTGCTGGCTGCAGAAAATCCTCATCATGTATCCGGCAACTACGGTATCCTCGACCAGATTGAGGCTCTGAAATGGATTAAGAAGAATATTGCCCAGTTTGGTGGCGACCCTAATAATGTGACCATCTTTGGTCAGAGTGCCGGCGGTGGCAGCGTGCGTACGCTTTGTGAGTCGCCCCTGGCCCGTGGCCTGTTCCATAAGGCTGTTATCATGAGTGCTCAGGGACTCAGTATCCCCAACCCCAATGGTGGTGGCATGATGGGCGGTCGCTATAGCGGCGGTTCTGTGGCCGATGCCGAGGCAAATGCCAAGAAGGTGTTCGATTGGGCTGGACTCACCGATCTGCAGAAGATGCGCGCTGCCTCTACCGAGACCGTCTTCGCGCTGCCTACCCTGTATTATCAGGTGAATAGCGACGGACAGCAGCAGGGTGGCGGTATGCCCTTCATGCGCGGACTGCCTTTCATGCCTATGATTGACGGTTATGTCAGCGTGAAGAGTTTTGATGACGCTACGCGTGAGGGTACGCTGGCCGATGTGCCTTATATGATTGGTTTTACGCTGAATGATATGGGTAATATGGCTCCTAATATCGCCGAGTTCTGTAAGGTACGTGCCGAGAAGGGGGGCAAGGCCTGGGCCTATGAGTTTGCTCGTCCTCTTCCCGATGATGGCTCTCATCCAGAGGTCACCCAACGCCTGAAGGGTGCTTTCCACTCCAGCGACCT
>CAMOGP010000197.1 GCA_946614175.1 uncultured Prevotella sp. | reverse complement strand
TCTGGCGCAGCGAGTTACCTGCAGCGGCAGGTACGGTGAGCATACCCAACTTCTCTGCGCCATACTGGAAGCCCAGTCCGCCAGTGAACATGCCGTAGCCCGATGAGTTCTGGAATACGTCGTCAGGACGCAGTCCCACCATCCACAGGTTACGTGCCACCTGGTTGGCCCATTCGTCTAGGTCTTTCTTCGTGTGCAGGATAACGGTGGGGTTACCTGTGGTGCCTGATGACGAGTGCAGACGCACGCAGTCTCTCATCGGCACGCAACACATGCCGAAAGGATAGGTCTCGCGCAGGTCTTGCTTCGTAGTAAAGGGCAACTTGCGCACGTCGGCCAGTGTCTGGATGTCGTCGGGTGTAATACCTGCTTCTTTGAATTTCTTTTGGTAGAACTCGTTGTTCATGCAGTGGCGAACAGTCTCCTTGAGTCGCTCCAGCTGGAACGCCTCAATCTGTTCGCGCGTCATGGTCTCGCGTTCAGGATTAAAATAATGGCTCTTGTCGTTCATTGTTAATATTATAGTTTTCGGTTATCTATCACGTGGGCGCTCTTACCCTGACTGCGCTCAATGGTGCCTGGTGCTTTGAGCTGTACCTTGGCGGCGATGCTGAGCACGCTCTTTAATTTAGCGGCCAACTTCTTCTCCAGGGCATCAACAGCGGCAGGTGTGTCGAAGGTAGAGGTAAATACCTCCTGACGTAATTCAGCCTGAACAAGCAGCGTGTCGAGGTTCTTCTCACGATCCACAATCAGCATGTAGCGTGGAGCAAACTCAGGCAGCGACAGGATGACGCTCTCCACCTGTGATGGGAATACATTGATACCGCGGATGATGAGCATATCGTCGCTTCGGCCCTGGATACGACCCATGCGTACGTTGGTACGGCCGCAGTCGCAGGTGCCAGGTATCAGAGAGCAGAGGTCGCGTGTGCGATAGCGCAGCAACGGCATACCTTCCTTGGTCAGTGTGGTAAACACCAACTCGCCCGTCTGTCCCAAGGGTAGGGGCTCCAGTGTGGTGGGATTGATTATTTCCGGATAGAAATGGTCCTCATTGATGTGTGAACCATTCTGCATCTGGCACTCATAGCTCACGCTGGGCCCCATAATCTCTGACAGACCATAGATGTTATAGCCTTTCAGTCCCAGTTTATTCTCAATCTCCTTGCGCATCTGCTCTGTCCATGGCTCAGCGCCAAAAGCACCGATACGCAGTCGGATATCGTCTTTGCTGATGCCAATCTTCTCCATCGTCTCGGCCAGATAGAGGGCGTACGACGGGGTGCAGGCAATACCGGTGATGCCCAGGTCGCGAATCAGTTTCAGGTGTTTCTCTGTGTTACCCGTGCCGGCAGGGATGACGCTGGCTCCCAGATGTTCCACACCATAGTGGGCACCCAGTCCGCCGGTAAACAGGCCATAGCCATAGGCCACAGAGAAAATGTCATCGCGCGACACGCCAAAGGCTGTCAGACAGCGAGCCATGGTCTCGCTCCATATACCGATATCCTTACGTGTATATCCCACGATGGTTGGCTTTCCTGTGGTGCCACTTGAGGCGTGGATACGGATTATCTCGCTCTGCGGGGCGGCCTGCAGTCCAAAGGGATAGTTGTCGCGCAGGTCTTGCTTGGTAGTAAACGGCAGCTTCGTGATGTCTTCGATGGTCTGAATGTCATCGGGACGAATGTCCATCTCTTGCAACTTATTGCGATAGAAAGGAACATTATGGTACACATACTCTACAATTTTGTGTAGGCGTTTGCCTTGCAGCGCGCTCATCTCGTCGCGGCTCATGCACTCTTTGTTAGGATTCCAAATCATGTCTATGTTTTTAGGTTTGTGTACTGCAAAAGTACAACAAATAATGCTTTCAGCCAAAAAATCCTCTTGAAACTTTTTGCCTTTTCCCTGAATTGTATTATTTTTGCAACAAAATACCAAAAACAGCTATGATAAACAAACAACTTCTTCAGCCAGAGAGCATCGTGGTGATTGGCGGCTCCAATAATGTGCATAAACCTGGTGGCGCCGTAGTGCGTAATCTGTTGAGTGGTGGCTATGAGGGGACACTGCGTGTGGTCAATCCCAAAGAGGACGAGGTGCAGGGTATCAAGGCCTTCCATGATGCGCAGGAATTGCCGCCAACGGACCTGGCTATCCTGGTGGTGGCAGCCAAGTATTGTCCTGACTATGTGGAACTGCTGGCAAAGGAGAAACAGGTGCGTGCGTTCATTATTATATCCGCCGGCTTCAGTGAGGAGACCCGCGAGGGCGCTCTGCTTGAGCAGCGCATTCTGGATATCTGTGACCAATATGGTTGTGCGCTGATAGGTCCCAACTGTATCGGACTGCTTACGCGCTGGCATCACTCTGTCTTCACGCGTCCTATACCCAACCTTAATCCAAAGGGTGTCGACTTTATCTCGGGCTCTGGTGCCACGGCGGTGTTTATCCTTGAGAGTGCAGTGAGCAAGGGCCTGCAGTTTAATAGTGTCTGGTCTATCGGTAACGGTAAGCAGAATGGTATCGAGACGGTATTGGAATATATGGACGAGCATTTCGATGCCGAGCGCGACTCATTGGTGAAGTTGCTGTATATTGAAAATATTGCCGATCCGGATAAATTGTTGTTTCACGCTACGTCGCTCATCAAGAAAGGGTGTCGTATTGCCGCTATCAAGGCAGGTTCATCGCAAGCCGGCAGTCGTGCGGCCAGCAGTCATACAGGTGCCATCGCCAGCAGCGACTCTGCCGTAGAGGCGCTGTTCCGCAAGGCAGGTATCGTGCGCTGCTTCAGTCGTGAGGAACTCACTACGGTGGGGTGCATCTTTAAAGTAACTGAGAACGGAGAACTGGGAACTGAGAGGTATGATTACCTTCATCCTCAAGGTAATGAAACTCATAATGGCATAACTAATCATACCTCTCAGTTCTCACCTCTCAGTTCTCCACTAAGAATAGCAGTAATTACCCATGCCGGTGGTCCTGGCGTGATGCTCACGGATGCACTGTCGAAAGGTGGTATGAACGTACCGCCGCTTACGGGACCTGTGGCCGAAGAGCTGAAAGGAAAGTTGCTGCCTGGCAGTAGTGTGGCCAACCCGATTGATATCCTGGCTACAGGAACGGCCGAACATCTGGGTATTGCTATCGATTACTGTGAGCGGATGGATAATATCGATGCCATCATGGTGATTTTTGGCACGCCTGGGCTGGTGAAGATATTTGAGGTCTATGATGTGCTGCACAAGAAGATTTTGGAGTGCAAGAAACCAATCTTCCCCATTCTGCCTAGTGTGAGCACAGCTGGTCCTGAGGTGCAGGAGTTCCTGAAACGTGGACATGTGAATTTCTGCGACGAGGTGACGCTGGCCAC
>CAMOGP010000196.1 GCA_946614175.1 uncultured Prevotella sp. | reverse complement strand
CTGCCCTGCTGCGACAGCACGGCAGTTTTTCTAAAGAATACATTATTTAATCTTATAAAGGTCGCATTAAGGACGCGACGTAAAACAAAAAATAAATTATATGGAACGTTTTTTTCAGATTAAGGAGCAGCTGCCTCTCAGAGAGCGCTCCTACACTGACCAGCAGGGTCAGCAGAAAGTATTTGCCAGTACTGGTTTCGTACTGACAGATGGTATCAACACCGTGTTTGCAGAGGCCGTTGGCGATATGGCAAGGGCGCTGGATCAGCAGAAGCCCGACCCGAAGGTGCTGCATCTGGTGGAGTTTGAACTGGCATGCCGTGAGTGGCAGGACAGTCAGAACCAGCGACGATTTGAAAACAGTGTACGTATCACTAAAATGGCATAGGCTATGGAAAAGGTAAGAAATGTACACGGCATCCTGGTGAAGAAGGGATGCATGAGTTGTCAGTACAGGGAAATCATCGACGGTGTGCGCTTCTGCAAACTGACGCAGTGGGAGGTGACTGCCAGCTTCGTATGCAAGACCTGGGAGATGAGTGACGGCATGAGGAATGCCGGACTGAAAAACGGGGGCGTAGTAAGGTTGCGCGGAACATTAGAAGTGGTGATTAAATAAAGGTAAAAAGGTAAAAAGGTAAAAAGGTAAAAAAGTAAAAAGGTAAAGTAATCGAGTCGAAGCGTGGTGAAGGAAGTCTACGTAGTGAAAATGGCCAAATTCCGACACGACCTTCACTCACTAAAAATCGACTAGATTATGAAAAAATACATTTTTGTTTTGAACGCCATCGAACTGATGGCACTGCTGCTTAGCGGTAAGAGAATAGAGGGTGCATTGTATATAGACAAAGGCACGGGTAGATTAACTTTTAAGGCATATCTGCGACATAGGATACTGCACAAAGACAAGCTGGTAAAGAGGCTGGAGCACGGATGGGTGAAAGAGTCGCGTAAGCGGATAAAGGTCTATGAGAGTGTCCCCAAGGACCTGGGTATGGTACGTGTGATGTCGGTGATTGACAGGGAGGTGAAGACGGCCAAGGATGCGCTGATAGACAGGGAACTGGATAAGATGATTTTTGGCTAATCCAAGGTTTTACTAAAATAGGAATATATTATGTCGAGAATAGATTTAGGCGATAATATGAAAAAGCCCACGACCGTGCCAGCCACGGCGCAGGGCTTCTATGAGAGAACAGACAGCAAGAATACGGGCGATATTTGTGCCCAGTTGGCTGATGCCTTGGAACAGCGCCTGCGTGGCGAACTGTCGAAGGAGGAGTTTAAGGCAAAGAAATCAGAGCTGAAGATAGGTGCAGCGTTCTATACCCCTCATGCCCATTTCAATAAGGCTTATAAGAGCAAGGATGGCGACCCCGTGGACTCGGGCAAGGCTATCATCGACGTTGATGGTAATCCCAATGGTCGCGAGATTTACGAACTGCGCATCAAGGGGCATGAAAAGGAGTTGGGCATCAATATGTTTAATATCTCTATTGGTGGTGGCGGCTTTGCCGTGCTCTTTGATATCCCCGAGGGACTGGAACGACAGCAGGCGCAGGCATGGATGGCGCATCAGTTGGGTGATATAGAATACGATAAGGCTGTTCACGAGCGTGAGCGAGGCATCTACATTCCCTGCAGGGAGTATATCCTTTATCTGGACGAACAACTGATGTTTGGTGATGAACTGCATCCTGCCAGGCTCTCGGAGGAGGAGCTGGAGAAATACAGGGCTACGGAGACTAAGAGTCTGACGACGGTGGTATCTGCCAATCCGATAGTCCTGGAAGCAGTAGAGCCCAGTCCCAGAGCCCTGGCGGCTTTTGACGAGACGCTTACGATGACAGGACTGGACCTGGCAACGCTGAATAGGGAAGGGGTGCGTCATAACACGCTGAAACTGCTGTTGCCCACGCTTTGCCAGATGATGTCGCAAGAGGAACTGCTCGGGGTGCTGTCTATCAAGATGAGTGACTACTCCAAGGAGCAGGACTGCCTGACGCTGGTAAGCAATTTCTACGAGAAATACGTAGACCAGAACCGCCCCATGAACCAGAAGCAACAGGAGGTGTTCCTGCGCTCGCTGAAAGCGGGTGAACAGACGGCGTCACCTGACGGGCCTCTGCGCAAGGAGCCTGTGATGGATATCAATGTGAAGACCCTGCCGATAGGTCTGAGGGAGAGTCTGAAACCCTATCCCCAGAATATGTGGCCAGCATTGATAGTCGGTCAGATGCCAGCATTGATGGCTTTGGCAGATGGCGTGCAGTATCGCTATTGCGACGGCAAGATGAGCTATCTGGGAGGTATGGCTATCATCGTAGGTGAACAGGCGTCAAACAAGTCGGCTGTGGAAGAGGCCGTAGAGCGTTGGCTGGTAGATCTTCGTCATGATGACGAGATTGTCAGGGAGCGTGAAGACAAAGTGCGCGATGCCAATAGGAATCGTAAGGCTAACGAACGGGCACAGGAGGCTCCGGCTGGTGTGGTCAGGGTAGTGCCTATCACCATCTCGTGCTCTAAGCTGCTGAAACGCCTGAAGAAGTCACAAGGTCATTGCATGTACTCTATCTGTACTGAGGCCGAGACACTGCTGAAATCAAATACTGGCGGCTCGTGGGCACAGAAATGGGATATCTACAGAAATGCCTTTGGAAGAGAGCGATGGGGTGTGGACTTCAATTCAGACCAGTCGGAGAGTGGCGACGTGCGTGTGGCCTACAACTGGACGATTCTAGGTACGCCTCATACTATTAAAAAGATGTTCTGCGGACGAAACGAGTCGAATGCAGAGAACGGACTGTCCAGTAGAATGATGCTCTCAGAGATGCCTGATAATATGTTTGCAAAGATTACGGTGTTTAAGGAACTGACTGAAAGTGAACAGAATCGTATCAGTGAGGCTACGGCTTTGCTTCGTACGGCCAGTGGTTTCTACGACACGCCCCGTCTGCGAAAAGCCATAGACCAATGGCTGGAGGAGAAACGCATGGAGGCTTCGCTTAATATGGATTTCATCATGGACCGTTTCAGAAGACGTGCAGGCGTGATAGGTTTCCGATGTGGCGTTGTCTTTATGCTGCTGGAGGGCAAGGAGTCGAAGAATTGTGCGGATTTCGCTGTGAAGATGGCTGAATACACGTTGCAGATGCAGCTAAAGATGTTCAGGCCGCTGCTGGCAAAGCATTATGCCGACAATGCTGACGGTAACGTTGGCGGGTATGTCAACGGGAGCATCTTTGAACAGTTGCCCGCCACATTTACCATGCAGGATCTGCGCAAGCTGAAAGGCAGTGAATTCTGCGATGGCACGCTATACACCATCATCAGCCGATGGAAGAGTGATGGCTGGGTGGAAAAGAATGGTAAGAGTTGGACGAAGAAAAAACGGTAAAACCTTACA
>CAMOGP010000195.1 GCA_946614175.1 uncultured Prevotella sp. | reverse complement strand
AAGCAAAACTTCTAAGAAGAAATAAGCTTCATATATTCATCGTAACTGATATACCTGCCGCCCATCGATTCCAGATGGGCGGTTTTTAGTTGACAGTCAATGATGCTGCCGTTCAGTTCCTGCATAGTCTTGGCCAGGTGTATCAGTGCCAGCTTTGAACCGCTGGGCACTAGCGAGAACATGCTCTCGCCAAAGAAAGCCGATCCGATGTTCACACCATAAAGACCACCTACCAGTCGCTTTCCGTTATGGTTATCGTCTTCGCCACCCTCCCATACTTCCACACTGGCAGCAAAGCCCTGACGATGCAGTTCGGTGTATGCTTTGATGATGTCTTCGCCCAACCAGGCACCTTCTTCCTCGTAGCGCAACTTACTGCAGTTGTGAATCACGCCTTCAAAATCCTCGTTCAGGGTGAAGGTATATTTCTTTTTGTTTAATAAGGTGCGCATGGAGTGGGATATATGTATCTCGTTTGGGAAGATGACGAAACGCTCGTGAGGACAGTACCACACGGGTTCTTCGTTGTCGCGAAACGAGAACCACGGAAAAATGCCGTGCTGATAGGCCAGCAACAGTCGGTCTATACTCAGATCGCCGCCAACAGCAAGACAGCCGTCTTCATCTGCCAGACGTGGGTCTGGGAACCACAAATCGTCGTCAAGTTGATATATCATCTTTTGAATTAAGAATTATAAATTTAGCCTAAATAATTCATGGGCTATTTTTTTTGTCTGCGACGCTACATAAATGATCATTAATAACCATAAATGACTCACAAATATTTATTCATGTATCATTTGTGTGCATTTATGGTTATTTATGTAGCGCCGCAGGCAGACATAGCCCTTTATTTAATCTCCGTGAATATTCAAGTTGGAATTAAATTGTGATTTCTCCTCCGTCTTTGAGTGAGCCAAAGAGTATTTCGCGCATCAGTTGCGGTTTCAGACGCTGATTGATGACGCGGTCCATCTCGCGTGCACCATATTCCTTGGTGAATCCCTCTTTCAGTAGGGCAGCGAAGGTCTCGTCCTTCAGTGTCAGCGTCACCTTCTTGGCGGTTAATTTTTGCTGCAGTTCACGCAGTTTCTTCTTGAGAATCAGCTCTGCCATATGGTGGTCCATATCGTTGAACACCACCGTACCGCTCAGTCGGTTGATGAACTCGGGCTTGAAGGTCTTCTTCACCTGTTTCAGCATGGCCTCACCGCGACTCATACCTCCGGTAAAGCCGATGTTGGCCTGTCCGGCAAACTGAGCGCCAGCGTTTGAGGTCATAATCAGAATCACGTTGCGGAAGTCGGCCTTACGTCCTTTGTTATCTGTCAGACGGGCGTAGTCCATCACCTGCAACAGAATGTTGTAGATATCCTGATGAGCCTTCTCTATTTCGTCAAGCAGCAGCACACAGTGGGGCGTCTTACGGATGGCATCCGTCAGCAGTCCACCGTCCTCATAGCCAATGTAGCCGGCAGGCGAACCGATGAGTTTTGCCACAGTGTGTTTTTCCGTATATTCACTCATGTCAAAGCGTATCAGTTCGATACCCAGTTCCTTTGCCAGCACACGTGCCACCTCTGTCTTTCCTACACCCGTAGGACCAACGAAGAGCAGCGATGCCGTGGGCTTGTTGTCGTCCAGCAGTCCTGCCTTAGCCATCTGCACAGCCTCTACCACCTGACGGATAGCCTCGTCCTGTCCGTAGATTTGAGTTGAAAGGTGAGAGTTGAGAGTTGAGAGTTTCTCGTTGTCGTCCTCTTTCGTTGTTACATCTATCTTGCAGGTCTTGGCTAATACCTCAGCGATGTGTGACTTTGTTATTAACTGAGAACTGAGAGTTGAGAGTTGAGAGGTATGATTAGATTTGCTGTCTTGATCTTTGTCTTGGGAGTAATCATACCTCTCAGTTCTCAGTTCTGAGTTCTTAGCTTCCATAGCTGCCCCCGCCTCGTCAATCAGGTCGATGGCCTTATCTGGCAGGAATCTGTCGTTGATATATTTCGCGCTGGCCTCTACGGCATAGCGCAGGGCTTCGTCATCATAAACCACATGGTGGAACTCTTCGTACTTGGGGCGCAGTTGCGTCAGGATGTTTATAGCTTCGTCTGTGCTTGGTTCCAGGATATCTATCTGCTGGAAGCGGCGCACCAATCCTTTGGAGCGAGAAAAATATTTGTTGTATTCCTCGTAAGTTGTTGAACCAATGAATCTTAAATCGCCTCGTTCCAGGTAGGGCTTTAGCATGTTTGATGCATCCATACTGCTCTCGCCCACGGCACCTGCACCTACCATATTGTGTATCTCATCGATGTAAACAATGTTGTTTTTGCTCTCGCCAGCCACACCGTCCATCACCTGCTTGATGCGTTTCTCAAAGTCACCGCGATATTGTGTGCCGGCCAACATCGTGCCCAGGTCCAACATGTATATTCTGCTGCCTTTTAACCTGTCTGGCACGTTGCCTGCGTTGATGCGGGCAGCCAGTCCGTAGATCAGCGCCGTCTTACCCACACCGGGTTCGCCTACATGCAGGGGATTGTTCTTATCGCGACGGCAGAGCACCTGAATAGTACGCTCTAATTCGTTCTCGCGACCTATCAGCGGATTTTTCTGATCCAGCACGTCGTTCATGCATGTCACCAGTCGTCGCCATCCGGCAGCTTCCTCCGTGCGGTCTTCGCCTTCGTTCTCGTCTACCATGCTGGCCTCCTCGTAGGTCGACACGATGTCGCTGACGAATTCAGGCTCACAGGCGCCCAGATGCTTCTTCAGCAGATAGGCAGCCCACGACTCTTCCAGTTCCAGCATAGCCACCACAACATGGGGTATGTCCAGTGCCTCGGCACTACTTGATATAACCTGTAGCGACGCCTTTCCCATCAGTTGATTGTATTGCTCTGACGGCATCAGTTGGTATTCTATGTTGTAGGGCACGAATCCCGTCTCTACCAACCTGTTTTCCACTTCGTCCATCAGCTCTGTAATATCACAATAGAAGTCTATCACCGAGCAGAATACGTCCTCAGAGAGCAGTTCGTAGAGTACCGCCTCTGGTGTCACGAATTCATATCGGCGTTCTTTGCAGAGCGTTATGCACTCCTGCAAAAGGTCATTCAGTCTTTCTGTCAGTTTGATATCTGCCATATAATCGATTAATCCGGTTCATAAGTAAGCCTCAGGGGAAAACCCTCGTTGCGCGCCATCATCGTGGCTCTTTTCACTTTCGATACGGCGATGTCGTAGGTATAGATTCCCACCACGGCCTTGTCCGAGTGATGCACCTGAAGCATCAGTTTCTCAGCTTCCGCAGGCTGTTTGAAGAAAACCTGTGTCAGCACCTTCACCACGAAGTCCATAGGTGTGAAGTCATCGTTGTGAATAGTCACCTTATAGCGTGTCGGCTCGCGCAAGTCTGTGCGCTGCCTCTCCTTTATCTGCGATTGTTCCTGTGGCATACCTTATTTCTTTATTGCCATTGGTTCATACGTATCATTAGTCTCATGCTGCAAAGGTACACTTTTTTATTGAAATAGTTCGTCATTTTATGAAAGAAAAAATGCATTTCTT
>CAMOGP010000194.1 GCA_946614175.1 uncultured Prevotella sp. | reverse complement strand
GTATCAAGGAAATAGCCTATCAGCTTAATTTTGAGTCGCCCGACTATTTCTCTGCGAAATTCAAGCTCAAGACGGGAAGGAAGCCAAGCGAGCTGCGTAATCAATGATGGAGTTAAAGGAGTTAAGACAAAACTGACGTCTTAACTCCTTAACTCCTTTAACTCCTTAACTCCTAATAAATCAGTTTTTCAACCCAATAACAGCCGATACCTGCCAGATAACCCAAAAAGGCTATCCACGTTATTTTCTTCAGGTACCATCCAAAAGATATCTTCTCTAGTCCCATAACGACAACGCCTGCGGCACTGCCGATAATCAGCATGGAACCGCCCACGCCGGCACAGTAGGCCAGCAGTTGCCAGAACACGCCATCAACAGCCATAGCATCGCCTGCGACATCAGAAACGGGATACATACCCATACAACCGGCTACCAATGGTACGTTGTCAACAATAGACGACAGCACGCCAATAATTCCGTTAATCAGATAATAATTTCCTGCAAAGGCTTCGTTCAGTCCCTCGCCCATGGTGGTCAGCACACCGATTTCCTGGAGCACGGCTACTGCCATCAGGATGCCCAGAAAGAACATGATGGTAGAAAGGTCTATCTTTGACAGCAGGTCGCTGACGCGCTTTGCCATGGTGTCGTCCTCACCTGTCTCTTGCATACGATGGAAGATTTCTGTCACAGTCCACAGCAAGCCGAGAACCAGCAAAATACCCATAAACGGTGGCAGATGGGTGATGGTCTTGAAAACGGGTACGAAGATCAGGCCGCCTACGCCCAACCAGAAGATGACGTCACGCTGGCGCTTGGTAAATGCCGTTATCTCCGCACTCTTCAGGTTTTGCTCTTTATCAAACTTACCTTTCAGTTGGATGCTCAGAACGGCAGCAGGAATCACCATCGACACCAGCGAAGGAATGAAGATTTCCGTCAGTACGCCCTGCGTTGTTATCACGCCCTTGATCCACAGCATAATCGTGGTCACGTCGCCGATTGGCGAAAAAGCACCGCCAGAGTTGGCCGAGATGATAATCAGACCGGCATAAATCAGGCGCTCTTCTCGACTCTGCACCAGTTTGCGCAGCACCATAATCATCACGATAGAGGTGGTGAGGTTGTCAAGAATGGCCGACAAGAAGAATGTCATAAAAGCCACACGCCACATCAGTTTACGCTTGGAGCGCGTCTTGATGGCGTCACGCACAAAATTGAATCCGCCATTGGAGTCTACAATCTCGACGATGGTCATAGCACCCATCAGGAAAAACAAGGTCTCGCTAGCATCGCCCAGATGATGCTGAATGCGCTCTGTGACATAGCTCACACCATCGGGCATGTCAGGAAAGAATCCTTGCACACCAACCATCAGCAATGTCCAGCAACCCACACACATCAGCAAAGCGATGGCTGCTTTGTTGATTTCTAACACGCTCTCCAAGGCTATACACAGATAACCTATTACAAAAAGCGTGATAATCAATACTGTAAATGTCATGATTAATGATATACTTTGTTTATAATAAAATGATGAAAGTTCTCAAATTGGCTGCAAAAGTACGAAAAAAAGTGATTCAAACAAAAAACTATGCCCAAAAATCAAATTATGATGTCAAGAATGCATAAAACTACGTACTTTTGTGGGCAATTAGGCTAAAACACTAAAACATCAAATGGAAAATAAAAAATATTTCTTTGCCGTTGACCTGGGCGCCACCAGCGGACGCACCATCATTGGCAATATTGCAGACGGAAAATTTGAATTGGAAGAGGTGACCCGCTTCCCCAATAATCTTATTGAGCAGGGGGGACACTACTACTGGGATATATATGCCCTCTATTTTGAGATTATCAAGGGTCTGAAAGAGGTAGCCCAGCGCGGACTGGAAATCACGTCTATCGGCATCGACACCTGGGGTGTGGACTTTGTATGCATCGGCGACGACGGTGCCATACTAAGGAATCCACGCGCCTATCGCGATCCTATCACCTTCGACGCCATGGACGACTACCTGCGCCACGTTGTTTCGCAACGTGAGGTATACGACGTCACTGGTATCCAGTTCATGAATTTCAACTCTATTTTCCAACTGTATGCCATGAAGCGTGAGGGCAACTCTGCGCTCCGCAACGCGCAGAAAATTCTCTTTGTGCCTGACGCACTCAGTTGGATGCTCACGGGCAACGAGGTTTGTGAGTACACCATCGCCTCAACATCACAGTTGCTCGACCCACGCACAAAGCAACTGGACGAGCGTCTGCTGAACTCACTGGGACTGACACGTGCCAAATTTGGCAAGATGGTAAACCCAGGCACCATGATTGGGGTACTGACGGACGAGGTACAGCGCCTCACCGGTCTGGGACCCGTACCTGTCATCGCCGTGGCTGGTCACGACACAGGCAGCGCCGTAGCTGCCATACCTGCCAAGGACGAGAAGTTTGCCTATCTTAGCAGTGGAACATGGAGCCTGATGGGTATCGAGACCAAGGATGCCGTCATTAACGACCTCTCTTACGAGCGCAACTTTACCAACGAGGGTGGCATCGAGGGTACCACACGATTCCTGAAGAATATCTGCGGCATGTGGCTCTATGAGCGCTGTCGACTGGAATGGCCAGAGGAGGTACGCAAGTTGTCACACCCCGAACTGCAGGGTCAGGCCATGACGGTAGAGCCCTTCCGCTCTATCATCAACCCTGATGATGCGGCCTTTGCTGCTCCCACAAGTATGATTGCGGCCATTCAGAAATACTGTCGCGACACGAACCAGCCCGTTCCTGAGACACCTGCAGAGATTTGTCGTTGTATCTTCGACTCTCTGGCTCTGCGCTATCGTCAGGTGTTCACCTGGCTGCAAGAGTTTGCCCCCTTCCGTCTCGACGTACTCCACATCATCGGCGGCGGTTCGCTGAACAAATACCTGAACCAATTTACGGCCAACTCTACTGGTGCCACCGTGTTGGCAGGTCCTCAGGAATGCACAGCCATCGGCAATATCATGCTTCAGGCTAAAGCTGCCAACATGGTAAACGACATCTGGGAGATGCGCCAGATTATTGCCAACTCCATCGAAATGGCAAAATACGAGCCACAGGACATGGAGGCTTGGAATGAAGCTTATCAGAAATATCTAAATATCATCAACAAATAAAAAACAAAACAAATGAAAGCAGAACTGATTGAAAAAGCTTATGCCGTAGCGAAAGACCGCTATGCAGCTATCGGCGTTGACACAGACGCCGTACTTGACCAGCTTCAGAAGCAGCAGATCTCTCTGCACTGCTGGCAGACCGACGACGTGGTAGGTTTCGAGCGCAACGAGGCTCTCTCTGGTGGTATCCAGACCACAGGTAACTACCCTGGTCGTGCCCGTAACATCGACGAGGTGCGTCAGGATATTGAGTTTGTAAAGACTTTGCTGGGTGGTAACCACCGTCTGAACCTGCACGAGATCTACGGCGACTTCGGCGGCAAGTTCGTGGATCGTGATCAGGTAGGCGTAGAGCACTTCCAGAGTTGGATTGACTGGGCCAAGGAGAACAACATGAAGCTCGATTTTAACTCTACTTCATTCTCTC
>CAMOGP010000193.1 GCA_946614175.1 uncultured Prevotella sp. | reverse complement strand
GAGAGTCCTTTGGCAAAATAGTCGTTGGTTTCGCCCTCTAACTTAAAGGAGATGCCTTTGGTGAGGAAAGCACCGAACGACTGTCCTGCCGACCCCTTGAACTTGACATTGATAGTCTGGTCGGGCAAACCAGCCAATCCGTATTTCTTTGCCACCGTACCCGCCAGCATGGCACCTACGGCACGGTCGGTATTACGAACGGCATAATCGAGAGTGATCTCTTCCTGTCGTTCTATGGCAGGCTGAGCGGCTTTGACCATCTGTGCATCAAGCAAAGTATCGGTGTCTATACCACTGACCATTGATCCCTCATGACAAAGCTTACCTTCCTCCTGATACAGCAGACGGCTATAGTCAAGTACCGACGGCTTCGTTTCTACCAGTTCTGTATGTCCTACAATATCATTCAGATGCTTGTAACCCATCTCTGCCAGGTATTCTCGCACCTCCTGAGCCAAGAAGGTAAAGTAATTGACTAAGTATTCGTAATGACCCATGAAATGCTTGCGAAGCTCAGGATTCTGAGTAGCCACACCCATCGGACAGGTATTCAGATTACACTTGCGCATCATCATACAACCCAGCACGATAAGTACTGCCGTTCCAAAGCCAAACTCCTCGGCACCCAAGAGGGCCATCAGTACGATGTCGCGGCCCGTCTTGATTTGTCCGTCAACCTGCAGTCGAACCTGCGAACGCAGACCGTTCTTCACCAGAGTCTGCTGTGTCTCACTCAGGCCTATTTCCGGTGAGATACCTGCGAAACGCATACTGCTTGCTGGCGAAGCTCCCGTACCACCTTCGGCACCACTGATTACAATCAAATCGGCTTTGGCTTTGGCGACACCAGCGGCAATGGTACCCACTCCACTCTCAGCTACCAGTTTCACACTGATAGCAGCCTGTGGATTAACATTTTTCAGGTCGAAAATCAACTGGGCCAAATCCTCTATTGAATAGATGTCATGATGAGGTGGTGGAGAAATCAGGGAAATACCAGGAATAGAATGACGCGTCTTGGCTATCACCTCATTGACCTTGAACCCAGGCAACTGACCACCTTCACCAGGCTTGGCTCCCTGTGCCACCTTGATTTGGATTTCCTCAGCATTGACCAGGTATTCCGTTGTAACACCGAAACGTCCACTGGCCACCTGCTTGGTCTTCGAACTAAGACTGATGCCATCCACTGTACTGTGGAAACGTTCGGCATCCTCGCCACCCTCACCCGTATTACTACGTGCTCCAAGTTTGTTCATAGCCAGACAAATGGCCTCGTGCGCCTCTTTAGAGAGTGCACCGAACGACATGGCTCCCGCTACGAAATGCTTCACGATAGCCTCAACAGGTTCTACCTCATCAATACTGATGGGATGACATTTAAAGCCCAGGAAGTCGCGAATAAAGATAGGATCGGCTTTCTGGTCAACCATCTTGGTAAACTCCTTGAACTTCTCATAACTGCCCGTTCGGGTAGCCAACTGCAGGGTGGCAATAGTTTCCGGATTCCACGCATGGCGGATTCCGTCTTTACGCCAATGGAACTGTCCTAAGTTTGGAAGAAAATCTGTGTCCGTGTTGTTATGAGCGTAGGCTTGATCGTGTAGTGTGACGGCATCACGGGCTATCTTATCCAATCCGATACCGCCAATGGTACTTACTTCAGTACCGAAATAAGTCTTCAGCAAATTCTCGGAGAGTCCAATACTTTCAAATATCTTAGCACCTCGATAGCTGCGGATGGTCGAGATACCCATTTTAGCCATGATCTTAAAGAGTCCTTTTTTGACGGCTTTGATATAATTAGCCTCAGCCGTTGCATAGTCTTCTTGTATCTGATGGCGCTTTACAAGGTCGTCGAGAATAGCGAATGTCATATATGGGCAGAGGGCAGAGGCGCCATAGCCCAAAAGCAAGGCGGCATGCATGGTTTCACGGATCTCGCCCGACTCCACTATCAAGGCCGTCTGTACGCGTTTTCCGACACTGATCAGATAATGATGCACAGCACTCACTGCCAGCAGTGACGGCATGGCTATATGTGTTGCATCGACTTCACGATCTGTCAGGATGATATAGTTATAGCCATCATCAACGGCCTTTTCCGCATCTTTACAGAGTTGTGCAAGGGCTGTCTGTAAGTCGTCGGTAAAGAGAATAGGCAGTTTAATAGTGTTAAAGCCCTTATAGCGGATATTGCAAAGGATATCCAACTGGGTATTGTTCAGAATAGGATGCGGCAGTCGCACCATCTTACAATTGGTTTCATCGGGTGTCAAGATACCAGAACCTACTCTACCGATATACTCCGTGAGCGACATCACCAATTCTTCACGGATAGAGTCGATGGCGGGGTTGGTGACCTGTGCAAACTGCTGGCGGAAATAGTTGAAGAATATCTGCGGGCGGTCAGAGAGCACAGCCAACGGAGTATCGTTACCCATAGCTGCAGTAGGCTCCACACCATTCACAGCCATCGGGATAATGGTATTGTTGACATCCTCCTCACCATAACCGAACATCACCTCTTTCTTCAAGAGTTCTGATACGCTGTTCTCAACATGACGGCCACTCTTCAGTTTTTCCAACTGAATACGGTTAGTTGACAGCCACTGGCGGTAGGGATGCTCATGTGCCAACTGCTCCTTGATTTCCCCATCATAGTAAATCTTACCCTCCTGAGTGTCAATCAGCAGAATCTTACCTGGCTGTAAGCGTCCTTTCTCTGCTACTTCCGTTGGGTCGAAATCGATGACGCCTGCTTCGGAAGCCACTACCATCGTATCGTTCTTTGTAATGGTATAGCGAGCAGGACGCAGACCGTTGCGGTCGAGCATACCACCAGCAAACCGGCCGTCACTGAACAGCAGAGCTGCAGGACCATCCCAGGGCTCCATCAAGATAGAATGATACTCATAGAAAGCCTTCAGGTCTTCTGAGATAGGATTCTTGTCGTTGAACGACTCGGGTACCAGCACACTCATGGCATGCGGCAGAGAAAGCCCACTCATCACGAAGAACTCAAGGACATTGTCCAAACTGGCAGAATCGCTCATCCCCTTCTGTACGATAGGCGAAATCTCTTTCACATTACCCAAAGACTTACTACTCAGCACACTCTCGCGAGCCTGCATCCAACCGCGATTTCCACGAATGGTATTGATCTCACCGTTATGAGCCAGTAAGCGGAAGGGCTGGGCCAGTGACCACGTAGGGAATGTGTTTGTGCTAAACCGTGAGTGTACCAGGGCCAGTCCGCTCGTGAAATAGGGATTTAATAAGTCGGGGAAATACTCACGCAACTGCCGGCTGGTGAGCATTCCCTTATATATAATATTTGTGTTGCTTAATGAACAAATATAAAAGTCTTTGTCTGCCACACGGCGCTCTATTTTCTTCCTAATAATATATAAAGTACGAGAGAAATCTGCCACACGGTCGTCAGTTACTCCTGTGATAAAGAGTTGTTTGATGGCAGGTTCATTACTCAAGGCTGACTGTCCGAGACAGGCAGGATTGGTAGGCACACTGCGCAGATGCATCAATTGTAACCCTTCCCGCTCTATCTCCTCAATTGAGGGCAATGTCCCTTT
>CAMOGP010000192.1 GCA_946614175.1 uncultured Prevotella sp. | reverse complement strand
CTGTCAGATAAGTCTTGGCAAAAAGACCTTTCAAATACTCTGTCTTCTGTGTATCTTGTTCGGCAAAGATAGTTCTTTTAATTGGAATACGCAACATTCCATTTAACTTTTTTGCGTAAATACGCATTTTTGTACGACAAAAAACCAGCGAGACGAACAAATAAAATTTGTCCATCTCGCTGGTATTAAATTGTTTAAGCCCAAATAGGCTTTAATACTCATCCTCGTTAAACAGGAAATCTTCTTTTGTGGGATAGTCGGGCCAGATGTCCTCGATACTCTCGTAAACGTCACCTTCGTCCTCAATCTCCTGCAAGTTCTCGAGCACTTCGAGTGGAGCGCCCGAACGGATGGCATAGTCAATTAACTCGTCCTTGGTTGCAGGCCAGGGAGCGTCCTCCAGTTTTGATGCTAATTCTAGTGTCCAATACATATTCTTATTCTTTTTATGTTAGTCGTTTCCACTATTTTTGCCAATCGGTTCTTAAATTGGGCGCAAAAGTAGTAAATAATTTTTTATCTGCAAGGTTTTTGCCACATTATTTCTTGTTGATGAGCGTTAAAATTTATTTTTTTTGCTAAAACAAAGAGATAATCGCTCAACCGATTGACAAATTTAATGATATCCGTGCCCACTTCTGCCACATCGGCAAGGGCATCAATACGACGCTCGGCACGACGGCAGACGGTGCGACAGACATGACACTGAGCTGCTGCAATGGTGCCACCTGGCAATACGAAGCCAGGGCATTCCGGCAGAATGGTCAGTATCGCATCAACGCGCTGTTCCAAGGCTTCCGTCTCACCCTCAGGCAGGATCGCCGACGGATAGAGTGGCGTCTTACTCTGGTCGGTAGCCAGATGAGAACCCACGATAAAAAGATTGCTCTGCGTGTGAATCAGAAACGCACGTTCATCATCATCCTGAGACAGTTGGGCAACCAATAATCCGATATGTGAACAGAGTTCGTCGATAGTGCCATAAGCCTCCAGACGGACATCACTCTTCTTAATACGTATGCCACCCACCAGACTAGTCATACCTTTATCGCCTGTGCGAGTATAAATCTTGGTCATTTTCATAAGGTTTGAGATTTAAGATTTGAGATTTGAGGTTTTTAGAAGTTTATGATATAGTTTTGTTTCACGCGTTTAGGGTCGAAGAACACGATTCCACAGTAATAGAGGTCGTAGGTCACCGTTACCCTCGGGTCGCACTCAATACTGTGCCAATATTTGGGAGCTCGATAGATATCTTGAATGACAACCACAGACCTGTCGTTGCATTTCCCGAACAGAAGTCTGAAGTCTGTTTTGACAGGCACAATAGCCATATCCACAACATCGGCCCTGTCAACAATCTGCGCCTTACGACACCCTGCCTGCAAATACTCCCGAAAGCCCAGTTTATCGATAACCGTATGAGGTTGCAGTTCATTAGCCAGACGAAAATAAAGCAGTCCCAGTTTGCGACGCAGCCAGCAATCATCCGGTCCCAACTCTTCATAAGCATAATACGGCCAGTGCTCGTTGATGACATAGCGCACAAAACGATAGTCGGTGGGCGACTGAATGCCGAAGCCCCTACAGTGCCCTATGCGCTTTAACCAAACGAATGCCTGTTGTAGTCTATTCATAGTTGTCATCTGGAATTTAAGCGCAAAGATAATCAATTATTCCTAATAATTTAGTAACTTTGCAGCAAAATTTTAAGATGATGGCAGAAAAGATTAAAGTCATTGCCTTCGATGCTGACGACACCTTGTGGGATTGTCAGGGATATTTCGAAGAAGTAGAGAATCACTTATACAGCCTTATTGCTCCCTTTTGCGAGGATCCGAAGAAGGAACTCTTCAAGACCGAATCGGGCAATATGGCCGATTTAGGTTATGGCTGCAAAGCATTTACCATCAGCATTTTAGAAACAGCAATACGTGTAGCAGGAAACGACCTCTCTGTGATGCAGCTTGATGAGCTTCTGCAAGACTGCAAACGTCTGCTCCACCTGCCAGCCACACCTCTGCCTGGCGTGGAAGAAACGCTGAAGGAGTTGAGAGACAGAATACAAGAGTCAAGCCTCTCACCTCTCACCTCTCACCTCTCGCCTCTCAAACTGGTCTGTTTCACCAAAGGTGAGTTGCAGGATCAGGAGAATAAACTAAGGCGTTCAGGTCTGCTAAAATATTTCGATGATGTTGAGATCACATCCGACAAGACCCAGCGTGAGTTCCAGGCTCTGTGTGAACACCAAGGGATACATCCCTCAGAACTGCTGATGATAGGTAACTCACTGAAAAGCGACTGCGCCCCAGCACTTGCCATCGGAGCATGGGCTATCCATATTCCCTTCCATGTAACGTGGCAGTTGGAGCATTTTGAGGATATAGACCACGAGCGTCTTATAAAAGTTGACCAAATCAGCGATATTCTGAAATATATTTCGTAATTTTGCATCCGAAAAAAACAACATAATACATATGGAACAGAAAAATTACAAGAGAATAACTGTGACATCAGCCCTACCCTATGCCAATGGTGGTGTGCATATTGGTCACCTGGCTGGCGTTTACGTACCAGCCGACATCTACGTACGTTACCTGCGTCTGAAGAAACGCGACGTGATGTTCATCGGAGGTTCAGACGAACACGGCGTGCCCATCACCGTTCGTGCCCGCAAGGAGGGTATCACCCCTCAGGATGTGGTAGACCGTTATCACAAGATGATTAAGGACTCGTTCGAAGAGTTCGGTATCTCATTCGATATCTATAGCCGTACCACCAGCGAGACACATCATAAGTTTGCTGCCGAGTGGTTCAAGAAGCTTTACGACGAGGGCAAACTGGTGGAGAAGACCACCGCTCAGCTCTACGACGAGGAAGCCAAGCAGTTCTTGGCCGACCGTTATGTTGTAGGTGAATGCCCCTACTGCCACAACGAGGGAGCCTATGGTGACCAGTGTGAGAAGTGCGGACGCGACCTAAGCCCCACTGAGCTGATTAACCCCAAGTCAACCATCAGCGGTTCTACGCCAGTATTGAAGGAGACAAAGAACTGGTACCTGCCTCTGAACGAATATCAAGACTGGTTAAAGCAGTGGATTCTGGAGGGTCATAAGGAGTGGCGCTCAAACGTATACGGACAATGCAAGAGCTGGTTGGATATGGATCTGCAGCCACGTGCCATGACACGTGACCTCGACTGGGGTATCCCTGTACCTGTAGAGGGTGCCGACGGCAAGGTGCTCTACGTATGGTTCGACGCACCCATCGGCTACGTATCAAACACCAAGGAGCTCTGCGAGAAGAATCCTGAGAAATGGGGCAACTGGGAGCAGTGGTGGCAAGATGAGGATACGCGCTTGATACACTTCATCGGTAAGGACAACATCGTGTTCCACTGCATCATCTTCCCTGTGATGATGAAGGCTCACGGCAAGTATATCATGCCCGACAATGTGCCAGCCAACGAGTTCCTGAATCTGGAGAACGACAAGATCTCTACCTCTCGCAACTGGGCTGTATGGCTTCACGAGTATCTGGTAGATATGCCTGGCAAGCAGGATGTACTGCGCTATGTACTGACAGCCAATGCACCTGAGACCAAGGACAACAACTTTACCTGGAAGGATTTCC
>CAMOGP010000191.1 GCA_946614175.1 uncultured Prevotella sp. | reverse complement strand
CTACCCCTGAGCATGTACGCAATCTCTTTGAGCATTATGGCAAAGGGGCTGATGTATGTATCGTAGAAGGGATGATGGGACTCTTTGATGGTTACGACCGTGACAAAGGTTCTTCAGCAGAGATTGCCAGCATACTGCGACTACCCGTCATTCTGGTTGTCGATGCCAAGAGTGCTGCCTACTCTATGGCACCATTGCTGCAGGGCTTTATCAACTTCCGTCATGACGTGTACATAGCGGGTGTTATATTTAATAAGGTGGGGTCATCAAGACATTTTGAGATGCTCCGTCAGGTGTGCGACGATTTGCAGATTACCTGTTTTGGCTATCTTCCAAAAAACAGTTCACTGGAGCAAGGCTCACGCTACCTGGGGCTGGACTTCTCTGAAAAAATAGAAAACAAGAAACTCATCAATCTGATAGAGTCACATATCAACTGGGAAGATATTCATTCTTCATTAGTCCGAGAGCGACGGACTGTGCGTCCGAAGGCGACGGACTGTGCGTCCGAAGGCGACGGACTGAAAGTGAGTTGCGCTCTTAATGCAGAAAGCTTCAGTTTTATCTATCAGGAAAATATAGACTCGTTTGCCTCCGTCAGTTTCTTTGACCCAGAAAAAGACACGCCCTCGCTGGAAGGTATCGACCTGCTTTATCTGCCAGGCGGCTATCCAGAGAAGCACTTAGAGGCGATAGTCAGGAATGAGACCTGCAGGAAGGTTATCCGAAACTATGCCGAACAAGGAGGAAAAATCATTGCGGAGTGCGGAGGGATGATGTACCTCTGTGAAAAAATTATCACCGACGAGGGTGAATATCCCATGTGCGGTGTTTTACCCTACACCATCACAGCACGCAAGGCAGACCGAAAGTTATCCTTGGGTTATCGCCGTTTTATACTCGATGGCAAGGAATATCGCGGACACGAATTCCATTACACCCAATTCGTAGAAACACCAGAAAGCGTCACACAGGTCTATAATGCCAAAGGTGAACCAGTGCCAACGCCCGTATTCAGATATAAAAACGTATTAGCCAGTTATACACATCTCTATCAAATATGAAACAAGCTCTCCACCCCATCATGTTTGCAGGTACTGGTAGCGATGTAGGTAAAAGCATCGTTGCAGCAGCATTCTGTCGCATATTCAAGCAGGATGGCTACGAACCGGCTCCCTTTAAGGCACAGAACATGGCGCTGAACTCATACGCCACGCCTGAGGGACTGGAGATTGGACGCGCACAAGCCGTACAGGCTGAGGCAGCAGGCATACCATGCCATACGGACATGAACCCGCTATTGCTGAAGCCTCAAAGCGACCACACCTCGCAGGTCATTCTTAATGGGCGTCCCATTGGCAATAAGGATGCGTATGACCTTTTTCGAACGAAAAACGGAGAACGGAGAACGGAGAGGTATGATTACTCTCAAGAAGACAAATCCAAAGGAAAGTCTAATCACACCTCTCAGTTCTCAACTCTCAACTCTCAGTTTAGACAAGAAGTCCATGCTGCCTTCGACCGTTTGTCCTCACGCTACAACCCCATCGTGATGGAGGGCGCAGGCAGTATCGCTGAAATAAACCTGAAGGACAGAGACTTGGTCAACATGTCGATGGCACGCCATGCCAAGGCTGATGTCATCTTAGTAGGCGATATCGACCGAGGCGGTGTCTTCGCCAGCGTCTATGGCAGCATCATGCTTCAATCGCCAGAGGACCGCAAACTCATCAAGGGCATTATCATCAATAAGTTCAGGGGCGACATGCGCCTCTTCGATGAAGGCAGAAAGATGTTGGAAGACATCTGTGGGGTACCAGTACTTGGTGTTATACCTTATTATAAGGACATCTATATCGAGGAGGAAGACAGCGTCAGTCTGGAGAAGAAACGCAAGCAACTGGCAGAGGGAAAGGTAAACATCGCCGTGGTGCTGCTGCGTCATATCAGCAACTATACCGATTTCGACACGCTGGAACGCGACCCACGCGTCAACCTCTTCTATACTAACAACACGCAAGATATCAGTCAGGCCGACATCATCATCCTGCCTGGTACGAAATCTACCCTCGACGACCTCATGGAACTGCGTCGCAACGGTTGTGCGCAGGCTATTCAGCGTGCCCATCGTGACGGAAAGATGGTCATCGGCATCTGCGGAGGTTACCAGATGTTGGGTCAGACCATCGATGACCCGGAAGGTATCGAAGGTGACATCAAGCATCTGCCAGGACTCGGTCTGCTGCCTATCCACACCACCATGGGAGCTGACAAGACCACGAAGCAGGTCACGTTCCAATTCGACGGACAGACATGTCAGGGCTATGAGATTCATCAGGGCGTCAGCGATACCGATGAGGCCATCCTGCAGTCCGGCCATTGCATCGGCACCTACATCCACGGCTTCCTCGACAATGCAGCAGTTATTGAGTATGTGTTAAGAGGTAAGAAGTTAGAGGGAAGAGGTGAGAGGGCTGTTTCTTATCGCGATTTCAAGGAGGAGCAATACAACAAACTGGCTGCCCACGTACGTCAGTATGTGGATATAGAACGTATCTATCAAATACTCTCAAGCAATGATTAAAGGACACGGTGACGATATATATGAGTATGAAGGCATCAAGAGCGACTTTTCGTCGAATATCTGTGCTCATAATAATCAGGAAATTCTGCTGAGTCATTTAGCGGAGCACCCTGAACTCATCAGCCATTATCCGGAACCTGAGGCTTGGTCGCTTGAAAAGATGATTGCAGAACGTTATCTGATTGACCCTCAACAAGTGATTGTAACGAGTGGTGCTACTGAAGCAATCTACCTTATCGCCCAGACCTTTGGTCTTCACCCCGTTATTCCCACGCCAACATTTAGTGAATATGAGGATGCCTGCAAGATGTTTCCGCGCTCAGCCGAAACAGTGGACATAAGTACAGGGGATCGGGAACAGAAAACGATGCTTTGGTTGTGTAACCCCAATAATCCCACAGGTGAAGTCTACGACCAATTATATATTGATCGCATGATGGCAGAACATGAATTAGTTGTACTCGACCATAGTTACGAGAACTATACTGATGAGCATATAATGTCACCTCGTTGGGGATGTCGTACGCCCCATTCCATACAGATTCACTCGATGACAAAGACTTATGGAATTCCTGGACTACGATTGGGCTATATAACTGCTCATGAGAGTCTGATAGCGAGAATCCGAGAGAATCTACGTCCTTGGAGCGTATCAGCATTAGCAATAGAAGCAGGAAAATTCCTGTTGCAACATGATGAGCTCCTATGCAAGCCTGACCTTCAAGAAGCACAACGTCTTGCAAAAAACCTGGAAAACTTTTGGGGCATCATCGTAACACCATCTCAAACGAACTTTATACTTTGCCGTTTAGTTCACTATACAGCAGCAGAGTTGAAGGACTATCTGGCTCGTGAACACCACATATTGATTCGTGACTGTTCCAACTTCCGCGGCCTTACCCCACATCATTTCCGCGTAGCATCACAGACGCCTTCTGAGAATGATGCGCTTGTAGATGCCATCAACCAATTTATCACATCAAGAAATGGATAACTGGATGATTGTCATATTGCCCCTGCTCCTCGGTTGGTTCCTCGACCTGATCTTTGGCGACCCAAGCAGACTGCCCCACCCCATTGTGTGGTTCGGTAAAGCCATTGCTTTCTTTGAGCATCAGCTCAACAAGGGGAGTCATCGGAAGTTGA
>CAMOGP010000190.1 GCA_946614175.1 uncultured Prevotella sp. | reverse complement strand
TGCAGGTAATGACAAATTGATATAACGTAGTCTCATATCACTTTCCCACGCAGAAATTCCTAAAGATATTTCCTAATACTTCGTTGGGGGTGATTTGACCACCAGTTATTTCAGCGATGGTATCGAGAGCCTGACGGAGATCTTCGCTGAGGAGGTCGCCACTAAGTTGCATTTGAATACCATCTATGACACGTTGGATGCAAGTATGGGAACGAGTTAAGGCATCATAATGACGTGCACTAGTGACAATGATATCGTTATCAGTGAGAGCTGGAATTTCAGCTGCTTCATAGATTGCATTCTCCAAATTCTCGATTCCAGTGCCATACTTTGCGCTGATAGACACCAATGGAGAACTAAAAAGATTATAGCTATTATTATCTGTCTTATCTGACTTATTTTTAACAACAATAAGTTTCTTATTTTCAGTATGTTGTAACAGTTCATTAATTTCCTCACTCGAAGGTTTCTCGTCTATAACCCAGAGTACGATACGAGCCTTATCAATAGCAGCATACGTACGGCTGATACCTATCTGTTCCACCGTATCTTGTGTTTGACGGATACCTGCAGTATCGATAAACCGAAAAGTCAATCCCTGAATATCTATGGTATCTTCAATGGTATCGCGGGTGGTACCATGAATATCAGAAACGATGGCGCGGTCATCTTTCAAAAGAGCATTCAGCAGGGTTGATTTTCCCACGTTTGTCTTGCCCACGATTGCCACTGGAATACCCTGTTTTAGCGTCTGTCCCATTTCGAAAGAACGAGCCAATGTTACAATATGCGTGTCAATTTCTTTACTAAGCATTAAGAGTTCGCTTCGATCAGCAAACTCAAGGTCTTCATGATCAGAGAAGTCAAGTTCCAATTCCAGTAAAGACGTGAGTTTAAGCAGTTTTTCACGTAACAATGCAAGCTTAGACGAGAAATGTCCCCTAAGTTGACTCAATGCCACCTGATGGGTGGCCTGATTAGTAGAAGCAATTAAATCTGCGACAGCCTCAGCCTGGGTGAGATCCATCTTACCGTTGAGATAGGCACGTTGGGTGAATTCACCAGGAAGAGCCATGCGACATCCGTGCAGAATCAGCAATTCCAACACCTTGTTTAATATATAGCGCGAGCCATGACAGGATATCTCCGCACTCTCCTCGCCTGTGTAGGAATGGGGCGCCCTAAAAACACTCACAAGCACCTCGTCAATAACTTGTGGCGACGGAATCTCCACATTTTCAACGATGTGTCCATAATGGACGGTATTAGGCTGAGCCGATGTAAGGTCTTTAGTGAATATACGAGAAAGAATCTCAAGCGTCTGTGCACCTGAGATTCTAATGATTCCTAACGCGCCACCAGGGGCGGTGGCCAACGCACATATTGTTTCGTTCATTTAAATACGGTCGAGGACTTTCTGAATAAGCGTATCGATAGAGTTCTTATACTCGGTGTTCATCTCCTTGGCATAACGGTTGGCAATCACCATGCAGCAGGTCATTGCACGATGGCCTAGCAAAGAAGCCAAGCCAGCAAGAGCAGAAGATTCCATCTCGAAGTTACAAATCTTCATACCCTCATATTCGAATGCCTCAATCTTCTCATTCTGCTGCGGATCGGCAATATCTGCACGAAGCTGGCGTCCCTGGGGGCCATAGAATCCACCACAAGCCACCGTATAGCCCTTAACCATATCGTCGCCAGCCACCTGCTCAATCAAATCAGCATCAGCCACAGCCACATAGGGCGCACCTTTGACGGGATCCCACTTCATATGCTCACAGAAAGCTTTTTCCATCGGCACATCGCAGACCACGTTTCGTCCTGCATAGTAATTCAGCAGTCCATCAAAGCCAATACTCTTTACAGAGGCTACAAAACACCCAGTTGGCGTGAAAGGCTGCAAACCACCACAGGTACCGACACGTACCATCGTGAGCGTGCGATGCTCATCCTTCTCCATACGGGTATTATAGTCGATATTAGCCAGAGTATCAAGCTCGTTGACCACGATATCAATATTATCACAGCCTATACCATGACTCTGACAAGTGATACGTTTGCCTTTATAAGTACCCGTAATGGTATGGAACTCGCGGCTGCTTACCTCGTGCTCTATAGTATCGAAATGCGCTGCAACAGTATTTACTCGGGCAGGATCGCCCACGAGTACCACACGATCAGCCAGAAACTCCGGCTTCAGATGCAGATGGAAACAAGAGCCGTCCTCATTAATAATCAATTCCGAGGGGGCAAAGATTTTCTTTTCGTTTGTCATAGTCTTTTAAGGATTTGCTAGTTACTTTTATATTGTGCATTATGTATTTCCTTTTCTACGCGGCGTATCTCCAGTTGCAACGCTTCCAGTTCTTTCTCACTGGTCAGTATCTCCTGAGTCAGCGTCTGACGATCATTTTTAGAAGCACGTGCATAATAGTTGCGTGCCAAAAGAAGCGCCTTTTCAAGTACAGCAACCTGATGACGCAAGTTATCCAGTTCTGTGGAGCCACCCTTCTTTGCCTGTGACTGCGTTGTATTCGCCTTCACCTCATTCAGACGAGCCAAAGCCTGCTGCCGAGTAGCCTTATCCGTCCAGGTATCAGCGATACGGCTGATATCTGCCAAGGCACGCATCTGGGCATCAGAATAAGCCTCCGACTGATAGCTCTTACGAGTCTCATTAGGAATAAACACGTAAATACACACCTTTCCGGCAGGCTGATGACGATCCGTCACAAAATACCCCAGGTTGTTCACCTCGTCAATGGCATAAAGGTAATCATTGGCTGTAGAAGAGAATGGCATGCCGATATTTTCTGCCTTGAGAAACGAGCCTGTCTCCGGATTATAGCGTGTGACAAAGATATCATATCCGCCAATGCTCTGTTCCCCTTTCTGAGCGAAATAAAACGTCACCCCGTCGGGCATCAAGAACGGGAAGTTTGCTGAAGAATCAGTAATCCCCCCTACCCTTACAGGTTTTGTCCACTGATTAGCGATATAATCGCTCTGCGCGATATGTATGCAAGAATCCTTCTTATCAAAATATGCCGTCAGACGATGATCTTTCAGTTCATTGGTAAACTGCCCCAAGGAGTCCATCTGCTCTAACGATCCAGCATCAGCAGAAAGTGGTATTCGACTAATGAAATGGCGCTTATCAACCACCATACTATCAATAAACATCACTTTCTGTGTAGCGGCAAGCATCTGCTGAATGCGAGGATCTTCTGCCTTGACTTCCTTCTTATCAGCCTTCTTCTTCACGACCTTACGCGGACGACCAGCCTGAGTAGATGCGGCCAGCAGGAAGAATCCCATAAATAGTACTACGTATCTTTTCATTTACTGCAATGTTTCACTTTAAAAAGCAAAGATACGAATTATAATTGACAAATGCTAAAATATTAACTGAATTTAAGATATGTCCACCAGTTTACCTGCACGTACTATAGCATTCCACAGACTATGACGAGCCTCAGAGTTGATCCGCTGTATCTGTTCGAAGAGCTGACGCATATCATCACGATGTGAAGCCACCTCATAGGGACAAAGCCTGACCTGCTTCTCATAGCCACGTAACTCAGCATAGCGCCTGATATCAGCCTCCTCTACCATACAGAGCGGACGAATGATACTCAGAGGCATCTTTCGCATTTTCAATAAGGCCGGCATCGTATCAAAACGCCCCTGATAGAACTGATTCATCAGACAAGTATGTAACAAGTCATCTTGATGATGCCCCAACGCAATCTTGTTACACCCCAACTCCTGCGCCAAGTTAAAGAGTTGCTTACGTCTGTTCCAGGAACAAAGGAAACAAGGCGG
>CAMOGP010000189.1 GCA_946614175.1 uncultured Prevotella sp. | reverse complement strand
TTATGAACGAAATAGGAATTTCACTCGATACCGTATGGATGCTATTAGCGGCCATGTTGGTTTTCTGGATGCAGCCCGGTTTTGCGCTGTGTGAGGCTGGTTTTACACGTGGTAAGAACACGGCGAACATCCTGATGAAGAACTTTGTCGATTTTATGTTCGGCTCGTTGCTGTTCTTCTTCCTTGGTTTCGGCTTTATGTTTGGTGCCGATACCCTGGGTGGTTTTATAGGTATGCCCAACTGGGGTGACCTGAGTTTCTATGAGAGCGATCTGCCCGTAGAGGGATTCTTGATTTTCGAGACGGTGTTTTGTGCTACCTCAGCTACCATCGTGAGTGGTGCCATGGCAGAGCGCACCAAGTTCTCTATGTACCTTGTTTACAGTGCCGTTATTTCACTGATTATCTACCCTGTCGAGGGTCACTGGACCTGGGGTGGTGGCTGGTTGTGCAATGATGCTGCTGACAGCTTCATGATGACCACCTTCGGTGATGTGTTCCACGATTTCGCTGGTTCTGCTATCGTTCACTCTGTAGGTGGTGTGCTGGCTCTGATTGGTGCTCTGGCACTTGGTCCCCGTGTGGGCAAGTATGATAAGGAAGGAAAGAGTCGTGCTATCCCCGGTCATAATCTGGCTATGGCTGCCCTGGGTGTCTTTATACTCTGGCTGGGATGGTTTGGCTTCAATCCCGGTTCTCAGTTAGCTGCCAGTGGTGAGGTGAATCGCATCGCTATTTCTCACGTATTCCTGACCACTAACCTCGCTGCTGCTGCAGGTGGCGTTGCTACCATGTTTCTTACCTATATTAAATATGGTAAGCCCTCACTCTCTTTGACGCTTAACGGCGTGCTGGCCGGTCTGGTGGGTATCACCGCTGGTTGTGACCTCGTATCTCCTTTCGGTGCAGTCATCATTGGTTTGGTTTGTGGTGTCGTACTGGTTTTCGCCATCGAGTTCATTGACCATAAGTTGCATATCGACGATCCCGTAGGTGCAAGTTCTGTACACGGTGTCTGTGGTATCCTGGGTACTATTATGACAGGTCTGCTGTCTGTCAGCAATGGTGCTTTCTACGGTCATGGCTGGGGATTCTTCGGTGCGGAGTGCTTCGGCGTATTCGTGATCGACCTCTGGGCTGCTGTTTGCGGATTTATCCTGTTCTATGGTATTAAATATATCCACGGACTGCGTGTCAATAAGCGTATTGAGGAGGAAGGACTTGATATCTATGAACACGGAGAGGCTTGTTATAACTAAAGGTAAAAAAGTAAAAAGGTAAAAAAGTAAAGCGTATGAAGAAGATTGTTTTATTCGCAATGGGTATGGCCATGAGCATGACCACCTTTGCACAGGACGAAATTGAGACAACGGTTAGTGCTGATGTTGTAAGTAGTTATATCTGGCGTGGTCAGAATCTGGGTAGCACAGCTGTGCAGCCTACACTGGGCGTAGTCTATAAAGGTCTGTCGTTGACAGCTTGGGGCAGTTATGGACTCGTGAATCCTGCTGACACCAAGGAGTTTGACCTGACGTTGGCTTATACCATTGGCGGACTGAACATCGGTATCACTGATTACTGGTTTAACCAGGCAGTGAATGGTGATCCCCTGAACCGCTACTTTAAATATGAGGCCCACGGCACCAACCATGTGTTTGAGGCTAACGTAGGATACGACTTTGGTGTGGCTTCACTCCAGTGGTTCACCAATTTCGCAGGAAACGACGGTGTAAACAAGGACGGCAAGCGAGCCTACAGCAGTTATGTCGAGGCCATTGTCCCATTTAAACTCGCTTCTGTCGATTGGACTGCCACGGCTGGCGCCGTCCCGTTTGCTACCGATTTCTATAATGGCTGGACGAGTGGTTTCGCTGTGACCAATCTGTCGTTGAAGGCAACGAAGGATATAAAGGTTACGGACTCGTTCTCTGTCCCTGTGTTCGCACAGGTTGCTGCTAACCCTTGCACTCAGAATGCCTATTTTGTAGTAGGATTAACCCTGATACCATAGTTTGTTTTCAAAAACTGCATTTTCTTTTACCGAAAGCGGAACATCCTTATTGGGTTTCCGCTTTTTTTCGTATTTTTGCAACCGTTTAAGCGATAACAGCAGATGAACACGACGATATTGACCATTACAGGTTCTGACGGCACAGGCGGCTCTGGCGTGCAGGCTGACATCCGACTTATCCATGAGTTGGGTGGACGGGCGGCATCGGTCATCACCTCTATCACCGTACAGAATACGCTGGGTATTCAGGAGTTTCATGATCTGCCAGCATCTGTGGTGCGCCAGCAGGTGGAGGCTATCATCAATGACCTGCAGCCACAGATTGTGAAGATAGGACTGTTGCGTCGTACGGATGTAGTGGAGATGCTGGCCGAGGTGTTGCGCAAATATCAGCCCCGTCAAATCATCTATGCGCCGGTGCTTACCTCTACCAAGGGTGAACAACTGGTGTCGGCCACAGTCTATGAGTCCATCAAGCGGCTTCTGCTGCCACTGTGCACCATCGTGCTGCGTCCGTCAGATCTCCCTACAGGTCCGCGTCATCATGGTGATGCCAATCAACTGGCGTCAGCTCTGGCTTATTATCTCAGTCTGGGTGAGACTCAGCGGGATGCCATGCTTCATGCGCAGACTTACCTGAAAGCGTTGCCCGCAGATTATGCTGAGGGGAATAGTCGCAGCGAGGAACTGTATAACCAGTTTCTGATGGCTGTAGAGCACTATTTTAATTGCTATGCCGACGTGGCTTTCTATGCTGAGCAACTCAATGTCAGTGCCCGCTACTTAGGACAGGTAACGCGTCGCATCAACGGACGTTCGCCCAAGGCGATCATCGACGAGCGCATTATGAACGAGATCACCTCTTTGCTTACCTCTACCAACCGTCCCCTGAAAGATATCGCCCAGCGTCTTGGCTTCTCGTCGCAGGCTCATCTCTCGCGTTTCTTTAAGAAACATAAAGGGCAGTCGCCAACGGAATTTCAACACAAAAATAAATAAATACAAATGACAAACGAAAGAACATTACTCAACCGCCAGTTGGCTCAGATGCTGAAGGGTGGTGTTATCATGGACGTGACTACTCCTGAACAGGCTAAGATTGCTGAGGCTGCCGGCGCCTGCGCTGTGATGGCCCTCGAACGTATCCCTGCCGACATCCGCGCTGCGGGTGGCGTGAGTCGTATGAGTGACCCGAAGATGATTCGTGGTATTCAGGAGGCGGTGAGCATTCCGGTGATGGCAAAGTGCCGTATCGGCCATATTGCTGAGGCTCAGATTCTGCAGGCTATCGAGATTGACTATATTGACGAGAGCGAGGTGTTGAGTCCTGCAGATAACATCTATCATATCGACAAGACGAAATTCGATGTTCCCTTTGTCTGCGGTGCCAAGAATCTGGGCGAGGCCCTGCGTCGTATTGCTGAGGGTGCCACGATGATTCGTACCAAGGGCGAGCCTGGCACGGGTGATGTGGTGCAGGCTGTGAGTCACATGCGACTGATGCAGAGCGAGATGCGTCGTCTGGTCAGCATGAGTGAGGATGAACTCTTTGAAGCTGCCAAACAGTTGCAGGCGCCTTATGAACTGGTGAAGTATGTACATGAGAACGGTAAACTGCCTGTGGTCAATTTTGCTGCTGGCGGTGTGGCAACGCCTGCCGATGCAGCCTTGATGATGCAGCTTGGTGCCGAGGGCGTGTTCGTGGGCAGTGGCATCTTCAAGAGTGGTAACCCCGCCAAGCGTGCTGCCGCCATTGTGCAGGCCGTGACCAACTATCAGGATGCCAAGCTTCTGGCAGAACTCTCAGAGGATCTGGGCGAGGC
>CAMOGP010000188.1 GCA_946614175.1 uncultured Prevotella sp. | reverse complement strand
CCGATAGCCAGCAGCACGAAAAGCGCAAAACAAGTGGTGGTGAGCATCAATTTTCCTGTACTGCGACGCCTGCGCTCTACCCTATCCACATCCTTGAATGCCAGAGAATGAACAATATAGATGTACGCGAAACCAGCCATGATAGCCAGCAGATAAGCCAGTACATCAGAAGGATCATAGGTGCCATGCATGATGCCAAGACCCTGCAGGAACTCGTGAGGAATGCAGATAAACGGCATTACCAGGACGAACATCCAACAGTCTTTTATCTTGAAATTCCAGAAACAGGCTATCAGGATGCTATAGGCAAAGAGCCACATGCCGTCGGGCAGGTTATAAAGCATCCAACTGGGCACTCTGGCCGGATTATGTTGCAATTCTTCCAGATAGTCCAAAAGGCCGAAAACCTTGAAGAAATGAAACATCTTCAAGGTGTCAGGACGAAAGGAGATATACATCAGTCCACACATCAGCACGCAAGTAAATGCAATCGCTATCGTACTGATTTTAAAGCATTTCTGATGACTGGATAACTGCATAAGTTTTTCTACTATTTATTGCGACGGATGATGTAGTCAAGATAGGCCTTCAAAGAAGTACGTATAGCATCGTCGTTCACAGAATTATCAAGATATTTCAAGGCTTCCTGATGAAAATCCTCCATGCGTCTCTCTGCATATTCTATACCACCAGAACGCTTGGTAAACTCCACCAAAACGGCAATTTCATCGGTGTTGATAGTGCGCGCCTTCACCTTTTTGGCCAGGTTCATCATGGCCTCATACTGAGGGTTATTCTTCAAGGCATAAATCACCGGCAGGGTGAGTTTTCCCTCAGCCATATCATTCCCCGTGGGCTTACCCACTTCCTTGGAATCATAATAATCAAAGATGTCGTCACGAATCTGGAACATGATACCCAGGTTCTGACCGAAGAGTCGTGCTTTCTCCACTTCTTCATCAGAAGCGCCTGCAGAAAGGGCACCAATGGCTGCACACGACTCGAACAAAACGGCCGTTTTCTGCTTGATAACATCGTAGTAGATATCCTCGGAGATGTCCTTGTTGCTGATGTTCCACAACTGTAACAACTCGCCCGAAGCCAGCGTACGTCCCAACTGTGCCAGGTTGCTGATGATGCGCTGGTTGTTGGTATGAGAGACATACAACAGTGCCGTGGAAAGGATGAAATCACCCACCAAGACGGCCGCATTATTACTATAGGTGGCATTCACCGAAGCCTGGCCGCGGCGCTCTTCGCTCTCGTCCACCACATCATCGTGAACCAGAGAAGCGGTATGAAGCAGTTCCAAACCGATGGCTGCGTTTTGAGTCTCTGCCGTCACACCACCATAATTCTTGGCAATAAGCAGGGTGAGGATAGGACGCATTCGCTTACCACCGCGCTGACGGATATGAGCCAACATGTCTGACAACAAATGGTCGCCGTGCGTCAAAGACTCCTTAAAAAGGGCTGTAAACTCATTAAATTCCTGATCAATTGGTTGTTTGATAAGCGATAAATGGTCCATTTTTAAAATTTTTGCTACAAAATTACAGAAAATATCCATATATTGCCAAATTTTTTAGTAATTTTACACGAAAATTCTGAAATAATTATGGAGAAACTATTTTTGCTCGACGCATACGCCCTGATTTACAGGTCTTACTATGCTTTTATCAAGAACCCAAGAATCAATTCTAAAGGGCTCAACACGTCGGCTATCATTGGTTTTGTCAATACGCTCCAGGAGGTCATCGAGAAGGAGCAACCAACATACTTAGGTGTGGCTTTCGACCCGCATGGTCCTACCTTCCGCAGCGACAAGTTTCCTGCTTACAAGGCGCAGCGTGAAGCCACGCCCGAGGATATTCGTAAGGCCGTGCCAATCATCAAGGAATTGCTGGCGGCCTATCGTATCCCCGTGCTCCAGGCTGATGGCTACGAGGCCGATGACGTGATAGGAACACTGGCAAAAAAGGCTGATTCCATCGAAGGAATACAGACGTATATGCTCACGCCCGATAAAGATTATGGTCAGTTGGTTACAGAGAAAGTAAGTATCTTCCGACCTCGACATGGGGGTGGCTATGAGGTGATGGGACCTAAGGAGGTATGCGAGAAATATGGTATCACTACCCCACTCCAGGTCATCGACCTACTGGCACTGATGGGCGACTCGGCAGACAACTTCCCCGGCTGTCCGGGTGTGGGAGAGAAGACGGCCACCAAACTTATCAACGACTTCAACTCGGTAGAACAACTGCTTCAGCGAACAGACGAACTGAAGGGGGCACTGAAGAAAAAGGTGGAAGAACATGTGGAGGATATCCGAATGTCATACTTCCTTGCCACCATCTGCACCGAGGTACCCATCAATCTGAATTTGGATGAACTGAAACTGCAGGCACCCGACGAGGAAAAACTGTCGGCACTCTTCACCGAATTGGAATTTAAAACCCTGACAAACAGGGTTCTTAAAAAAGTTGAAAAGAAGCCAAAAACTGATAATGCACAGCTCGATTTATTTGCAGAATTTACGCCCAACGATGCAGGTGACTCAAAATTTTCGAGTTTTGAGACCCTTAAAACGGTGGCTCATAAATACAAACTCATTGAAAATGAGGAGGAAATGCGTCAAATATATGACTATTTCTTAACAAAAGATTTTCTCGTTCTAGATACAGAGACCACTTCAACCTCGGCCATCGAGGCAGAATTGGTGGGTTTGAGCTTCTCAGTAGAGGAACACGAGGCTTTTTATGTACCCATTTCCGCTAATCGTGAAGAAGCGTTGCGAATTGTTAATATCTTTAAACCGCTTTATGAAAACCCAAAAATCTTAAAGATTGGGCAAAATCTGAAGTACGACTTGGAGGTATTGAGAAATTATGATGTGCATCTCGACGGTCCGATGTGGGACACGATGATAGCTCATTATCTGATCCAACCCGAACTGCGTCACAACATGGACTATATGGCTGAGGTATATCTCAACTATCAGACCGTGCATATTGATGAACTGATTGGCGCAAAGGGTAAGAACCAGAAATCCATGCGCGACCTCCCACCCTCTCAGGTCTATGAGTATGCCTGCGAGGATGCCGACATCACGCTGCAGTTGAAAAACAAACTGGAACCAGAACTCAAGAAGCACGAATGCGAGGACCTCTTTTATAATATAGAGATGCCGCTGATGCCCGTGCTGGCAGAGATGGAGATAAACGGGGTGTGCCTGGATACGGAGTCACTTGGTGAGACGTCAAGGATTTTGACGGAAAGAATGAATGAGATAGAGAAGCGTATCTACGAACTGGCAGGAGAGTCATTCAACATAGCATCACCTAAACAAGTAGGTGAAATACTGTTTGACAAACTCAAGATTGTGGAGAAGGCCAAGAAAACCAAGACGGGACAGTATGTCACCAGCGAAGAGGTGCTCCAGCAACTGAAAAACAAGCACGAGATAGTATCTGACATATTGGAACACAGGGGATTGAAGAAACTGATAGGTACCTATGTGGAGGCACTGCCCAAACTGATTAACCCTCGCACAGGACATATCCATACGTCGTTTAATCAGACCGTCACAGCCACAGGACGACTCTCTTCGTCCGATCCCAACCTCCAGAATATCCCCATCCGCGGTGAAGACGGAAAAGAGATACGCAAGGCATTCATACCCGAACCAGGATGTTTGTTTTTTTCAGCAGACTACAGTCAGATTGAACTGCGCGTGATGGCCCACCTGTCGCAAGATAAAAACATGGTACGCGTGTTTAGCGAAGGTAAGGACCTGCATGCTGCCACCGCCGCCAATATCTACAAGAAACCTATTGAAGAGGT
>CAMOGP010000187.1 GCA_946614175.1 uncultured Prevotella sp. | reverse complement strand
ATAGGCTGTAGGAGGGACAAAACGCACATCAAGTAGGAAGAAAACAAAGACGTTATCTTCCTATTTTTTTATGATTGTTGTCTGGTAAAAACGGCCTGGCTATCTTACTGTCTCCGAGCCGTTTTTACCGGACAACAATCATTTTGTTTAGTAAATTCCTTTTCTTTTCCCCTCCTTTTCGCTATCTTTGCCCCGACTATAATGACAGAACGAATGAAAAGCCATCTCACGCTGCTACCCGTTGCCCTCGTGGCCGCCCTGCTGCTTGCCGCCTGCACCGCCAACCGCCAACGCTACGAGCGCGTGTTGCTGCGCGCACAAGAGCAGAACCTGGCGGATGATTCTATTACGAATCTCGACTCCTTACACCTTGCTGCCGATTACTTTGAACGCTGTGACATGATGAACGAATGCGTTTTTGCCAACTATCTCCTCGGTTGTGCCTACTACAATCTGGGTGAGGCTCCCAAGGCACTTGACTTTTTCCATCTTGCCATTGACCATGCAGACACGACGCGCGCTGACTGCGACTTTAAGAGATTGAGCCGCATTCATGGTCAGATTCTTCGCCTGATGCTGAACCAGCATGCCATGGATGATGCCCTCGCGGAAATAAACATTATAGACCGTTATGCCCGTCTGGCCAATGATACTTTGATGCGACTGGTAAACATGGACCAAAAGAGCATCGTCTTCTATCGGATGGGGATTACCGACTCCGTCATCTCAAACAGCGAGAAAGTCAGCAGACTATTCATGGATGGAGGCATGGAACAGCAGGGCGCACGGGCTATTGCGCCATGTCTGAATTGCTTGTTGGATAAAGGTGAACTCCAGAAAGCCAAGAGATACATGGATTTCTACGAAACCAAGTCGGGCTATTTTGATTCTTGTGGCAACATGCTCTTGGACAACAAGACCTACTATTACACCAAGGGACGCTACTGTCTACTATCGGGCAAGGCCGATTCCGCTCTTTTCTTCTTCCGTAAGGAAATCAGCGAGTCCACAGTCAAGAATAACCTGGAGTCGGGATATCTGGGGCTTTGCCAATATTATCAACACATGCATCAGCCCGACTCTGCCACAAAATATGCTCTTCTCTCCAGGGAGATGACAGATTCATGCTACAAGGAGTTGTCGACGGATTTCTACCAACGCATGCAGTCACTCTATAATTATAATAGGAGCATGCAGAAGTCTTCCATGCTGGAGAAAGAAAACATTCGAATGCGGCTCCATACGATGCTGATGCTTGCCCTCGCAGCCATTGTCGTTATGGCTTCTTATATGACCATCCGTACTTTTCGGCGTAGGAAAGAAGAGGCTAAGAGGGATATGCAGCGATGGAGAGAGAAATACCACCAGTTGCTACAGGCTAACAGAGAGTTAGAAAGACTGAAGGCATCAGAGGAGGACGAGACTGTTCAACTTGAAATAGTCGACAAGGGAGAGGAGATAGAACTCTTGAAGTCGCAGTTGGATGAGTTGCAGAAAAAACAACCAGTAAGTGACTTACAACATCTGGAGACAACCCTGCTCGATTCCTCCATCGTAGAAGAGTTTAAGGTGTTGAATGAGGCACCATCCTACAGTCAATGGATGAAGTTGAGGTCGCATTTCGACAGTGTCTTGCCCGACTTCTTGCCATCACTGAAAGAACGTTATCCGTTGATACGCGACGAAGAGTTGAACATCTGCCTCCTTCTGCGCCTGCATTTGCCCTTGAAACAAATAGCTGCAATTATGAACATCTCGTTCCAGAACCTAAACGTAATAAGGAAAAGACTCCTGAAAAAGGTCTACGGAATAGAGGGAGTTGCAAAAGATTTTGACACAAAAATGCAGGACTTCGGGTGAAGATGCATTTTGTTTATTATTGTTTAGTAAATAATTCGAGAAGTTAGCTGAATTTATCTATTTTTGGCGTGTCAATTAAATAATATATGAATAGCTATGAAAAAGATGACACGTCTGTTCAGCATTATAATGCTGGTGATTTTAATGGTACCGAGTTCTGTCTGTGCACAAGGTATAGACATTCCCCTTGGAGTGGGAGAAGTAGATCCTCCTGTCAACAATCCTATTCCCAAAAGTCCCGTTCTTGTCCCCACTGCCACTCTCGACGGCTACACCTTTTATATAAATGGTGACCATCCAGACTATGTGGTGCGTTTAGTGGACGTAGACGACGAGGACATCGTGGTTTATCAGACCGTGATGCCTTCGGAAACAAACAGCATCGTGCTGCCGTCAACTCTCTCGGGCGACTACCAGATTCAACTCCTTTGGGGTGACTGGATGCTTTACGGGTGGATAAACCTGTAAACTCTCTCTGACCACGTCGGGCAAGGCGGCGCTCCTGCCAGAAGCGGGATTATCTTATGAAACTTTTGAGGGGGAGGACGAATGCGCCGATTCTTCTTCTTCTATCTACAATGATTTACAACCTAAACCAATAAGATTATGAAAAAACTACTATCACTGCTGGTTCTCATGTCGTTCATCGCATGCACCAGCGAGGACGAAACTCTTGAAAAAAAGAGTCAGAACAAGGCGATACAGAATGTTTCGGCCATCCGCAGCTTCGACGAAGCCCTGCAGATAGCCCAGAACTCTATCAGCATGCTCGACGGGAAGGAAACCACCCGCGCTGCCAAGCCACGCACCATAGACATGAAGGCAAACAAGGTGGTGAAGGCGAAGGGCACACGTGCCACTGCGGATAAGGATACGCTGATGTATGTCTTCAACTTCGAGGACAACCAGGGCTTCACCATTGTGGCGGCACCGCAAAACGTAGAACCGCTGATTGCTGTCACGGAGAAAGGAAGCTATGACCCCGATGTGCCTTCAGACATTGATGGATTCAACGATTTCATGGAAAATGCAAAGAAGTATGTAGGCAATAGATTTGGCCCGGGTCCCGACTTGCCTGTTCTTCAAGGATATGAAATCAAAGAGTGGCAATATTTTCAGAAAGGCCCATTCGTAACAGCGAACTGGGGGGAGTTCCATCCTGAAGGTGAATTTTGCCCCAACGGCATTGCCGGATGCATGAATACGGCCATTGCCCAACTCATGTCCTATTATGAGACTCCTACTTCTGTAGATTTGACATATCCCAATGCAGATATTTCAACGCAGACATTGAACTGGACACAGATGAAAGCCCATCAGACGGGACATTCTGTTGGTGGCTGCACTACAACAGATATCCATCAGTCGATAGGAAGACTTCTCAGGCAAATAGGATATATTACGCAGTCAAATTATTATGATAATCAGACTACTACATTTTTTATAAACTTCCCATCGGGCTTTTTAGACCTGGGGTATACTTCATCGGGCTTTAGCTCTTATGATACAGTGCAGGTGGTTAATCAGATAAATGCCCATCATCCTGTGGTTATGTCCGGAGGTGGCGGTGCTTGGCTTTCCGACGGCTATAAGCTGACAAAGACAATAGTCAAGTACTATGAGCGTGTAGCAGCCAATATCAATGAATATGTATTGGTCAGCACTACAGAATATGATCATTACTACTATCACTTAAACTGGGGATGGTATGGCGACTGCAACGGCTATTTTGCAAAGAACATTTTCGATTCCCAGGCTGCTACATGGTATGACGGGACGAGCAATAACACTCATAATTTCGGAACGAATATAATTGTGATGACCATGTATCCAATTCCATAATCCGAAAGACATAAAATACTTGATGAAATCTATGTATCTGTCAATGATGAATATAACCCTAAAAATAGCAAACGATATGAAAAAAGAATTATTGAAACTGATGATGTTCATACTCATTGCCATGCCTTTTGCCTCATGCGGCAATGACGATGAGCCAGAGATTGTGAAGGAGGAGCCAAAGAAGGAGACTCCTTCGGAGCAGAATACTG
>CAMOGP010000186.1 GCA_946614175.1 uncultured Prevotella sp. | reverse complement strand
ATTAAGAATTAGAAGATAATAGTTTAGAGTTAAGTAAGAATAAAGAATAGATAAAAATGAGAAAGTTTGCATTTTTTATTATTATTTCTTCAATATTAATTTCGCTGGCGTCCTGCATGGGTTCCAGTTCTTCGGCCAATGCTATGGGTGGCGAGGTGACGGGCGTGAAGGGTAGTGCCTTTTCTGAGCCTACTCCCTTCGGCATGGTACCCGTACGCAAAGGTTCGCTTCTGATTGGAATGGAGGAAAGTGACACTCTGTGGGGCTCTGAGTTCCCCAAGCGTGACATTTCAGTCGACGGTTTCTGGATGGACGAGACGGAAGTCTCCAATGCCAAGTATCGCCAGTTTGTCAACTGGGTTCGCGATAGCATTATCCGCGAGCGTCTGGCTGACCCCGCCTATGGTGGCGACGAGACCTACAAGATTGAGGAGGATAAGGAGGGCAACCCCATCACTCCCTACCTCAACTGGAACAAGGCTATCCCCTGGAAGAAGGCAAATGAGGACGAACAGCGTGCCATCGAGAGTGTCTATATCATTCATCCCATCGACGGGACAAAGATGCTGGATGCCAGTCAGATGAACTATCGCTATGAGATCTATGACTATGCTGCTGCCGCCCAGCGTAAGTATCGCCTGAACCCTGAAGAGCGCGACCTGAATACCGATGCTTCGCACGATGCCATTCGTAATCAGGCTGTGATGATCAGCAAGGATACGGCTTGGATTGATGACGACGGCAAGATTGTTCGTCAGACCATCACTCGTCCGCTCACTGGTCCGTGGGACTTCCTGAACACTTACATCGTGAACATCTTCCCAGACACGACCTGCTGGGTCAACGACTTCCAGAATGCCGACAACGAGCGCTACATGAAGCTCTATTTCAATAATCCTGCCTATGACGACTATCCCGTTGTGGGAGTGACATGGGAACAGGCAAACGCCTTCTGCATGTGGCGCACCAATTTCCTGCTGAAGGGTATCGGCGGTCAGGCAAAGTACATCCAACGCTATCGTCTGCCTTCGGAAATCGAGTGGGAGTATGCTGCTCGTGGCAAGGAAGGCAATCCCTTCCCTTGGGAGAGTGGTGAGGTCAAGAGCGACAAGAATTGTTTCTATGCCAACTTCAAACCAGATCGAGGTAATTACACGGAGGACGGAAGCTTGATTACTTCCAAGTGCGGTGCCTTCAGTTCGAATTCCAATGGCCTATACGATATGGCTGGAAACGTAGCCGAATGGACAAGCACAGTCTATACCGAAGCTGGTGTGGAGAGCATGAGCGACATGAATCCTGAACTGAAGTACAATGCCGCGAAGGAAGATCCCTATCGACTGAAGAAGAAGAGCGTGCGCGGTGGTTCGTGGAAAGACCCCGAAAGCATGATTCGCAGTGCTTGGCGTACTTATGAGTACCAGAACCAACCTCGTTCGTACATCGGTTTCCGTTGTGTCCGCTCGATGGTGACCGATGCCTCCAAGCAACAAAAACCCACCAAGGGCTCGGCAAAAACGAAAAAGAAGTAATCCACTATAACCTGTTAACCTTTTAACCTGTTAACCCCTTATTTGTATCATGGCAAAGAAACTCAATCTGATAGAAATCATCCAGAAATGGATGGATACAATGGCTGGACAGACCTTCATGAATTACGCCTATTCATGGGGTGCTGCCGTCGTTATTTTGGGTACATTGTTTAAACTGACCCACCTTCCAGGCGCCAACCTGATGCTGTTCATCGGTATGGGTACTGAGGTGTTTGTGTTCATCGTTGCCGGTTTCGAACGTGTGACGGAGAAGGTTCCTGAGATCTCAGGTTCTGGTGCCACACTCTCAAGCGAGACTGTCGAAGAACTGGCTGCTGTCGCTTCAGCTGCCGCACAGAATGGTGGTGGCGGTGGCGGCGTCATCCTTGGTGGTGGCGGTCCTGCTGTTGTTGGCGGTGGAGTTCCCGTTGGTGAAGGCGGTGCTGCAGCTGTAGTAGGCGGAGGCGGCGTCGTTGGTGGCGGCGGTGGAACCGTTGTCATTGGCGGAGGCGGTGCTCCTGCAGGCGGAACCATAGTCATCGGTGGCGGTGGTGCTCCTGTTGAGGGTGCAGAAGCTGGTGAGGGTTCGCCCGTCGTTGTTGGCGGAGGCAGTGGTGCTCCTGTCATCCTTGGTGGTGGCGGTGTCATCGGCGGTGGAGTCGTTGGTGGTGGCGTTACTGAAGCCGCACAGATTCAGGCTACCGATCCCGCAACTGTGGAAGAGGCCGTGAAGAATTATGCAGAACAATTGACAGAACTCACCGAAGTGCTGGGTCGCGTGAAGGTGCAAGCCGAACGCATGTCGACCGACAGCGAGGAAATGGAGAACCTCAACCGTACGCTTACTGGCATTGCTACCGTTTATGAATTGCAGTTGCGCAACATCAGCAAGCAGGTTAGCACCATCGAGCAGATTGATGAGCAGACGCGTCGCATGGCACAGCAGATCGAGGAACTCAACAATGTATATGCCCGCATGATCAAGGCCTTGACAGTGAACGTTGTCGGTCCTATCAATCCATCGGCAACCGCTGATGCTGAGGAGAAATAAATAATAAGTAAATAGTAAATTCTCAAATAGTCAAATTCGACTATGGCTCAGATAAAAAAGAAAAAGATAACCCCTCGTCAGAAGATGATCAATCTGATGTACGTTGTGCTGATGGCCATGTTGGCCCTCAACGTCAGCAGTGATGTACTGAAAGGCTTCACCATCGTTTCCGACGGTATTGAATTGGCTACGCAGAATGCCATTCAAACCAACGAGGGTATCTATAAGAACTTTGCCGAACAGATGAAAGCCAATCCTACCAAGGTAAAGCAGTGGTACGATAAGGCGCAGTATGTTCGACAGATGAGTGACTCGCTCTATAACCTGGCCGAGGAACTGAAGGTTGCTATCGTGAAGAAGAGCGATGGCAAGGACGGCGATATCCACAACATCCGCAATCAAGAGGATTTGGAAGCAGCCTCCAACGTTATGCTGGCACCCAATAAAGGTAGGGGCAAGGAACTCTATGATGCTGTGAACAGCTACCGTGAACGCATCACCAAGATGGTGACCGACCAGGGTCAGCGCAAGATTATTGAGAGCAACCTGAACACCGAAGTTCCTGCCAAAGGCAAGATTGAAGGCAAAAACTGGCAGGAGTATATGTTCGAGAGTATGCCCACGTCTGCCGCTGTTACCTTGCTGACTAAGTTACAGAACGACGTGCGTCATGCTGAAGGCGAAGTGCTGCACGGTCTGGTGAGCAACATCGACGTGAAGGATATTCGTGTTAACGAGGTCAATGCCTATGTTGTTCCCAATGCTCAGACCATCGTTCAGGGAGGTCGATTCTCGGCTCAAATCTTCATGGCTGCTGTTGATACCACCAATCGTCCTACCATTTTCGTGGGTGGTCGTGAGATTAAGAGCGATCACGGCGTCTATGAAACCATCTGTAACTCTACGGGTGACTTCACGCTGACGGGTTGGATTGAGACGCTGAACGGTAGTGGTGAAAAGGTTCGCCGCGACTTCCAGCAGAAGTACACCGTCATTCCGCCAAGTGCTACTGTAAGTGCCGACATCATGAATGTGCTCTATGCAGGTTACGATAACCCCATGAGTGTCAGTGTGCCTGGTATTCCCAGCAGTCGCTTGCAGGTGTCGATGTCAGGTGGCTCGTTCACGCAAAAGGGTGACGGTAAGTACATAGCCCGCCCCACGAATGTAGGTGGTGAAGCCGTAGTGACTGTTGCCGCACAGACGGAAGGACGCGTGCAGGAAATGGGTAAGTTCACTTTCCGTGTTCGTAAGTTGCCCGACCCGACGGCATACATCCCCATTGGCGATGACCATCTGTTGGGTGGCAAGATTTCGAAGCAGAACCTC
>CAMOGP010000185.1 GCA_946614175.1 uncultured Prevotella sp. | reverse complement strand
ACCCGGAAGTTGGAAAGACGAGTTTCCAGAACTTCGAGGTGAAGCTCTATTTCAATGTGGGGATTGACGACAAGTTCGGCTTCGAGGCAGAGACGGACTGGGTAAAGGTGATTGAGGCGTTAGGAAGGTTCTGATATGTACGGCATCATAGACGCAGACAACTGTTATGTTTCGGCCGAGAGGGTATTCCGGCCAGATTTGGAACATGCTGTAGTGGTAGTCCTCTCGAACAACGATGGATGTATAGTTGCCCGTTCAAATGAGGCCAAGGCGTTAGGAATTAAGGCTGGAACACCATACTATCAATTGGCCCAGCAATTCCCCAACACAAAGATTGCAGTATTCTCCTCGAACTATGAACTCTATGGAGAATTGACAGGTCGTATCGTGAGCCTTATTGCCCAAGAGGTTCCTGCTTATTTCAGATATTCCATCGACGAGTGCTTCGTCTATCTTGACGGTATGGATCATCTGGACTTGAAACAATGGGGTGAGAATCTACATAAGAAGATTAAGCGGTATGTGGGTATGCCTGTCAGTATCGGCTTGGCTCCAAACAAGACGCTGGCAAAGATGGCCTCGCACTTTGCGAAGAAATACCAGGGCTACCGTCACTGCTGCATGATTGACTCCGACGAGAAGCGCATCAAGGCCCTGAAACTATACCCAATTGATGAAGTCTGGGGCATCGGCAGACGCTATGCTGCCAAGTTACAAGCCCTCGGCGTACACACTGCCTACGACTTTGCACAGCATCATAAGGACTGGGTACGGCTGACGTTCAATAACATCAACATCGTCCGCACCTGGCAGGAGTTGAATGGTGAGGATGTGGTGCCAAATGAGGAGCTGACAAAAAAGAAATCCATCTGTACCAGCCGTTCGTTCAACGGCATGATAGGTGATTTAGAAACGCTACGTACCCATGTCTCGAACTATGCTGCCCGCTGTGCTGAGAAACTGAGAATGCAGAACACGGTGGCCTCTATTGTCGGTGTGTTCCTGAATACAAACGCTTTCCGTGAAGATTTGCCACAGTACTGGAACTTTCAGGAGCAGCGTCTAATCACCCCGACAAGTTCCACTATAACCATTACTCAGACCGCGAACCAAGTCCTTGAGAAAATCTATCGTCAGGGATACCAGTACAAGAAAGCCGGAGTCATCGTCATGGGCATCGGTGCAGATTCGCCTATACAACAAGACTTGTTCGATATTAACGCCGAGCAGTTCCAAAAGATGAAGCGTCTCGACGAGGTGGTAGACAGGATTAACCGAATGCATGGAAGCGAGACCATCGTACTTGGTTCGCAACAATACACCCAGAAGAACGGCAAAGGCAAGGCCGATGTCTTTGCCAATGCCATCAAGCATGATTTCAAGAGTCCGTCGCCGACCACGCGCTGGGGCGAAATTATGAAACTCAATGCTAACGCTAAGAAAAAGAAGGAATGATAGAGGTCCGAGAAGCAACGAAGAACCAGGCAGCAGAGATTGCCTGCCTGATAATGACGGCCATGACGGATGACTGTTGCCTGTATTTTTGTGGCGAAGGCTACGGACTGGAGGATTTCCGCAAGATGATGACGATACTTGTCGAGCGCGAAGATTCGCAGTACAGCTATCGGAATACCTTGGTGGCAATGGATGCAGACAAAGTGGTTGGTATCTCCGTCAGCTATGATGGTGAACGTTTGCATGAACTGCGCCACGCCTTTATCGAGGCTGCCAAGGAGCATATCGGCAAGGATCATTCGGGTATGGATGATGAGACGCAAGCAGGCGAACTGTATCTTGATTCCTTGGCCGTGCTCCCTGAATATCGTCGTCAGGGCATTGCCCGCAAGCTGCTGTTGGCTACCAAGGAACGGGCCAATCTTTTGGGTTTGCCGCGTGTCGGACTCTTAGTAGATAAGGACAATCCTGTCGGCGAGGCATTATACACCTCCGTGGGCTTCCAATACGTGAATGATAACCAATGGGGTGGTCACCCTATGAAACACTTGATATTATAGAAGAATATGGCATACATGAATCGTTTTAGCCAGTCCGATGAAGGACGGCGTGATGAACTTATCAGAATCATCGAGCATTCTGTGGAGAAACTGACTCTGGCCGAGTTGGAGGCACTGTACTATGATATGACGACAAAATCATATATTAACGACTGATATAATATAATTATATGCTTCTTTTAACAGCAAAAAACTAAAAATTCGTTCAGTTTCTGCTATTTTCCCAGTTTTTTGTAGTACCTTTGCATCCAAATATAAGAGGATGCTCCTAACCGTAAGGCTGGAGGAACCACGTGAGGCACCGAAAGGTGAATGACAGGGAACAGCCACCATCCTCTACCAACATGAGGGATGCCTCCAACCGCAAGGCGAGGTGGATTTCGCGGGCACCGTTAAGGTGATCTTTCTCAAACGGCTACATCCCTCAACACCATAAGAGGATGCCCTAAACCGTAAGGAAGGGGGGATTAAATTCTATACCAATCGAAAGATTGTCCCCAAAATACACCTGCCACATCCTCTTACAACATTATAGAGGATGCTTCATGTCGTAAGACTGAAGGATTTGATAACGCCAGAAATGGTCAATAGAAATTGGGACATCCTCTATCAGACAGGAGCTTGATCGAAAGGTCAGGCTCTTTTCTTATGCCATAAAAATACTGCCACCCATCACAGGCAGCAGTATCTAACAGCATCAGCTATATTCGGCGTGGCCATGAAACCTCGGAAACTTCAATGATACATCACGTACAGAAATAAGTCGCCAATGCCCACGCTTTCGGTGATATTATAACTTAGTCTTTATATTTTCCAGAACCGCTTCTGCTATCTGTAGCTCTTCGTTGGCTCTGGTCTCACATTCCTTGATTAGCCTAATAGTCTCTTTCTGCTCCTTCAGCATTTCAGCTTTGAACTCAGCAGCTCTTTGTCTTTCGGACTTCTGCCGGGTTGACCAGAACGAATCAGTCTTTGCCCACTCTAAGAACTGAATGAAAGTACCATTAAGTTGGGGTAGTTCTTTCTCTGTGAAATAATCCGCATTCTTACCTGTCTGGCCCTGCTGTTTTGCCTGTTGCAGTACATAGGTCATCGTCTCAATGAGTCCATGTAGTTTGTTCCTTGCTCTATCCAAATCGGCTTCACTGTCGGTCATTTGAACATCAAAGAGTTCATAAAATCTCATCCACTGGTTATGATACGCCTTTTCAATAAACTCTTCTTGACTCAACATCTTACCTTCTTTTCTTACCTTCTCAGCGTGAGCCTTGCAGAAACCTTCCACGTCTTCTGTCTCAACGTACTGGAGGGGAATATATAGGGGTAACACACATGGATAACTCGAATAGGTGAGTTGCAGATAATCGCCAATCACATCAAGACCTATTACCCTGGCAATATCGCTGATTCCACATTCGGGGTAATCCTTCCCCAATGTGGTCAGGACATTCTTACTATATGTATGCAAACGGTTCTGAATCTCTACGAATGTATCAATATCTTTTCTATTCATATTGCTTGTTTGATTTATCTGTTAGTCGCTCCTTCAGCCTTGTGTTACGCTTCAGCACCACCATATTATGGATGGCGTAGGCCAGAGCCTTCGTGGTGCCGACGATAATACAGAGTTTCTTCGCACGGGTGATGCCGGTATAGACGAGATTGCGCTGGAGCATCACGAAATGGGTCATCAGCAGGGGCATGACCACGACGGGGTATTCCGAGCCTTGCGACTTGTGGATGGTGGTGGCATAGGCCAGCGTCAGCTCGTCGAGTTCCGAGTCCTCGTACTCGATGCTGTGGCCATCGAATGAGACGGTCAGCGTCCGCTCCTCCGTGTCAACATACTCCACCGTGCCGATGTCGCCGTTGAACACGTCCTTGTCGTAGTTGTTGCGTATC
>CAMOGP010000184.1 GCA_946614175.1 uncultured Prevotella sp. | reverse complement strand
GGTGGGTGCGTCAATACCTGATCCGTTTACAGAGGAGGATATCTGATGCCCATGCAGTAATCCGAGTATTAACAACAAAAACAGAAGAAGAACAATGAAAACAAGAAATATCTTCAAGACGCTGGCTTTCGCCATGATGATGCCAGCCATGCTGTTGACCACCGCTTGCAGCAGCGAGGACGAATTAGCCAACAACAAGAATATCGACAATACAGAGGCCGCCATCAATAAAGGCTTCTCCCTTCCCGTCACCGTCAACGTGACCCGTCAGGGTGACAGCGATATGCGCGCCACGTTTAACGAATCTACCAGGACGCTCTCCTTCAGCGCAGGCGACCAGCTGCTTGTGCGTGGTAATGACAACAGCGAAGGCGGAGCAGGCAGGTTTGCCGGCATGCTGGATTATGATACCGAGAAGGGAAATTTCAGCGGCATCATTTATACCGAGAATTCGTATTCCGGCACTGCCGATGCGCTTTTCACGGCTGCAAACTCTAATTGGGTCGGGGCCGCGTTGTTCCCGAACGGCTATGAAAGCTATGAATTCTTGTCTCTTTCGGGTAGCGGATATAGTACTTCATATTCGATGAGTTATAACAAAGCTATTGCCGCCACGAAGGCTGCAGCTGTTGAGCAGTTCAGCCTTGAGAGCGCAAAAACATATTCCAGTGGCTTTGCCCTGAGCCCCGAAAATGCCATATTCAACTTCACCATCACCGGCTTGACAGACGGCGCAAAAGATGTAACATTAAAGGATGGAACAAGAACGATGTTTACTGGAAGTGTAACGCCTACTTCTGGAACTGCTGCATTTGCTCTGGGTGCAATGATTAAAAATTATATGGATTTTCCAGTTAATTTAAAAAATGTCACCTTGACGATAGATGGTACTGACATCGACATCACCGACGCCAATAAAAATCTCACCGCCGGCAAGATTTATAACATCACGAGGAACGCTATTCCCGGTGCCCTTGTCGGCAAGTTCAGCGTAAGCAGCACGGATAAGGTATATTTCTCGAAGGGCAACCTGCAATATACCAAGAGTACCGGTATATGGAGCTTTATGGACCATCAGTACTCTACTGTCGAGACTACTAGCCAAGCTATAGGCGACGATTATGCCAGTCAGAATGTCGTGAGCCTCTTCGGCTGGGGCACCTCCGGCTGGGACAACGGCAATACGTACTATCAGCCTTACAACACGGCAAATGTTAATAATTCAAGCAAAGGCTATGGCTATGGCCCTAAGAACGGCACTACATATACTTACGATCTGACCGGTACTTATGCCAACGCTGACTGGGGTCTCTACAACGCTATATCAAACGGCGGCAACACTGCCAACACCTGGCGCACGCTGACAAAGGATGAATGGACCTACCTGTTAACCACTCGTAGTGCCTCAACGGTCAATGGAACGGCAGATGCCCGCTATGCCAAGGCCTATCTCTTCGGTACCACGCACGGAGTCATTATCTTCCCTGACAGCTATACTCATCCCGCTGGCGTAGCAGCACCCACTGGCATTAACGCGACAGATTATACCAGTTGGGATGGTAATCGATACACTGCTACTGATTGGGCTAAGATGGAGGCTGCCGGTTGTGTGTTCCTACCGGCTGCCGGCTGGCGTGATGCCACTACGATTAGAAAAGTCAATGAGTACGTCCGCTACTGGACAAGTACGTACAATAGCGCGGGTTTTGCGTACAATGTGGGCATCATGGAAAGCAATATGAACCCCGCGAACTACAACCAAAAGAACTACGGGTACTCCGTCCGTCTGGTTCATGATGCTAATTGACACACGAGCATAGTCCTCTGTGCGATTAATACAGAGCCTCCTCCTGCAGGAATGCAGCGGGGAGGCTTTTTTTCGCAGGAATTGGGGACGGTTCCGCTGATCCATTTTGAAGCAAGCAGTACGGCTCTGCCCGAGGGGCTTTTTTCTGTTTCAATGCCATCGATTGAACGGTGTAAGGTACCGTAGGGGTGAGCAGGTACAGGAACCTGTTTCACCAGAAATATTATTGACTTACTTTCCCGATGATTTCCCGTAAAAAATTTGTGTCATTCAAATTAATAACGTACCTTTGCAAGCGAATATATTTCAAATCAAAAAAAATGGAAAAGATGAAATTATGGATGCTTGCCGCCATCCTGCTCTGCGGCACAACAGTTCTGCTGACCTCTTGTAGTAAAAACGATTCCTCATCAGACGACATGCCAAGTAATGTCGAGGCTGAGTATGGCATCATTCTTTATGGTAATACAGGAGGACAAATGGACAATATTATAGAGAAAGGTTTCTATGATAAAGTAGCACCGCTGTTGACCGACCCCTCTAAGGTACGCATTGGGGTGTGCTACAAGTATGGTAAAGATAATGAACGGATTACCTTTAACGGTAATTACGCCAGTGGAGGAGATGTTGTCTTGTTTGAGTTGAACTCCAAGACTCCACTTTCCTACAAATCTCTGGGTGATAATTATGGTGTTCAATGGTCTGACATGGCTATGTACGATGAAGCGACGCTGACCAATGTTATCGATCACTTCAAGCAAAACATGCCTGCCAAGAAGTACATCTTCCTCATTTACGGACACGGTGGTGGCTGGGATGAATTAAATGACTATGTTCGTGAAATACCAGAGTCCAATGCCAGCGCCAGTGCTTCCTTGAGAGGTGTGCTCTACGATGAGTGGACCGAATCATCTGGTGGGGGGTCTGACGCACTCAGTATGTATGAATTACGTCGTGCTGTGGAAAAATCGCAGATTCCTCATTTTGAAGGCATTTTCTTTCATAACTGCTTAATGGGGAATATGGAGTCCTTGGGTGACATGTACCCAATTGCTGACTATACCATCAGTTGTATGCACTCACTGGCCAGCAACTGTGAGTCGATGGTCAGCCTGGTGAAGGAACTTCTCAAAGGCACTGACTTCAAGACCTCTGCCATCAATGCTTTCGAGGACTTCAAAGATGCAGCCAATGTATCACATGAGGATTGTAATGGTGACTTCAATCTGCTCGACAACAAGGAGATTCCAAATCTATTCCCCATCTGTAAACAACTGAGCAGCCGTCTGCAGACTATCTATCCAGACAATAAGACAGTGATCAATAACGCAATTGAAAACGACATCTATGTGCCACATCCTGATTTCTTTTTCGTCGACCTTCAGTATTATGCTGACAAGATGGCTGAAGTCACAGGTGATACAGAGTTGAAGACCATTGCCACCAATCTTAAAAAACAGATGGATAAGACGATCCTGAAATCCATCAACTTCTACAATTCTCCATATGCCAAGGGAATCAAACCCAAATTCACGCTCTCTGTTGTGGCTGTCGACAACGCCACCTACAATGGTAAAGGCGGTCCAACCCACTCTTTCAAGACGGCTTATGAATATTGCAACTTCCACAAGCAGACCAAGTGGGGTGACTGGCTTAACATGGTGGAGAAAAAACCAACCAAGAACAACCCAGCAGGTGAGAAATCTGAGAGGCGTGATTGATATACGACGAGCAAGTATAAATTTAATCCTGATAACCTCTAGTGGTTATCAGGATTTTTTTGTATAAATCTTTTGGTTTTCTGCTTACTTATTCGTACCTTTGTACGGATAAATCAAAACCTAAAGGAGCACAATATATGGAAAAGCATGATTTTGTAACCATTGCTGACCTCACCCGTGAGAAGATTCTCTATATGATAGAGATGGCTCAGGAGTTTGAGAAGCATCCTAACCGAGAGATATTGAAAGGAAAAGTGGTCGCTACCCTCTTCTTCGAGCCCTCCACCCGTACCCGTCTGAGTTTCGAGACTGCCGCTAACCGTCTTGGTGCCCGTGTGATCGGTTTTGCCGACCCGAAGATTACAAGCGGTACGAAGGGAGAGACGCTGAAAGACACCATCTCAATGGTTGCCAACTATG
>CAMOGP010000183.1 GCA_946614175.1 uncultured Prevotella sp. | reverse complement strand
TCCATCATGCCGTTGTCCACATAGCGTTTGTTGAATTCCTCCATACTGCCTCCTATGGCGTGCAGCAGATAGTAGTCAATATACTCAACCTGCAGTTCCTTGAACGAGTTCTGGTACATCTGCATCGATCCTTCGCGTGAAGCATCACCAAAGTTTGATAACTTCGTGGCTACGAGATATTCCTCGCGCTTATGGCGACTCAGGGCGATACCTGTGCAGCGTTCTGACAGCCCACGACAGTAAACGGGCGACGTGTCGAAATAGTTGACGCCATGCTCCAGGGCGTAGTCTGTCTGTTGGTTGATCATATCCTGATCAAACTCTTCAGAATCAGGTAGTTGTGGCAGTCGCATCATGCCGTAGCCTAATACGGATACCTTGTCGTTGTTCTTGGGGTTGGTCCTGTATGTCATTTGTCCCACAGGTGGCTCGCCAATGTCATTGCCGTTGTCACTCTTCTTTCCTGCACAAGCTGCAATAGCAGCAGCTGAGCCAAGTCCCATATATTTTAAGAAATCTCTTCTATCCATGTCTTCTAATGCTTAATTCATAATGCTTAATGCATAATTAAACCTTAAATCTTAAACCTTAAACCATCTTGTGAATCTCATGACCTTCTACGTGAATGGCCGATAGTGGGCGCACAGGACATAGGTGCTCACAGGCACCGCAACCTATGCAGGCATTCTCGTTGACTGCGGGAACAGATGGTGACAGATCGTCTTCAGGATCGCTGGGCACCATCTCAATGGCACCTACTGGACAATGACGGGCACAGTTGCCACACTCGTTTTCACCCAAAGCCGAAAGACAGAAGTCGGGATAGACCACAGCATGACCTATCTGAATACCTGACTTCTCTTCCTTGTCTATCAGTTTGATGGCACCGGCAGGACAAACCTCTGAACAACGTGTACATTCCGGACGGCAATAGCCTTTCTCGAATGACATCACGGGCTGCATCAGATTTGTGATATCCATGCTGGGACGCAAAACGTCGTTGGGACATTTTGATACGCACAGCTGACAGCCCGTGCAGTGTTGTGTCATGTGCTTCAGCGAACGGGCACCTGGTGGTACTATTGGTGTCTTTCTTTCAGGCGCTTTCTTCTCGATGATATCTGCCAGTCCTCCATCAACGTGTTTCTTTTCTTGTGCTAAGGCTGCTGTAGATACAAGGGCTGTGGCAATCAAGAAAGAACGTTTGTTGGCATCGACGCTAGCATCACTTGTCGTACCAGTTTTACTGGTCCCACTAGTTTTTCTAGAATAGCTCAGCGCACCAAACTTACAACTCTCAAGGCAGTCGCCACACACCACGCAGCGGCTATAATCCACTTTGTGGTTCTTGAAATCTATGCAGGCCGCCTTACAGTTCTTGGTACACAGCGAACAGTTCTTGCATTTATCCTCGTCGAAATGAATCTTCAGCAGTGAGAAACGTGAGATAAACGACAGTACCGTGCCTACAGGACAAATGGTGTTACAGTATGTACGACCGTTTCGCCAGGCTAAGATAGCAATGATAATCAGCGTGAGCAGGGCGATGAAGAATACGGGAAGTGACTTCATCCATACGTCTACGCCATAGAATGCATAACTCTCGTAATGCTCTGCAATTGATGCCAGTGCATTATTACCCAACATCCACAAAGGCTGCAGCAGCATGGTACAGATGCGGCCAAAGGCAGAGTAAGGAGCCAACAGCTCAATGATAGTGCCGACACCTGCCAGACAACCTGCGATGAATATAGCGAGCAGACCATATCTCAGCCACTTGTATTCTTTAGAAAAGGTGTACCTGTTTTTCTTGGATTTTTTACCCAACCATCCGAAAACATCCTGCATTACCCCCAGTGGACAGATGATGGAGCAATAGATACGTCCAAATAGAAACGTGAGTACAGCGAGCCCCGCGATGACAGCCACATTCAGTGCCAATACGGCCTCTAAAGCCTGCACTTTGGCCATCCAGCTAAGCCATTGGTGTAGTGTTCCCGTAAAGTCCAGGAACAGCAGTGACAGTCCTATGAACATCACACTGCCCAGTGTAATTCTGATTTTTCGAAGCATAGTAATAGTATTTGTGGCTACAAAGATACGAATAAGCAAGGAAAACACCAAATAAATTGCGTATTTTCAGGCATGAGTATTTTAAAATCCAATTATCAGGAACCAGTCGCGCAGAAAACCTTTGAACCTATTCTGTGAATCTGCAATCAGTAGCAGACGGTTTCCCTGTATCTCACAGAGTCCTTCGTAATTCGCAAACTTACGACTGGTGAGACTTAGTCGGGTGCGAAACTCTTTGACTAATCTCTTTTCTAATATGGGCTTATCCGTTGGCGTAGTCTCGTAGATACGGATAATGGTGGATGCGCCCAGTTTTAGTTTTGGCACATGAATCTGACGCTCTAAAACCAATAATCGTCCGTCTTCTAATGCGCAGAGTTCCGAAACTCCATAGAAATGCTTCTTACTGATTGGTTCATCAGGTTTATAATAGTAGCAGAACCCTGGTTTCAGGTTATCACTGAAGGATTGGATACGAAGCATGGAGTCACCTTTCAGGACCCTTTCACTGGTAGTATAGAATAAATGCCGTTTCCTGTCGTAGGTCAGCGATTCCAATCCGTAGTTGTGTCCTGCCTTCTTGAAGATGTCTGGCATCTCCAGGCGTTGTCCGGTCCGTTTTCCATCCAAAGTATATTCATATACCTCATTATCCTTCTCTCCAGATATGAAAACAGTATTTGTTGTGGGGCGATAGCAGATTCCCTCAATATCTCTGTTTGGCAAACCGCTGGATTGAAATCCCTCGTTCTCTAGTGATGTGATGCACCCTTTGACGCTGTCTGTCTCAATATGCAGAATAAAGAATCCCTCTGTTTCCGACTTGTCGCTCACCACGGCATATCTGTTATTCCCCAAAGCAGTTATTCCACTATAGTTTCCTGCGGGTAGCGCTTTATGAAATCGTTGTGGTTTCTGGGCTATTATGACTGAAGTCCACAATACCATCAAGTAGAGCAATACAATAGTCTTCTTCATCTTTGTTGTAAAGAGAATGTAAAGGTGTGGACTTTATCGAATCAGTTTCACTACAAGGATACTGAACTCATAGAGCAACCAGATTGGCAGGGAGACGACCAGAAGGGTGAAAATATCTGTAGTAGGGGTGATGATGGCGGCAATGACGAGGATTGCCACGATGGCATGACGTCGATAACGACTCATGAGACTGGAGCTGATAAGATGCAGACGGCCAAGGATTGCACATACAATGGGGAGTTCAAAAATTACGCCCATGATTAGGCTCATAGAGACAAGTGTGTCTGTATAAGACTGAAGTGTGAGCATATTCTCTACCTCTGCACTGACCTGATAGGTCCCCAGAAAACGCACGGTGAGGGGAAAAATCAGAAAATAGTTGAGCAAGGTGCCAAGAATAAACATCAGATAGCCTGTTGTTACTACCCAAAAAGCAGCACGACGCTCGTTTTTATAGAGTCCCGGAGATATGAATCGGAAGAGTTCGAAGATGATATATGGAGCAGCACAAAGCAGGCCTGTATAGATGGCCACACGCATGTGGGTCATGAACTGCTCTGTGAGTCCAGTGTTCATCAAGTGAATGCTAAACGGTTCTACGCCCAGCCACTGAAAGGTGATGAACTCGCTAGTACGTGGAGCCAGTACAACGGCAAAGAGCCAGTCCTTCATACAGAAGGCAGCTACACCGAAGATAGTGGTGACAACCAGCGAACGCAGGATGACCCATCGGAGCACATCAAGGTGCTGCCAGAAGGTTACCGGTTCGCTATTATTCATCCTTTTTGACCTCGTCGTTAACTTCCTTCATGCCTTCCTTGAAACTCTTAACGCCCTTGCCTAGGCCGCGCATCAGTTCGGGAATCTTGGCTCCACCGAAAAGAAGTAGCACGATGAGGGC
>CAMOGP010000182.1 GCA_946614175.1 uncultured Prevotella sp. | reverse complement strand
TTCCCCAAAGAGGAACCTCTGGCTTATCAGTTCCTGCATATCCAGCCTGGCAGCAAAGAGAATTTCTCACTGAAGGTCATTACCGAAAATGGTAAGACTCAAGGCACCCAGCACATTCGTACCAATAAGAATCAAGAGATGTGGCTCATGTGCTGCAAGAACCCAGAGGACCCCCAGTTGCGCGATGCATACGCCGTCACTTGGGAATATGTGAACGAGCAGAAGAAACAGGTAGCGGGCACCGTCTATATGATTACCTCGCTGCGCCCCGACCTCTTCGAGAAAGGCATGAGCGGCAACCTGTTTGCCAACGGTCAGGAGAATGCCAAAAAGACGTTCACCCTCGAAGGCCGTGTAGGCGATGACCTGAAGGATTCTCTCTACGTGTTCTATATAGCTGAAACGGCTGAGCAGCTCAACAATGCTACAGACGATAGCTTTACATTTACGATGCCTGTCATAAACGGCCGTTTCGGTATCTCTGTTGAAAATGACAAGCCTTTTGTAGGTCGTATCCGTACGGTGATGCCCGATGGCTCGCTCTGTCAGCTGTGGACAAACATCGACTGTGTGCCTGGTGAGACCTATCATATCACCACTCATAACGGTTGGTACGAGGAGGACCGCGACTACGAGAACCGTGTAGGTCGCTATAGCGGTAGGAGTCTGCTGAATGCACGACAAATTGCCGGAAATGATGATGTGGATATATTAGAGGTCGACTCCATACCAGTAGTAGATGACGTACCAGTAGATTATGTCAATGGTGAAGGAACGAATAGAAGAGTAGATCAGTGGAGAGAGAACCTGACTACGAAACAGAAAGTTCAGTTTGTGTCAAAGGCTCAGACCATTGATACTTATGAAAAGGTTTTGAAACAAAGCTATGACCTGATTGGTAAGGAAATTAATGGCATGAGAGATCCTTTCCGTATCAATAGTGCTTTCGATATAATCTACAAGCAGAATAAGACGTTTGACAATCATGTGCAAGACTTCGTGAAACTTGTGCTCAGCACGGGTTTACCCAAAGAATCGTTGCCGGATTTCTATAAAAAGGTTCTGGATTTGTATAGTAAACAGAATCAGGCAATCGCCGAATTTTATAAGGAATACGGCTCCTACACCAAGTCAGCCCGCAAAGTCCAAAAGCAAGTCAACAAGTTTACGGAGAAATACATGAATGAAATGATTAAACTGATGAAATAATCATATTGAACGCAAATAGTCCTACGACCTACAGAAGTGAGGCTAATCATAAGAAAAAGGAGGAGAAAATTCATTTCTTCTCCTTTTTCTTTTGGTTCTTTGTCCAATTTTTCTTACCTTTGCCCTCAGGTTACTAAAAACTACAACTATAGAATGAAGCAATTATACATCTTACTATTAGCATTACTGACTGGAACATCAGCCAGCGCACAGACAGAGTTGACCACCTCCGAGGCAAAATCGCTCTATAAGAACGTCTCTAAGAAGCGACAGAGCGTGCACGACCCATCGGTGGTGTATGAACCAAATAGCAAACGCTATTATATCTTTGGTTCGCATCGTGCCCAGGCTTATACCACTGACCTGCAGAACTGGACGTGGTTCACGTCGCCCTGGAAGGTTGGCAATAATAACAATGCCAGCAACGAGAGCGCCTTCGTCACACCCAAGGTGACGAAGGTGAAGAAAGGTGGCGTAGAGGTCGATCTGCCTGCTTTCAATGCCAAGGAATGGGCAGCACGTACGGATGCCAGCTATGATATCAACGGCAATATGTGGGCCCCTGATGTCATCTGGAACCCTGTAATGCAGAAATGGTGTCAGTATCTGAGTGTGAATGGCGATAAATGGCACTCCAGTATCATTTTGCTCACATCAGATAATATTGAAGGTCCTTACGAGTATCAGGCACCTGTGGTCATCAGCGGTTTTGATAATGGCAGTCACTCGTTCAAGGATACCGACGTAGAACTGGTTCTTGGCACCATGAGTACCCTACCTTCACGCTATAACACATGGGTCAACACCTTTATTCTTGGTATGCCAAACAATATTGACCCTTGCGTCTTTTATGACGAGGAAGGTAAGCTCTGGATGGCCTATGGCTCTTGGAGTGGTGGCATCTTCATCTTGGAACTGGATGAGGAGACAGGTCTGAGGGATTATGACGTGACCTATTCTGTAGCCAGTGGCGACCCCTATTTTGGAAAACGCATAGCTGGAGGCTACTACGTATCTGGCGAGGGTGCCTATATAGAATATATTGGTGGCTACTACTACCTGTTTATGAGTTATGGTTTCCTGGATCAGAAGGGCGGTTACGAGATGCGCGTATTCCGTTCTAAGAAACCTGACGGTCCCTATACTGATGGTGGTACACGTAGTGCTGTATTCCCCAGTTATAGCCTCAACTATGGTCCTAACGCAACAGCCCGTGGTGAGAAACTGATGGGTCCTTACAGCCACTGGGGCTATATGTCGCTGGGCGAGCGTTCTCAGGGGCATAACTCTGTGATTGCTGCTCCCGACGATCGCACCTATCTGATTTACCACACCCGCTTCTGTAATGATAATAAGGATGTCAACGAAGGTCATCAGGTGCGTGTTCACCAGTTGTTCCAAAACAAGAACGGCTGGCTGGTTGCCTCACCCTTTGAATATAACGGCGAGACGATTACCAATACGGATATCACCACCCAACAGCCATTTACCACAGATGAGATAGCAGGCACCTATCAACTGCTGGTTCATAAAATCCCCAATAATCATAGCAACCTGGAGCAGGTAGAACCCGTCACAGTCTCATTGAATGCTGACGGCACCATCACAGGCAGTAGAACGGGTACATGGCGTATTGAGGAGGGCACACACTACATCACCCTTAACATGAGTAATAGTATCTATTATGGTGTGGTGTATGAAGAGACGATGGACTATACCAATATGCATGCTGTCGCTATTACTGCCGTAAGTAATGGTGGCGTAAGTGTATGGGCCTATAAACTGCATCCTAAGTATGAGCTAGCTTATCAGGTCAAGACGCAGAAGCTGCCTGTCAGCAATAACAAGAATATCAAGCAGAACGTTGACCTCTATGGCAGTATGCCGCTCTATGGCGACCAGACCACTCTTGAATGGACCAGCAGCAATCCGGCTGTGATCAACAACTATGGCAAATACTATCCCCTGGGACTCGCAGAGGATACGGAAGTAACGCTGACAGCCCGTCTCAACTGTGGTAACTATTTCTGGCAGGAGGCCTACGTTGTCAAAGCCCTCTCAGAGGCAAACGCCAAGAACAGCAATACAACTTGGGCCGATGGCATGCTGGCTCATTATGATTTTGACGATGCTGAACTGGCCAACAAACTGAACCCATCAGAAAAAGCATTGCTGAAGAAAAACGGTACTGCTGTCGCTCCTACTGTTGACAATACAGAACAACTGCGTAATGGCAATACCGTTCATCTGAACTTTGGTGCCAATGGCAAGGAGAGTTATGTAGCCATTCCCAACCCACTAAAGGGAAAAGACCTCGCTAATGGTGCCACTATCTCGTTCTTCGTGAAGCGTACAGATGATAACCTGTGGGATGCGCTCTTTGGTATGGAGAACAACGGCCAGCGCCTCTATATGACAGGCAATCTGTATGTAGGCTTTAATAATGGTAGTGGCAATTATGTAGATATCAACCACCCTGAGACAGTGAAGACAGGCAAACTGACACCAGGCAAATGGGATATGGTGACCATCACCTTCTCACGTACTGTCAATTCTTCATCAGGTGGCATCACTATCTATGTAAACGGCAACAAGACGACGGATAAATACAAGGAGTCGCTCAATGGCAAAGAAGCCACCACCAAACAAGGTTTCGACTATAACCTCATACTCGACCTCATGGCTTCAAGTGATGAACTGTGGTTAGGAAAAGGCTCGTTCTGGGGTTCTGCCGATGTACGTCTTGACGATGTGATGGTCTA
>CAMOGP010000181.1 GCA_946614175.1 uncultured Prevotella sp. | reverse complement strand
GTTAACTCAATCGATGAAATGAGTTAACTCATATTTTAAGGGGTATTTTGGGAAATAAAAAAAATATCTTACAAAGCAACCTGATTACGTGCATTTCGCTCGCTAATTCGTACCTTTGAGCTGTCGCTCTAAGGTACTCACGTTCGAAAAAACACAAATAAATTTGCTTTTTTACTCACTTAATCGTACCTTTGCAGCTCAAAATAAAAGGCATGGCTGAACAATCCCTGAAAAGACAATTGAAAGTGCTCACAATACCAGTGTTTATCGAGATGGCACTGGTGATGCTGCTGGGTGCCGTGGACACCGTGATGCTGAGTCGTTATAGCGACAACAGCGTGGCCGCGGTGGGACTGGACAACCAGTTGATATCACTGGTATTCCTAGTGTATCAGTTCTTCTCGATGGGCGCAGCCATCCTTTGTGCACAGTATATCGGTGCCGGATTAAGAAAACGACTGGTGCAGGTGGTGGGTATGGCGCTGGTGGTGAACCTGATGCTGGGAATGGGCGTGAGCGCCCTACTCTACTTCAAGGCGGAGGCCCTATTGCAACTGATGGGACTAAGACCAGAACTGATGGGCGATGGCGTGGTGTATCTGAAGATAACAGGTGCGCTGTCGTTCTTCCAGGCCCTGTCGCTCACCTTCTCGGCCTCGCTACGCAGTGCCGACAAGGTGGTGTATCCGATGGTGGTGACGGGTATCGTGAACGTGCTGAACATCATAGGCAACTATGCCCTGATATTCGGACGACTGGGCTGCCCGCAACTGGGTGTAGAGGGTGCCGCCATTGCTACTGCCGCGAGCAGGGCCGTGGCTATGGTGCTGCTTGCCGCCATCCATTTCAAGGTACACATACCGCGTTTTCCCCTGGAGTATTTCCGTCCGATGCCCTGGAAAGAGTTGGGCAACCTGCTGAAGATTGGTGTGCCAGCCATGAGCGAGAACATCTCCTATAGTCTGTCGCAGGTGGTGATCACCTATTTCATCAATCAGATTAGCAATGAGGCACTGGCTGCCCGCACCTACTGCTTCAACATGATAACATTCGTATTCCTGTTTTGCATCAGCATCACGCAGGGTGGTGGCATACTTGTTGGACATCTTGTAGGACAACAGCGACACCAGGCGGCCTACGTGCTAGGCAACTATTTCTACCGATGGTCCATGATTATCACGCTGACAGGTTCAGCCCTGCTGGCACTGTCGGGACGCGGTGTGCTCAGCGCTTTTACAGACAACGAAGAGATTATTGCTATGGGCGTTTGGGTGTTTGTAGTGGATTTCTTCCTGGAGATAGGACGCACGTCAAATATCTTTGCCGTGGGCACCCTGCGTGCAGCGGGTGATGCCATCTATCCAGTGGTGATAGGCATCATCTTCCAATGGAGTATTGCCGTAGGACTGAGCTATGTTGTTGGTATCCCCCTGGGCTACGGACTGGTGGGCATGTGGATAGGTTTTGCCCTCGACGAAAATATTCGCGGCATCATCCTGATGCGCCGATGGCGCTCAGGAAAATGGCGCGATAAAGGATTTGTGAAGTAGAAACAACATTATTTCCCTTCTATCTGTTCCAAGATATCCTTGGCAGCATTCACAGCCTTGCAGTGGTAGTAATAGCCAATGGCACCACCAATGCCACCACCAACAAGAATAGGCAACGTAAGCCATAGTGGATTAACGCCCTCTGGGCACCGCTTCCATGCAAACTCGTAGCAAGCCCAGACCACCCAGGGCACAACCATAGCCGGCGTGTAATAATGCAGCCAGTTGTCATACTGCTTCTTGAATTTTGCCATCACACGAGCCACCGTAGCCAAGTCGGTAGTCATCAGGTTCAGACGCTCCACTGGACGATGGATATATACCGTTGCTGCCAGACAGAAAATAAGCATAATGGCAGTGACCAGCGTGAAAGTCCAGCTCCAGGTCTCTGTGAGCGTGTTGAGCGGGAAGCAGATGAAAGCGATAAAAGCAAAGACAAAACACATATTCTTCGTGCTGCGGATGTCTTTTGTCCTAGCCTTCATGATTTCGCGAATCAGGCGGTCACTAACAATCTCCTGCTTGTTCAACTGCTCCTTGAGAGCCGCCATTTGCTGGCGCATTTCGTCGAAATACTGTTCTTCCATATTACATCTTTTTTAGTTGTTCCTTGATTCTGAAGAGTTTCACCGCCACATTTTGCGGACTGATGCCCACCACAGCACCAATCTCATCGTAGCTCATGCCGTCGAGCCACAACATCACCAGAGCCCTGTCCACATAGGCCAGTTGACTGATGCGCTGATGCAGTATGCGCGCCTGCTTGGCATTGGCGTCATTGTCTTCAAAGAAGTTGACGTCCATAGTCAGAGGCACCTTCTTCACCTCGCGCTTCTTCTTACGCTCCTGTGTCAGACAGGTATTCAGGGCCACACGGTATATCCACGTGTCGACCTTACTCTCCTGGCGAAAGCCACCTATGCCTTTCCACATGTTGATAAGTGTCTCTTGGAAAAGGTCCTGCACCTCATCCTCATCTTTCGAAAACATGTAGCACACGGTGTAGATAGTGCTCTTATGCTCTCTTACCAATCGGGCAAAAATCTCTTCTTCTTGTTTCATCATTAAATCCGATTTTATACATTAGACGTAGGAACAACTGATTTATTACAAAATAACAGTATTTTTTTTCATTCATTCGATAAACATGTCAGTTTGCTAACTTCATGCGTTTAAAAATTTGACGGTGCAAAAGTAAAAAAAGTTGCAGCTTCCACCAAATTTTTGGGATAAGCTGCAATCTTTTGTGATGAATGGTATGTATCCAGGGACCAATAACGGCCCTTGGGGGCTTAACGGCAAGCCAAATCGGGGAAACAACGCTGAAACTCGCTCTCGAAATTTGGCGTCAGGATATCCTTGCCCATCGCCTCCTGTATCTCCTGCATGGTCCAGAAGCGTCCGCCATCCAGTTCCTCTGCCGAAGGCCGCACAGGTCCGTCGTAGGTGGTACGGTTTACATAGACCAGTTCGCGCTCGCGCTTACTGTCGAACACATACTTATCCACAAACTCGGGCACGAAATCCGTGATGCCCAGCTCCTCACTCACTTCACGACGCAGGGCCTGCTCGGGCGTCTCTCCGTAGTCTATGTGTCCGCCTACAGCCGTATCCCACTTACCGGGTTGTATGTCTTTCCACTCAGGACGCTTCTGCAGGTAGATGTCGCCTGCCGAATTAAACACATGCAGATGGACCACAGGATGCAGCAATCGCGAACCATTATGGCACTCACCTCGTGTGGCCGAACCTATCACGCATCCCTTCTCATCAACCAGCGGGAATTTCTCTTCTAAATTATCCATGATAGCCTAATTCATTTTTGTCATGTGATATCCCATACGCTTCAGTTGGATAGCTGCTCCCATCAGATACAGCTGGTGCAAACAGCTCACAAAGCCATTGAAGGCATCTTTTGTGCCGGGTTCGAAATGTTGGCGCATCAGGGCATTATAGACACGTGAAGCACACTCGCCTACCAGATGCTCGAGCCGTGCGTAGTCGTCGCCCTTAAGCTGCAGAATCTCCTCGCGGATATATTCGTCCATCGCATCGAAGCCACGCTTGTCGCGCATATAGGCATAGAGGTCTGCTATATTCCCATAGATTTCCCACTCTGTGTCCCACATCTTGGCCACAGCCAGTCCTATATACATCATCCAGCCCAGCGAGGCCGAGGGATAATCCTGAAACTCACGGATGCCGTCAGGGATATAGGCCTTGGCTGTTGTCTCCCATTTTTCCTCTACGTCAGGACATTCCGGCAGTCTTTCGTCAACCTCGTTCAGACTCTGCAGATACTGATGCAGATCGTTGTTCAGTTGTTGCTCAAATTGCTCCATATTTACAATTCATATTATATTTGGCATGCAAAATTACTGAAAAAAGTAGAATTATCGCCATCTTTGCACCATAATTTACACCCATCAGTTATTGTTGTATCTGTTGAATTGACACTCTCATCATACTTTCGTTCTAAAATATCCAAATAAATTTGGTATTTTACTCACTTATTCGTACCTCTGACCTACGGTCGAAGGTA
>CAMOGP010000180.1 GCA_946614175.1 uncultured Prevotella sp. | reverse complement strand
TCTCAATGATGTCGGCCTCGCTGGCACCACTAGCTACGGTCTGCTCAAATGGATAAAGGTCTACGATAACCAAGTCGATCTCAGGAATCTCATACTTCTTCATCTGCTCCTGATCGCCCTCATTGTCACGACGTCCCAGAATACCTCCAAACACTTTTGGGTGCAGAGTCTTTACACGTCCACCCAGAATTGATGGGTAGGTTGTAACATCCTCTACCTTCTGACACTCGTAGCCGAGTGACTCAATAAACTGCTGTGTACCACCGGTTGACAGGAACTTAACGCCTTCATCATTCAATTTCTTCAAAAGCTCATCCAGTCCGTCCTTGTGGAATACACTCACCAAAGCGGTCTTAATTTTCTTACTTTCAGCCATTTTCTTTTGTTACAACGTTATAATAAAATTCAAATTTGGCTGCAAAGGTACAAAAAGAAAACGGATTAACCTCGATTTCTTGACGAAAATTTAGATTAATCCGTGTTAAAAATATGATAGGTCAATTATTATATCAGATTCATGCCAAGCGCTTTGCACTGTTTTCTCATGTCCTCAGGCCAGATTGACGCCTGAATCTCTCCTATATGCCCCTTGTGCAGCAATACCATACAGAGTCGGCTCTGACCGATACCACCACCAATACTCAGTGGCAGTTTGTCGTTCAGCAGCTGTTGGTGGAAGTAAAGCTCCTTGCGCTCTTCCTTTCCTTCTATCTCCAGCTGGCGCAACAGGCTCTCCTTGTCTACACGGATACCCATGCTCGACAACTCGAAACTGCGACCAAGCACAGGATACCAAATCAGGATATCGCCATTCAGTCCGGCACGTCCGTCCTCAGCAATGGTGCTCCAATCGTCGTAGTCAGGTGCACGCCCATCGTGCTTCTCACCGTTGCTCAGCTTACCGCCAATACCGATCACAAACACTGCTCCATACTTCTCGCAGATGGCATCCTCACGCTCTTTAGGTGTTTTGTCGGGATACATCTGCAACAGTTCCTCGGCATGTATAAAGTGAATCTTCTCGGGCAGGAATGGCTTAATCTGCGGATAAGTCTCGCAGGTCAGGTATTCCGTACGACGAATAGCGGCATAGATACGCTCCACAATATTCTTCAGGAATGCCAGCGTACGGTCTTCCCGACGAATCACGGCCTCCCAGTCCCACTGGTCAACATACAGCGAGTGCAGGTTGTCCAGCTCCTCGTCGGCACGTATCGCGTTCATATCTGTATAGATGCCATAGCCAGGCTCTATGTGATATTCTGCCAGACTCAGTCTCTTCCATTTGGCCAGCGAGTGCACCACCTCAGCCTTGGCATCGCCCAGATCCTTAATCGGGAAGCTCACGGGGCGCTCCACACCATTCAGATCGTCGTTAATACCAAGTCCTTTCAGTACAAAGAGTGGTGCCGTCACACGGCGCAATCTCAGTTCTGTCGATAAGTTCTGTTGAAAGAACTCCTTTATCAGTTTTATACCCTGTTCCGTCTGCTTCATATCCAGCAACGGCTCATACATCACAGGCTTAATTACTTGTCCCATATCATCAGTTTATGCTTAAATTGCGTGCAAAGGTACACATTTATTATTAAAATGCAAGCAAAAACCCAAATATTTTTGCATTCTGATACAAAATATTTGATTTTTACTAACAAATTGCACACCCACCCTACTCGTTAACAAATCCTAATTCTCAATGAGCAATTATGAATTGTGAATTAAAATTTGTACTTTTGCACTCGTTTTCAAGCAATCGCACCCGTAGTTTAATGGATAGAATAACAGATTCCGGTTCTGTTGGTCACGGTTCGATTCCGTGCGGGTGTACATCCGGAAACTTCCAAGCCGCAAGCTATGCGCGCAGAGCACGCATAGCATTAAGCACAGCCAGTACTGTTACTCCCACATCAGCAAACACCGCCATCCACATGGTGGCCATACCTACTGCTGCCAATACCAGCACTGCCAGTTTGATGCCGATGGCCAGCCAGACGTTCTGTCGGGCAATGTTCAGTGTACGTCGAGCCAGTCGGATAGCCAAGGCTATCTTCGATGGTTTGTCGTCCATCAGCACCACGTCGGCAGCTTCGATAGCCGCATCACTACCCAGTCCGCCCATGGCAATACCCACATCCGCACGAGCCAGAACAGGTGCGTCGTTGATGCCATCGCCCACGAAGCAGAGGTGAGAGGTGAGAGGTAAGAGGTGAGAGATATCCTCTATTCTCTGGACTTTATCGGCGGGCATCAGCTCGGCGTGATACTCTGTGATACCCAGTGTCTTGGCCACGTTCTCAGCCACTTCCTTGCGGTCGCCCGTAAGCATCACCGTGCGTTTCACGCCCAATTCACTCAAAGCCTTGATGGCCTCGGCACTGTCGGCCTTTATCTGGTCGTTTATCACGATATGTCCGGCATACTTCCCGTCGATGGCTACATGGATGATGGTGCCCAGGTGCTTGCAGTCGTGCCATTCTGCACCCACAGCGTCCATCAGCTTCGTATTGCCCACGGCCACCTCTTTATCGCCAACCGCAGCAATGATGCCCTGTCCAGCCACCTCGCGCACATGGTCCACCTTACAGCCGTCGGTAGCCTCGTCAGGAAAGGCGTCCCTCAATGCTGCACCTATCGGATGTGTAGAGAAGTGCTCTACGTGAGCAGCCAGATGCAGCAGCTGGTGCTCGTCGCAACTGTCGGGATGCACCGCTGTTACGGCAAACTGTCCGTGTGTCAGCGTTCCCGTCTTGTCAAACACCACGGTATCAATCTTCGATAGCACGTCGATATAGTTAGCCCCTTTTATCAGTATGCCGTGTCGCGATGCGCCACCTATACCACCAAAGAATGTCAGCGGCACGCTGATTACCAGCGCACATGGACACGACACTACCAGGAACATCAAGGCCCTGTACAGCCAGGTGCTGAAAAGGGTGATTGGTGATAGGTGTTGGGCGAAGGCTATTAGTAACGGCGGAACAATTGCCAGGGCTACGGCTGCCAGCACCACTATCGGCGTGTAGATGCGTGCAAAGCGGGTGATGAATGTCTCACTCTTCGATTTGGTCTCGCCAGCACTCTCCACCAGTCGGATAATCTTCTGCACCGTACTCTCGCCGTATGGTTTCGTCACCCTTACGCGCAGCACACCACTCAGGTTCACGCAGCCCGATATCACCTCGTCGCCTTCGGCCACATCGCGTGGCAGCGATTCACCCGTCAGCGCCACTGTATTCAGTGCACTCTTACCCTCGATCACCATCCCGTCCAGAGGCACCTTCTCGCCAGGACGAATTACGATTACGTCGTTTATCTTAACCTCCTCAGGAGCCACAGTAACCTCTTTCCACTTTCCACCTTCCTCTTTCCTCCAAAGCGTAGCGCTATCAGGCTTAATCTCCATCAGGTGTGCTATACTGTCGCGACTTTTCCCCTCGGCATAGCCCTCAAACAACTCACCAACCTGGAAAAACAGCATCACAAACACCGCCTCAGGGAACTGCGTCTCAGCGCCAGGCAGAAAACCGATGCACAGAGCGCCGATGGTGGCCACACTCATCAGGAAGTGCTCGTTAAACGGATTGCCATGCGCCAATCCCTCAACAGCTTCTTTCAGCGTGTCGTGCCCTATTATTATATAAGGTATAAGATAAACCAGCAACAACTGCCATGTCTCCAGTTGCAACCAGTGCTCAACAACAACCGCTCCCACCAGCAGCACCGCCGTAATAATAATCAGCCGCAGCTGCTCGTGAGTATCATGCTCATGGTGATGATGATGCTCATGCTCATGATGATGCTCACAAGTCTTACATTCTATTTTTCCCATAACTCCATCAAATAATAATTTCTTTCCGGCTGCAAAGGTACAAACATCCCCCTGCAACCCGGTTGCAAAGTTGCTAAAAGAGGTGCGCCACCACCCCCACTTGTCATTCCGAGCGCAGCCACCACCTCCTTTTTGTCATCTCGACCAAGCGAAGCGCGTGGAGAGATCTCATGAATGCGCCTTTTAGGCGCAGCGGCAAGCCGCAGAGATGTCTCGACTACGCTCGACATGACAAGAAAGAAAAAAACGCTTGGTCGACATGACAAGGAGGTTAGTAGGCATATACTAACCCATACTTCTCATGCAGTTTCCGAAGAGAGCCATCGCTCTTCATCTGACGGATGACGC
>CAMOGP010000179.1 GCA_946614175.1 uncultured Prevotella sp. | reverse complement strand
CTCTGTATTGCTATTGCCCCCTCACTGGGATTCCTTGGTACCGTGATTGGTATGGTGATGGCCTTCGACCAGATTCAGGCTGAGGGTGACATCAGTCCAACCATCGTAGCAGAAGGTATGAAAGTAGCCCTGATTACCACCATCTTTGGTATCATCGTAGCACTTATTCTGCAGGTGTTCTACAACTTCGTTAACTCTCGCATTGACCGTCTGACCACTCAGATGGAAGAGGGAGCCATCAACCTGATGGATATCTTTGCAAAAGTAAAAGCGAAGAGTGAAAAGTGAATAATTTGCTAGCGCATTAAGAAAAAAAAATGGTTGACGTTCTACTCTATACGATTTATATTTTGATGGGCCTCCTAGCAGGTCTTGTTATATGGTCTATTGTTCATCAATATACCACCCACAACGACTAATAGTTTAGATTCATGTTTACGAGGAAAAAAAAGGAGATGCCTGGTTTGAACACCACATCGACAGCGGATATATCATTCATGCTGTTGATCTTCTTCCTCGTGACCTCATCCATGGACACTGACTGGGGACTGCCTCGCCAACTGCCTCCGCCAGATGATCTGACGAAAGAAGAGGAACTGGTAGTTAAACAACGTAATGCCCTCTGCCTCAAACTCGACGCCAACAATCAGCTCACCTGCAACGATGAGCCTATGGCAATCGATGATTTGTCTAAGCGTGTAGAAGATTTCGTAGCTAATACTGCCGATGACCCCACCCTGCCCGAACTGAGTGTACGCGAAGTGCACCTTTTGGGACGCTGTAAGGTCAGCGATCGTCATGTGATTATCGTTGAGGTCAGCCCAAAGGCTACCTACGACTCCTATTTTCAGATGCAGAATGCTGTGGTAGCAGGCTACAACCACCTACGCAACGAATTGGCCCTCAAACAATTCCAGCACCCCTACGCTCAGTGTAATGCAGAGCAGCGAGATGCCATTGCCCTGGTCTATCCCCAGCGCATCAGCGAGCAGGCTCTTGAAGAGAAAGGAGGTGAGTCATCATGAAGCGTGGAGTTTTTCGCAGAAAGAAACATGAGATGCCAGGTCTGAATACAGCAGCCCTACCCGACCTGATATTCACCGTGCTCTTCTTCTTCATGATTGTCACCCACATGAGGGATGTCGACTTACAGGTGCGTTACGATGTGCCCAAGGGAACAGAAGTACGAAAGCTGACTCACAAGTCATCAGTCAGCACCATCTACGTAGGTCGTGTACCAGGTCAACCGGCCGATAGTTTCTATATCCAACTAAACAACAAACTGGCCACCATGTCGGACATCAAAGCCTTCGTGGAAACCGAGAAAGCCCAGATGAATTCAGAAGACCAACCCAGAATGACAGTCTCCATCAAGGCCGACCGCGACGTACCATTCGGCATGATAGCTCAAATTAAAGAAGCCTTGCAACAATCGTTTGCACTAAAAATCAATTATTCAGCAGTAGAGAAAACAAACAAGAATTAAGATTTAAAATTAAGAATATGGCAAAAGAAAAACTTGACAGACTGGACAAGCAGATTCTGAAGCTTGTCGCCGCCGACGCACGTATTCCTTTTCTAGAAGTAGCACGTGTATGTGACGTGAGTGGAGCAGCCATTCACCAGCGCATCCAGAAATTGACCAATATCGGTATCCTGAAAGGCTCACAGTTCCTTATCGACCCTGAGAAGGTGGGTTATGAGACCTGTGCCTTCATTGGTTTGAACCTGAAAAATCCTGAGGATTTTGACCAAGTATTAGAGGAACTAAAGAAAATTCCCGAGGTAACGGAATGCCATTACACCACGGGAAATTTCGATATGTTTATTAAGATTTATGCTCAGAACAATCACCATCTGCTCACCATCATCCATGACAAACTGCAGCCTTTAGGACTTAGCAGTTCGCAGACGCTGATTTCATTTCACTCAGCCTTCGAGAGACAGTTGCCCGTAATGGACATGGTAGACCTTGATGACTAATGTAAGATGGGCTGATGTGAGATAGTCTTAACGTCTTACATAGTCAACAAACGCATAAGGATAGGCGTGACGATCATCCGCGGGGTGGTCTTCGCGCCATTTTTCTTGCCAGTCTTCCTCATATTCAGGGAAAAACGTATCGGCTTGCGCAGGTGTATCGTCAATCTCCGTCAGACAGAGACGGTCGGCCTTGTCCAACAGGTTTGTATAAAGGCTGGCGCCCCCAATGATATAGATATCCTCATCAGGCTTGCAACTCTTGAAAAAGTCGTCCCAACTATCAAAGCAGTCACAACCTGGAAGTTCTTTAGAACTCTTTGTCAGCACGCAGTTCCTGCGATTAGGAAGAGCCCCTTTTGGCAGACTCTCAAACGTCTTACGTCCCATCACAATGGTGTGTCCCGTTGTCAAAGCCTTAAAACGCTTTAGGTCATTGGGCAACCAGTAAATCAGTTTATTCTCAAAGCCAATAGCGCGATTCTTCGCTACGGCGGCAATCATTGATATCATACGCTTACCTCTGCTTTAATATGTGGCCAGGGATCATAATTCTCTAATTGGAAGTCCTCATACTTGAAGTCGAAAATACTCTTCACGTCGGGATTAATCTTCATTGTGGGCAGAGGTCGAGGCTCACGCGTGAGCTGCAGACGGGCTTGTTCCAAATGATTCAGATACAGATGAGTATCACCCGTAGTATGAATAAACTCACCAGGCTTTAGTCCGCACACCTGTGCCATCATCATACACAACAGAGCATACGACGCAATGTTGAAGGGTACGCCCAGGAAGGTATCTGCACTACGCTGATAGAGTTGCAATGACAACTTGCCGTCGGCCACGTAGAACTGGAAAATCGTATGACAAGGAGGTAGCGCCATCTTATTCACCTCGGCCACATTCCATGCCGACACAATTATGCGACGTGAGTTGGGATTATTTTTTATCTGATCTACCACATATTTTATTTGGTCTATCGTACCTCCGTCGTAGTCGGGCCAAGAGCGCCATTGGTGCCCATAGACGGGTCCTAGTTCACCGTTCTCATCGGCCCATTCATTCCATATCCTTACACCGTTATCCTGCAAGTATTTCACATTTGTGTCGCCATTAAGAAACCACAGCAATTCGTAGATAATCGACTTGAGGTGCAACTTCTTTGTAGTGAGAAGAGGAAATCCCTTACTCAGGTCATAACGACTCTGTGTACCAAAGATGCTCAGTGTACCCGTACCCGTACGGTCACCTTTCTGCGTCCCCTCTTTTAGGATGCGATCCAGTATGTCAAGGTATTGTTTCATTTAAGTTTTGATGTTTTTATGGCACAAAGGTAGTGCAAACCAATTGAAATGCAAAACAAAAAAGCATTTATTTCATTTTACTTACCCAAATTGTAGTTCTTTTTTGCATGATAGGAACAATGTTTGGTGGTACAGAGATAAATGAGTTCCTTTGCAAAAACTTTATTAATACATAAAAAATGGCAAACGAAAAGATTGTTTTGGTGACAGGTGCCAACAAAGGCATCGGCTTTGGCATTGCAAAGCATCTGGGACTAAGCGGATGGAACGTGATTATCGGTGCACGCGACGAGCAGCGTGCTGAGAAAGCCATCTGCGAACTGAAAGCTGCTGGCGTCAACGTACTGGGCTATGTGAATATCGAACTGAAGGACCTGAATGGTATCAATCAGGCAACAAAAGAAATCAGCGAGAATTACCCCAACCTTTCACTCCTTGTCAACAATGCCGGCATTCCTGGCGACATGAGTGTAGATAGCGCTCACACGGAATTGAACGATATCCGCGAAACACTGGATGTGAACTTCATCGGCACATGGGCGCTAACAAAAGCCTTGTTCCCAGTATTGGCGAACAATAACGGCCGTATTGTGAATATCACCGTGCCTTCAGAAATCAGTCCCTACTGGCATCCTTTGGCTTATGTTGCCAGCAAGGCCGCCCAGAATGCCATGATGGGCGTGATGGCAATAGAATTCCAACAGAGCAATACGCCCGTAGAGATTTTCTCAGTACACCCAGGTCCCACTACCACCGACCTGAATGGCAACATGTCTCTGCCTGGTTTCCACGATATTGAGACTGTAGGTCAGAAGACAGCCGAACTGATTAATGACGGACAAAATCATCAGGGTGAGTTCATCGAACTCTATCCCATCGTAGAAGAGTAAAACCTTATTGAGCCCACCATCTTAACGTGGGCTCAAT
>CAMOGP010000178.1 GCA_946614175.1 uncultured Prevotella sp. | reverse complement strand
AGGCAGTGGAAGCCGGTGAAATCACAGAGCAGCGCATTGACGAGAGCGTGCGTCGTATTCTGAAGCTGAAGCAGAGCATCAGGAAATAGGTAGCCCCAAGACGGACTATCTGTTCTGGTGAACGTCGTTAATAGCTTTTTTGCAATTCCAAAAAGTAAGGCCCTAAAAGTTCCAGCCGCTCCATTAGGGACACACCTACTCATGGCATCTACGTAAAGAATGGACAGAAGGTGGTATTAAGATGGCGCAAACTGCACCTCATCAAAGTTTTTTCATCCCAGCCATAGTTTTTTGAGAATTATTTCTTAACTTTGCGGTCACAAAAACAAACAAAGGAGAGAACGATGAAAGTACTATTGATTAATGGAAGCCCAAAAGAAAACGGCAATACGTTTACAGCATTGAGCGAAGTAGCCAAAACGCTAAATGAAGAAGGCGTTGACACAGAGATTATCAGTATTGGAAAACATGCTGTGCAGGGTTGCATAGCCTGCGGCATGTGTGGCAGAAATGGCAATAAATGCACGTTCCACGATGATTTGTATTTTAAAGTATGGCGTGCCATAAAGGATGGTATTGACGGACTCGTCATTGGTTCTCCCGTCTATTATGGTGGCCCCAACGGTTCGCTGTGTGCTCTGCTCGATCGTGTATTCTACTCTATGAGCAATGAACTGTGTTTCAAACCTGCCGCCAGCGTGGTGGTATGCCGCCGTGGTGGAGCCTCAGCCGCTTTTGACCGTCTTAACAAATACTTCACCATATGCAACATGCCCATTGTCAGTTCGCAATACTGGAACATGGTGTATGGCCAGACACCAGGACAGGCAGCTCAAGATGAAGAAGGCATGCAGACCATGCGTACCCTGGGACGTAACATGGCATGGATGATACAGAAGCTAAACGTCAGCGAAGAGGGACATCCCTCACTGGAAGCCCCCCTGAGGACCAATTTTATCAGATAAAGACACCATCATATGGAGATTATTCTTGCCATTATCGTCATCGTTGCCGTCGTCATTGCTGCCGGTGCCTACTGCGTTGTACAGAAGAAAACCTACGAAAAACAACTGGATGTAGAGGAGAAACGTCACGCAGAAACCCTAGCAGAGGTGAAGAATGCCTACGAGAAACAACTGGATACCGAAGAGAAACGCCATGCAGAAACCTTGGTAGAGGTGAAGGGTGCCTACGAGCAACGCATAGAAGACATGAAAGTCTCGTTTGACAAACAACTTCGCCAGACCAAAGAAGCACACGAAGGACAGATAGCTGCCCTGAAGCAGATGAACGAGGAACAGGTTAAGAGTCAGTTGGACCTGATTCGCGAACAGATGCAGACCACTTCTGAGAAAATTCTGAAACAACGTCAGGACGAGTTGGGTGTACAGAACAAAGAGCAGGTATCAAAGATTATTGACCCGCTACAGAAGAGTCTGAAGGATATGCAAGAGGCACTCGACAAGACAAAGGAGCAACAGACGGAGGCGTTGACCCGACTGGACGAGACCATCAAGATCAATATGCAGAAGAGTCAGGCTATCGGCGAAACGGCCGACCGACTGACACGTGCCTTGACAGGAGAGGTGAAGGTGCAGGGTAACTTCGGCGAGTTGAAACTCAAACAACTGTTGGAAGATCTGGAGCTCCACGAAGGCGAGCAATATGACACACAGGAAACGCTACGCGACAAGGGCGGCAAGGGACTAAAAGGTGATGATGGTAAGGGACTTATCCCCGACTTCATCCTGCATTTTCCCAACAACCGTCATGTGGTAGTAGATTCCAAGATGTCACTCACTGACTACGAGCGCTATATGAACGCAGAAGACGGTACGCCCGAGAAGAGTCTCTTTCTGAAGGCTCATATCGACAGCGTCAGGGCACAAGTGAAGCGTTTGGCCAAGAAAGAATACACCAAGTACCTGCCCGAGGGCTATAACCGACTGAATTTTGCCATCATGTACGTGCCCATAGAGGGAGCTTTGAATCTGGCATTGCTCAACGACGCCACATTATGGCGCGAGGCCTATGATGAAGGTGTGATGATACTGGGTCCGCAGACCATGTACATGAACCTGCGTGTGCTGGAGATGATGTGGACACAAGTACGCCAACTTTCCAACCAGCAGGCTATGATGGATGCCGCCAACACGGTAATAGAACGTGTGCAGGACTTCGGGCAGCGCTTCATGGATGTGGAGTCGAGCATGAACGACACCATCAAGAAGATGTCGAAGCTAAAGATAACGACAGCAGACAGCGGTCCAAGCATCATCACCGCTGCACGCAACCTACTGAAAGCGGGCGCAAAGGAAAGCAAGAAAAAGAAATCGCTTACAGAGATGGACCAGAGCATGTTCATCGAAGGAGATTAATGAACTAGAACCAAGAATATGGAACAAACAAAAGTTGTGATTGTAGGAGCTGGGCCGGCAGGAACGACCTGCGGTCTGTTGCTCAAACAAAGAAACATAGACTGCATACTCCTTGACAGAGCCACATTCCCAAGAGATAAGATCTGCGGTGGCGGACTGACGCCACGCTCATATAAGTTGTTGTCAAGACTGATGCCCGACTTCAGATACGATTATAACAGCGTACACCGGCTGAAGTTATGTATTGAGGGCGAACAGGTACTCGACTTCATGATGGACGAAGAAATTCGTATTGTAAAGCGCAAATCATTTGACGCACAACTTTTGGAGCACTACCAAAAGGCTGGCGGTAACTTTGTCAATGAAGCATTGATAGGTATAGAGGAGAGTGGCCAGAAAATTATTGTCACACTGAAAAACGGACAACAGATAACATGTGATTATCTGGTGGGTGCCGATGGTGCCAATAGTCGCGTGCGCAAATACTTGAATCCACATGCCAGTCACGGCATCCTCTGCATGGAGCAATATGGTCCAAAATCAGCAGATAATGCCATTGTGGGGAATCTCTCACGCTTCTATCGTCAGGGTTACTACTACAGTTTCCCCAACGAAAGCTACGACGTGCAGGGCTTTGGCGACTATATGACCACACCACAAATGTTTCGTAAGGTACTAAGAGACATGGGCTGTCCTGACGAGAAACCGCAGGGTGCCTATATTCCCCAAAGTATAGAATATCCGCTACACAAAAACATCATCTTGATTGGTGACGCCGGCGGTTTCCCCAACCGACTGACCTTCGAGGGACTCTATTATGCTTTCCTCACAGCCAGTCATGCGGCAACGGCTATCAGCACGGGTACACCCTTCCCCATCATTAATAAGCAGATTTTCGAAAACAAGAAATGGGAGGAATATGCCTCGCGCGTCTTCTATAGCGAGATAGGTCTAGCCATCTTGAAATTCTTCTGTAAGATGACGCCAGGACTCATCACCTGGACTTTCAACAAAGTAGTAAGATAATAAAAAAGGTCGCGATTTATGATTCGCGACCTTCTCTTTTTATGAAGAAACCCATTAGAGGTTTGCATTGTCTTTAGCCCAATCCTCAACAGCAGGGATGATGCCGAGAGAGATGATCTCGTCACGCATCTTCTGCAGGTGCTCGTAAGAAGCCTGAAGTGCAGCCATCTCCTCAGCTGTACCCTCGGGCTGTGTGAAGTGCACACCATCCTTGTCGATGACTGTAGGCATAGCCATCATCACATTCTTGAAGCCGTAAGCGTTGACATAGCAACCTGCAGGCCACTTAAAGGGCTCACCACCCATAGCACCCTCAATCATCTTAACAGCCTGATAAGCGGGGCTCTGGAATGAACTGCGGCCACGGAGCTTGATAATATTGCTACCACCCTGTGTGGTCATGTGCTTAATCTCAGCCCAACGCTCAGCAGAGAGAGGAAGCTCAGAAAGGGGCTTTCCATCGATGATAGCCTTGCTGGCAAATACAGCCATCTGCTCTCCGTGACCACCGTATGTGTAAGCGTTAGTAACCTTGTCCTGACGAACACCGAACTCCTGAGCCAGCTGCTGCTGCAGACGGGTAGAGTCGAGAGCTGCAAGAGAGGTCAGCTGATTTGGCTTCAAACCGGAATGAATCAAAGCGGTCAGAGCAGTAACGTCAGCAGGGTTAAAGATAACCACAACGTGCTTTACGTCAGGACAGTACTTCTTGATATTCTCACCGAAGTCGGCAGCAATCTGACAGTTACCCTTCAGCAGATCCTCACGGGTCATACCCTCCTTACGGGGAGCACCACCTGAAGAGATGATGTATTTAGCACCTGTGAAAGCCTCTTTAGGATCAAC
>CAMOGP010000177.1 GCA_946614175.1 uncultured Prevotella sp. | reverse complement strand
GAGAAAGTGCTTGAAAATACAAAGGGACAGACCAAATTCAGTTCTGAGATGTACTGGACCTACAAGAAACGCGGTGGTTCCCCCCATCTCGACGGACAATATACCGTATTTGGTGAAGTCACCGAGGGACTGGATGTCGTAGAGAAAATCCAAAAGGTGTTTACCGACGACTATAACCGTCCTGTTGACGATATACGTATCATCAGGGCTACAAGAATCAAGAAATAAACATTACAGGTATATACAACGAAAATGCAGGTCGTGGTTCTCTAACCTCTGGCCTGCATTTCATTCGATATTAATAACTAAAAACCTTTTCTACTTTTGTTACCCTTAATGCAATCTCTATTACCTTACTAATACCTACTTTCCTTAAAAACAATCTAACCTTATAACTAACTAACCTATTGATTCTCTTTTACTAACTTTCTATGCTTTTTACTAACTCTATGCTCGCCTTTCACAAGGGGATTTTCTAAAACTTTCTACCTAATCAAACTAAATACTATTGAAGATCTCTTTTGTCATTGTTTCCTTTTGACGATGCAAAGGTACGACGAAATCTGATAACTCGTATCAAATTCCGTCGCCTTTTGCAAGAAAAATAACGTATTATTGATTAAAATCAAGCGTTTGTGTTCGCACACAGGTAATTTTCCAACCAATTCGTCAATTCCACAAACTCTGAAATTGATAGTTGCTCTGGACGCTTGGTTAATGCCGTAGCATATTCATTAAAAAACGGAGAATCAGCAGGTAGCATCTGCTTCAAGCTGACACGCAACATCTTACGGCGCTGATTAAACGTGGTCTTCACAATACGTTTAAACAGGTCCTCGTTGCATCCTAGTTTCTGTACCTTATTACGCGTCATGCGTATTACAGCACTCTGCACCTTAGGAGGCGGATTAAACACACCTGGTTCTACCGTGAACAGATACTCCACATCATACCATGCCTGAATCAATACGGACAATATGCCATACTGTTTATTACCTGGCTGTGAGGCCATACGCAGGGCCACCTCACGCTGTATCATGCCAGTACAACAAGGAATCAAGTCGCGATTATCCAGCATTTTAAAGAATATCTGTGAGGAGATATCATACGGATAATTACCTGTGAGCACAAACTGTTGCCCATCAAACACCTGACGCAGGTCCATCCGCAGAAAGTCCTCACCCAGGATATTCTCACGCAACTTAGGAAAATGCTCGTTTAGATACTCCACCGACTCACGGTCTATCTCTACCACCTTAAACGGGCGAGGCTTCTCCACGATATACTGCGTCATCACACCCATACCCGGTCCTACCTCCAGCACGGGTATATCGGGACAGGCATCTACAGTATCAGCAATGCGCTTAGCTATAGACAGGTCGGTCAGGAAGTGCTGACCAAGATTCTTTTTCGGTTTTACTTGTTTCATCATTAGCACAAGTTTTCTTGATTATTCATCCATTTGGAAGAGCGGGTCTTCGGGCATCACCATCACAGGAGCTGTCTCGTATGCCTTCTTCACCTTAGCAGGTACATATTCATTGGGCACCACTAGGCGGAACATATACTCACGGAACCAGCGGTCTGTCATAATCAGGCAGCCCTGTTGTCCCCAAGAGGCACCCCATGAGTTCTCCACCTTCCATTTCGTAGCCTTGCCCTTGCTGTCAAGGTCAACAGCCGTCAGTGTCATCGCATGTGTAGAACCACTGTCGAACGTAGATATACGTTCTGCCTTGTTCATACCAAACGAGGTATTAAACAATGCCCCGTAGTCAAAGTTTTCCGTATCGGCATAACCACGCTTGCGGTCCAGCATCTTACCTACGTCATAAGAAGAATAAAGCTTATGACCAGCTTTCAGAGTATTGATGGCCATCTCCTCTATATCATCCATTGGCAAATTGACGTATTTCCAGTTGTGTCCGTCATACGTGTGGCGGTCATACTCCACTTCGTAGGTCTTGTAGTACTCACGACGAGGGTCATTCATTACCATGATAAAAGTACCGTTGAGCGATTTGCCTACCACCTCTTTATAAAAAGACTGTGGGGTATATTCTTTAGGCTCGCCTACAGTCTGTCCTTTGTTATCCTTAAAAGCATAGGTAAACTTCTGTGGAGGTACGCCGATGGTATACTGAAGCATGTGATAGATTTGGCTGAGCATACGTGCCTTAGCCTTCTCAATGGCAGAAGCCTTCTTGTCTTTCTGTACCATATCGCGCAATTGCAGACCATACTCACGTAATTTGGTAGCAATCAGGGCACGTGCCTTTGAAGTGTTGTCACTTGAATACGACTCGGGCATCACCTCCGCAGGCACCAGTCCGTATTTCTCCGTCAGATCGGCCACACCACAGAAGGTGCCTCCATCACTTATGGGAGAATGGAAGAAAAACTGCACACGCTGATCGTCTATAGTTTTTTTACCAGTATCGATGCAGCCTTGTAGCATCAAGTTGGCTTTCTCCAACTGGTCGTAGAAGAAGAGGTATGCCTGCGAGAATGTCACGTTCAACGAGTCTGTGCGCAGGTTGAAGTCAGAGCGCAGCACATTCAGTCCACTGAACATCCAACAGCGACCAGATGATTTCTGGTCTGTAATGCTCTGTTTCCTCGTCTCTATGCTGAAATGCGTGTCCAGCGCGCCTGCGTTCTTTCGGTTCTGCGACAAGTCGTCAATAGCATTCGTAGCAATAGCGTTTACCAATGCACGATCGGCAGGCTGCAGCACATTCTCGTTTTCTATTTCAGAGAGCATCTTTCTACTGATGCCTCCATCCTTTGGTTGTGCCTGTGTTGTCATGGTGACACACAAGGCAGCTAAAATCAGTACGTTTTTCATATTATCAATTCTCATTTTCATTTTTCCTTTTTACGCCTTATCTACCGCCTGTCGAAACTAGTTCGTTAAGTTCAGACGAACCCATCTCTATCGCCGTAGCACCGTATTCAGTGTGCAAATTTACAAAATAAATCGCAAAAAAGTAAATTTACACTTATATATTTGTATTTGTGAGAAAACATACCTTATTTGGAAGCAACCATATTGATGAGAACAGCCACATTGGGAAATGTCGCAATAATAACGACAGATGATTATTTCCCAACGAACTGGCTCGGACTGAGACCCGTGATGCGCTTGAAGAGGCGGGTGAAATGATGGGGAAAGTCGAAACCCAACAGGCGGGAGGTCTCGCTGACGTTATGCCCTTGCATCAAAAGACTTTTCGCCTGATTGATGACATAATTATGTATATAACCGATAGCTGTGCCGCCCGTGGCCCTGTGGACAATGTCACCAAAGTATCGGGGAGAATAAGCCAGTTGGGAGGCACACCAGGCTACAGTGGGCAAGCCTTGCGACAATTGTCGGTTCTCGCGAAAATAGGTATGCAGCAAGTTATGGAAGCGCTTTAGCAGGTCGGTCTCTCCCCTATTCTCTTCCGATAACTGGCGCAAATAGATACGATTGCAGTATTCCAGTATCAGGTGCAAATAAGCCAACAGCACACTTCGGAGTGAAGGGGAATCCTCATGCGCCTGCAACTCTTGTCGCATCTGAGCCACCAACTGCGTGATGCAGAGCCACTCGTCTGGCTCCATGCGCAGCGAGCCATCGAAGAAATACGAGAAGAACTGATAGTGATCAATCTGACGCTCCAATTCGCTGCCGTGCAACAGCTCAGGCGACCATAGCAGCACCCAACCACTTAACGAAATGCGCTCACCATTGTCCTCCAGTCCGCCTATCTGTCCTGGTTCCACTGCAATGATAGAGCCATCGCTCACCTGCCATTTCCGCATGCCGTATGAGAGATTACGGGGGAACTGCCGCTGAATGAACAGCCCATACACACCATAGTTGTTCAGGCTATGACGGAAGGGTGCCAGCTCGTCATAATGGATGATGCTAATTAATGGGTGCAACACCGGTGCATCCACAAAACGAGCATAGTCGTTGGGGCTGTCTAACTTCAAAATATTCCTCATATTGGTGGCAAAGATACGAAAAATAGTCTAATAATGGTATATATTTTACGTTATTTAAGCACTTTCTGCGAAATTGGTATATAATCAGCCAATTTGTGTAATACCTATATTATATATTGTTCGTACCTTTGCAGTTGAAATGAGACTCGATTATGACAAACTTAAAAAAAAGAAAGGAGAGATGCGACAGATTCTATTATTTTTAGCCGCCATGCTGTTCTGCTGCTGTTCTGCAGACAACGAAGCGAAAGCAGAAACACCTACTATGAATAAAATTTA
>CAMOGP010000176.1 GCA_946614175.1 uncultured Prevotella sp. | reverse complement strand
GTGTCCCCGGTTCGATTCCTGGAGGTACCACTCCTCCTTTCATTATGAATCCCGCGAAAGTCTTCGGATTTAGCGGGATTTTTCTTTTCCCCTTTTCACAAGCAGTAAAAACAACAAGCCGCAACAAGCCCCTTTCCCTCTCCTATTATCTACAACAAAAATGGAGTAACCATGCGTTACTCCATTGGGAAAAGTCCAAATAATTTTGCGTCTATCATATCCGTGACCTGTTTGAAGTCCTCTGGATTATCACCAAATTTACAGTGATCACCATCTACCACGATCAGCGGACCTTTATAGTCGGCAATCCATTCCTCATAACGTCGGCTCAGACCTTCCAGATAATCCAGACGCATTGTCTGTTCATACTCACGACCGCGTTTCTGGATTTGAGCCACTAGTGTTGGAATACTGCTGCGGATATAAATCATCAGCTCTGGCAGCTTCACCAGCGACATCATCAGGTCAAACAAGTCCTTATAGTTCTGGAAGTCACGATCACTCATCATTCCCTGTCCATGCAGGTTGGGTGCAAAGATACAAGCATCCTCAAAGATTGTGCGATCCTGGATGATGGTCTCTTTTGAATTGGCGATCTCCACCACTTCCTTAAATCGTTTATTCAGGAAGTACACCTGCAAGTTAAACGACCACCGCTTCATGTCAGCATAGAAATCCTCCAGATACGGATTATTATCTACAGGTTCAAATCTTGGTGTCCATCCATAACGGTGGGCCAACATCTTTGTCAGAGTGGTCTTACCACTTCCTATATTTCCGGCTATTGCGATATGCATTTTGATATATTTTTTTATTCAGGAAAAAGTCCAAACAGTGTACTGTCAATACGATCGACAATACGTGCAAAATCCTTCGGGTTGTTCTGATAGTCCAGTTCATCTTTCTCGATAACCATCACCCTACCCTTATACAATTTATAGATAAACTCATCATAACGACGGTTCAGGTTCTCCAGATATTCCAACTTCATAGTCTGCTCATAATCACGACCGCGTTTTTGGATATTACCAACCAAATGAGGGACAGACGCCCGAAGATAAATCATCAAATCAGGATAATGAACCACACTCATCATCTGTTCAAAGAGTTCCATATAAGTCTCATAGTCGCGATCAGAGAGATTACCCATGGCCTTGTTGTTCTGCATGAACACATAGACACCCTCAAAGATAGAACGGTCCTGAACAATGGTATGCTCTGATTTTTCAATCTCTATGAGATCACGGAAACGCTCTTTCAGGAAATACACTTCCAGATTGAACGACCAGCGATGGATATCACGATAATAGTCTTCCAGATACGGATTATGGTCAACAGCCTCAAAACGTGCTTCCCATCCGTAATGACGGGCTAGCATCCGAGTTAGTGTTGACTTTCCGCTACCAATATTTCCAGCTACTGCTATATGCATTTTGTAAGGTTTCTGTCTGCAAAGGTACAAAAATATTACGAAACGGCAAAATTCTTAATTCTTAATTCTTAATTCTTAATTAAATTATGTACCTTTGCGCAAAATTCTTATAACTATGGGTATTATAATAGGAATAGACGTGGGCATCAGCACCACAAAGATTGTTGGATTGAAGAATGGACGCGTGGTGTCACCCATTCGCATCACCGCTGCCGACCAGGTGACTTCCCTCTACGGTGCATTCGGAAAATATCTACACGACAACAAAATTAAATTGAAAGATGTAGAACAGGTGATGCTGACAGGTGTCGGTGCTGCCTATATTGACGAACCTGTCTACGGTATTCCCACACAAAAAGTTGATGAGTTTGTTGCCGACGGTTTGGGCGCACGCTTCGAGAGCGGTCTCTCCAAGGCTATCGTTGTATCAATGGGCACTGGTACCAGTTTCGTACAGTGCGACGGTGAGAACATCCGGCACATTGGCGGACTCGGTATTGGCGGCGGAACACTCCAAGGTTTGAGTCGCGTGATGCTGAATACGCGCGATCCCAAGCAGATCCAGAGCCTGGCCATGCAAGGCAACATCCATAATATCAACCTCCTGATTGGTGATATCTCCACCCATCCACTACCCGGTCTGCCTATGAATGCCACAGCCAGTCTGTTCTCCAAGGCACAATACGATGCGCCCAAGGAAGATATCGCACTGGGCATCATCGTCATGGTGCTGCAGAGTATTGGCTCTGCTGCCATCCTGTCGGCACTCAACTCAGGCATCAAGGACTTTGTTCTCATCGGTAACCTCACGCTGCTGCCTCAGTGCAAGGAGGTATATCCCATGCTTGAGAAGCTCTATCAGGTACATTTTCATATTCCAAAGTTCGCCGAGTTCTGCACAGCTATCGGTGCAGCACTGGCCTATCATCAGAACCAAGCATTAACTAAATAATTATGAAATACAGGCACATTCTGACTGTTGTTGCAGGATTGATGCTGACAATACCAGTTCAATCCAAGTCATTTTTTGCTTTAAAGGCCGACACTATCAAAAAGGATACGACCATCGTAGATACAACAAAAGTTGAAAAGAACGCACTAAAGTCTCAGGCAAAGAAAGAACCAAAAGAAACTGAGTATCAAAAGCTTATCAAGAAAGGCGGCACCGTAAGAGATGGTCTCTTCCGCGTACGCCATATCGAAGACAAATACTATTTCGAGGTACCCGACTCCATGTTGGGACGCTATATTCTCTGTGTCACCCGCTTCACTGCCGTGCCCCAGAACTTCGGCCAGTTTGCCGGAGAGGAAATCACCCATTCCACCATCTATTTCGAGAAACGCGACACCAGTCAGATAATGATCAGACAGTATGTCTTATCACATCTGGCCGACAATGGCGATAATATCTCTCGCACCCTGGAGCAGTCCACCATCGACCCCATCGTGCAGTCATTTAAGGTTATTGGTCAGAATGAAGAGAAAAATGCCAGCCTCATCGAGGTTACATCGCTCTTCAATAGCGACAACAACCTGATGAGTTTCTCCAACACCGACAAGACCTCATTGAAGGTTGGTGGCCTGATGAAAGACCGTACTTTCATCGATACCATCAAGGTATTCCCCACCAATATCGAGGTTGCCACCACCCGCACCTATGGCTCTTCTCCCGCCCGTTCTGAGGCATCAAAGACAGGAACCATCACCATGGCCTTCAACACGTCCATGGTACTTCTCCCGAAAGAGCCTATGCGCAAACGTCTGTGGGACGACCGCGTGGGTTACTTCGTGAATAGCTACGTGCGATTCAGTGATGCACAGCACAAGACCGAGCACGAGTCGTTCATCTCCCGCTACCGTCTGGTGCCCAAGAACAAGAAGAAATATCTGCGCGGCGAACTGACTGAGCCCGAGAAGCAGATTGTCTATTATATAGATCCTGCCACTCCCAAGAAGTGGATTCCCTATCTTATTCAGGGTATCAACGACTGGAACGTGGCTTTCGAGGCCGCAGGTTTCAAGAATGCCATCACCGCCAAGGTTCTGCCCGAGGACGATCCCAACGTGAGTCTGGAAGATGCCCGCTATTCTGTGCTGCGCTATCTGCCTGCAGAAATCGAAAATGCCTATGGTCCTCGCATCGTTGACCCCCGCTCTGGCGAGATTATCGAGGCCCATATCTGCTGGTATCATAATGTCATGAACCTGCTCACGAAATGGTATATGGTACAGTGCGGTGCTGTTGACAAGCGTGCACAGACCATGAAGTTTGATGACAAGCTGATGGGCGAGCTCATCCGTTTCGTATCAAGTCATGAGGTTGGCCACTCACTGGGTCTGCGTCACAACATGGGTGCTTCGTTTGCTACACCCGTTGAGAAGTTGCGCGACAAGGCATGGGTCGAGAAAAATGGCCACACGGCCAGCATCATGGACTATGCCCGTTTCAATTATGTGGCACAGCCCGAGGACAACATCTCTTCCAAAGGTCTGTTTCCTCGTATCAACGACTACGACAAATGGGCCATCAAGTGGGGTTATCAGTGGCGCCCTGAGTTCAAGGATGAATACGAGGAGAAGGAAAAACTCATGACCGAGACCACGAATATTCTGAAAGGCAACCCTCGTCTGTGGTTTGGTGGTGAAGGTCGTAATGAAGACCCACGTGCCCAGACAGAGGACCTGAGCGACAACAACGTGAAAGCCTCTGAATATGGTATCAAGAACCTGAAGCGTGTCATGCAACACCTGCCCCAGTGGACCAAGGAAGAAAACGACCAGTATGACGACCTCGTAGAGATGTATAAGGCCGTTGCAGACCAGTTCAACCGCTACATGAACCATGTAGCCAAGAACATCGGTGGTCGTTATATCAACAACATGCCTGGCATGGAGCCTTA
>CAMOGP010000175.1 GCA_946614175.1 uncultured Prevotella sp. | reverse complement strand
GGTCATCCAGAAGGAACGTCCAGACGGCATCCTGCTGGCCTTCGGTGGTCAGACAGCTTTGAACTGTGGTGTGGAACTGTATCAGAGCGGTGTGCTGGAGAAGTACAACGTGAAGGTTCTGGGTACGCCCGTTCAGGCTATCATGGATACTGAGGACCGTGAGCTCTTCGTGAAGAAACTGGACGAGATCAATGTGAAGACCATCAAGAGTCAGGCTTGTGATAATATCGCCGATGCGCGTAAGGCTGCTGCCGAACTGGGTTATCCTATCATTCTGCGTGCTGCTTATGCCCTGGGTGGTTTGGGCAGTGGTTTCTGTGATAACGAGGAACAGTTGAACGCTCTGGCCGAGAAGGCTTTCTCGTTCTCACCTCAGGTGCTGGTCGAGAAGTCACTGAAGGGTTGGAAGGAGATAGAATATGAGGTGGTGCGTGACCGTTACGACAACTGTATCACCGTATGTAACATGGAGAACTTCGATCCACTGGGTATCCACACGGGTGAGAGTATCGTGGTGGCTCCTTCACAGACCCTGACAAACTCGGAATATCATAAGTTGCGTGCGCTGGCCATCAAGATTATCCGTCATATTGGTATCGTGGGTGAGTGTAACGTGCAGTATGCTTTTGATCCGGAATCAGAGGATTATCGTGTTATCGAGGTGAATGCCCGCTTGTCACGTTCTTCAGCCCTGGCATCAAAGGCTACGGGCTATCCCTTGGCTTTCGTTGCTGCTAAGTTGGGTATGGGCTATGGTCTGTTTGAACTGAAGAACAGTGTCACCAAAACAACGAGTGCTTTCTTCGAGCCTGCCCTTGACTATGTAGTATGTAAGATTCCTCGTTGGGACCTGTCTAAGTTCCATGGCGTTGACAAGGAACTGGGTTCCAGCATGAAGTCGGTAGGTGAGGTGATGGCTATTGGTCGCACCTTTGAGGAGGCTATCCAGAAGGGTCTTCGTATGATTGGTCAGGGTATGCATGGCTTCGTGGAGAACAAGGAACTGAAGATTGCTGATATTGACGCTGCACTGCGTGAACCTACGGATAAGCGTGTCTTCGTCATCTCAAAGGCTATGCATCTGCCTGAGTATGATATCGACAAGATTCATGCACTGACAAAGATTGACAAGTGGTTCCTGGAAAAACTGAAGCATATCATCGATATCGATGAACAACTGAAAAAATATAATATTAACACGCTGGAGGAGTCCCTGTTACGTGAGGCCAAGGTCTATGGCTTTACCGACTTCCAAATAGCTCGTGCCATCGGACTAGAGACTGAATGTCGTAATATGCACGAGGCCTCTCTGTTGGTGCGTAGCCGCAGAAAGCAGTTTGGCATCACACCTGTGGTGAAGCAGATTGACACACTGGCTGCTGAGTATCCTGCTCAGACCAATTATCTGTATGTCACTTACTCTGGCGTGGCTAGTGATATCCAGTATGAGCATGACAAGAAGAGCATCATCGTGCTGGGCTCTGGTGCCTATCGTATCGGTTCGAGTGTTGAATTCGACTGGTGTGGTGTGCAGGCCCTGAACACTATCCGCAAGGAAGGGTGGCGCTCTGTAATGATTAACTATAACCCCGAGACAGTGTCAACCGACTATGACATGTGTGACCGTCTATACTTTGATGAGCTGACGTTTGAGCGTGTGATGGATATCATCGATATGGAGGCTCCTCATGGTGTCATCGTCTCTACCGGTGGTCAGATTCCTAACAACTTGGCTGTGCATCTGGACGAGCAGCGAGTAAACATCCTGGGCACGCAGGCAAAGGATATCGATGGTGCTGAGGACCGTGCAAAGTTCTCGCAGATGTTGAACGAACTGGGTGTTAATCAGCCTGAGTGGAGTGCACTGACATCTATGGATGATATCAACCAGTTTGTGGAGCGTGTAGGCTTCCCTGTGCTGGTACGTCCTTCGTATGTGCTCTCTGGTGCTGCCATGAATGTTTGTTCTAATAATGAGGAACTGGAGCGCTTCTTGAAGTTGGCTGCTAATGTCAGCGAGGATCATCCCGTCGTGGTGTCTAAGTTTATTGAGCATGCCAAGGAGATTGAGATGGATGCAGTGGCAAGGAATGGTGAGATTATCGCTTATGCTATCTCTGAGCATATTGAGTTCGCCGGTGTGCATTCAGGCGATGCCACGATTCAGTTCCCTCCGCAGAAATTGTATGTGGAGACTGTACGTCGTATCAAGCGTATCTCCCGACAGATTGCCAAGGCGCTGAATATCAATGGTCCGTTTAATATTCAGTACATGGCTCGCGAGAATGATATCCTGGTGATTGAGTGTAACCTGCGTGCTTCTCGCAGTTTCCCATTCGTATCCAAGGTGCTGAAGATGAATATGATTGACCTGGCTACGAAGGTGATGCTGGGCTTGCCTGTAGAGAAACCTGCGAAGAACCTGTTTGATCTCGACTATGTGGGTATCAAGGCTTCACAGTTCTCTTTCAACCGCTTGCAGAAGGCTGACCCCGTGCTGGGTGTGGATATGGCTTCTACAGGTGAGGTGGGGTGTATCGGTGATAATACTGATACGGCTCTGCTGAAGGCCATGCTGTCTGTGGGGCATCGTATTCCTAAGAAGACGGTGTTGCTCTCTACTGGTGGTGCCAAGCAGAAGGCTGAAATGCTGGATGCTGCACGTATGCTGGTGAAGCATGGGTATGTGCTGTATGCTACGGATGGCACATCGAAATATCTCACGGAGAATGGCGTGGAGAACACGCGTGTGCTTTGGCCTTCTGAGGAAGAGGGGGCTGCCGGTAAGGTGCCTTCTGCCTTGAATCTGTTGCACAATCATCAGATTGACATGGTGGTGAATATCCCGAAGGACCTGACTACCCACGAGTTGACTAATGGTTACAAGATTCGTCGTGCTGCCATCGACCTCAATGTACCTCTGATTACAAATGCCCGTCTGGCTGCTGCCTTCATCGAGGCTTTCTGTAAGGTGGGACTGGATGGTATTGGCATCAAGTCGTGGAGCGAATATAAATAATTTGAACTGATTTCTGATGAAAGAACCCGTATATATCATTGAAGAAACGCTGCTGCGCAGGAACCTGCAACTGATTGCTGACGTGGCAAAAGAGGCTGACGTGGAGATTATCCTGGCGTTCAAGGCTTTTGCTTTGTGGAAGACATTCCCGATTTTCAGGGAGTATATCAGCAGTACTACTGCCAGTAGCTTGAGTGAGGCTCGATTGGCGCTGGAGGAGTTTGGGGCAAAGGCTCATACGTATTCGCCAGCCTATACTGATGAAGAGATTGATGATATCGTGAAGTGCAGCAGTCACCTCACGTTCAACTCGCTGTCGCAGTACAAGCGTTTCAATGATAGGGTAGAGGGTAAGGCAAGCATTGGCCTGCGTGTGAATCCAGAGTATTCAGAGGTAGGCACCATGCTCTATAACCCCTGTGCGCCTGGCACTCGATTTGGCGTCACTGCCGACAAACTGCCAGAGACGCTGCCTGCTAATATCGAGGGCTTTCATTGTCACTGTCATTGTGAGAGTGGTGCTGATGTGCTGGAGCGTACGTTGGTACATATTGAGGAGAAATTCTCGAAATGGTTCCCGCAGCTGAAGTGGTTGAATCTAGGTGGTGGGCATCTGATGACGCGTAAGGATTATGACGTGCCCCACCTTATTAATATATTAAAGGGTCTGCATGAGCGTTATCCCTGGCTCAAGATTATCCTTGAGCCAGGTAGCGCTTTTGCCTGGCAGACTGGTCCACTGGTCAGTCATGTGGTGGATATTGTGGAGGATAAGGGTATCCGTACTGCTATTCTGGATGTAAGTTTTACTTGTCACATGCCCGACTGTCTGGAGATGCCATATATGCCAGAGGTGAGGGGGGCTGAAATTGTGGAAGATTTGGCGGATGACAAATCTCAAATCTCAAATCCTAAACCTCAATTCGTCTATCGTTTGGGCGGAAATAGTTGCTTGAGTGGTGATTTTATGTCCTCTTGGCGCTTCGATCATGAATTAAAGGTGGGCGAAGAGGTAATTTTTGAGGACATGATTCATTATACGACGGTAAAAACATGTATGTTTAACGGTATCTCTCATCCGGCACTTGCAATGCTTCATAAGGACGGAAAAATGGAGATTTTGCGTCGTTTTGGCTATGAAGACTACCGAAATCGCATGGATTAGCACTTTTTTTTAAAAAAAATGCGGAAAAGTTTTGGAGGTTCAAAAAAAAGTAGTACCTTTGCATCCGCAATCGAGAGAGATGCACTTCTAACACAGAAGTAACGCGGAAATAGCTCAGTTGGTAGAGCACAACCTTGCCAAGGTTGGGGTCGCG
>CAMOGP010000174.1 GCA_946614175.1 uncultured Prevotella sp. | reverse complement strand
GTGCTTGTGACGATGCTGTGGGGTGCCAGCCTTTCGGCAGCAGTCACTCCGCAACAGACAATGGATTCTCTGCGTCAGGTGATGTCGCGCCAGAAAGGTGAGCAGAAATTGCAAACTATGGAGGAGATCTATAACACGAGTCTTCTGATGGACAATTTTAAACTGCAGCTGAAGTGTCTTGACGAGTGGCAGACGGAAGCCCGCCGTCAGGGAAATGCTGCCAGCGAAGCCGAGGCGCGTGTGGATCGCATCCTCGATTATTTCAATGTGGCAATCTATGACTCCATCTTCCACCTCTCGCGCGATATGATGACATTCTGCGAGAAGCACGGTATGGTGCGCAAGAAGATGCAAGCGTGGCACATGCTGGTGGGGGCTTATCATTTCACCGGACAGTACAACCAGGCGCTCCGTGAAGTGAAACTGATGTATGAGGAGGCCCATCGCGTGGGTTCTGACTATGGGGAGTCTATGGCGTATTTTAATATGGGTAATATCTATTACAGCATGAATCATATTAAGGAATCGGCAGATGCATTTGAGAAGAGTATTCCCCTGATGCAGAAGATTGATCCCAATGTGCTGCTTGAGATGTATCCCTATTACTGCGATGCTCTGGAGTCGCTGAAACGCTATGATGATTTGGAAACCGAGACGCATAAGTGGTGGCAGATTATTGAGCACAGATTTGCGCAGGGTGACGAGCGGGATATGAAGGTGCTGATGGCCAATTACTTCATTGCTTGCGCACAGGCCAAACTCGGAAAAGGGAAATTGGACGAGGCCGAGAGGATGCTGAACCAGGTGGAAAAGAATCTGCCCGGCAAGAACAGCTACGAATACCTCTTCCTGTTGTTCTATCGTGCCAAATTGCGCATGCTTCAGGGACGTTATAATGAAGCCCTTGACCTGAATGCAGAGCGCATCAGCATGTGTAGCGTCATCGACGATAAGCCCACCCTGATTCCTGTACATAAGCAGCGCGCAGATATTTTGATGCGTGCAGGCCGCTATAAGGAGGCTGCCCAAATGTATGCCCGTACGTTGGAACTGAGCGACTCGCTCAATCAGGCCAACACACGCACACAGTTGAACGAACTCCGCACAATGTTCAAGGTCGATGAACTGGAGTCGGCTAATGCCGAGCACGAGATGCGTCTTGAGGAGATGGAAGTTCATTCCACCCTTCAGCGCAGTCGCTTTATTACTATCATTACGACGATAGTTGCGTTGACACTCCTGTTTGTCATGCTGATAATCTTCTATGCAGCCCGCAGGTTGAAGAAAAAGAACCGTGAGTTGGCACAGCGAAATAGCGAACTGAAAGTGGCGCGTGAGCGTGCTGAGGTTTCTCTGAAGATGAAGACCGACTTTATCCATCAGATATCCCATGAGATACGCACGCCGCTGAATGTGCTATCGGGCTTCTCGCAGATTCTGACAGCCAAGAGCGACCCGCTGGACCCAGAGGTTCGTCGTAGCATCAACCATCGTATTGCAGAGAGTACGGGACGTATTGTCAACTTGGTGAATAAGATGCTGGAGCTGAGCGAGGCTAACAGCGAGAAAATCATTGAGCGTGAGGATGAGGTTACGGTCTTGACGTTAGCAGAGAATGCAATAGAGCAGTCGGGTGTACGAAGTTTTGAGATGACCGACTTCGAATGTCATGTTGATGAAGATGTGGCGGATATGTTGCTGGTGACCAACCTGAAACAGGCTGTCCGCACGATCTACTTCCTGATAGGTAATGCCCGTAAGTTCATGCAGCCGTCTGGCGAGAACCTGCGTCAGGGCACCATCCGTCTCCTCGTGTCACAGTCGGCCGACAAGCATTTCGTGCAGTTTGCTGTGGAGGATACGGGTATCGGTATTCCTGCAGAAGAAGCCGAACATATCTTTGATGAGTTTGTACAGTTGAATGAATACTACGACGGCGCCGGTATCGGACTTACCGTAGCCCGCAGCATCGCCCGCCGACTGGGTGGCGATGTGGTGCTCGACACGAATTATACAGGCGGCGCCCGTTTTGTGTTCAGTCTGCCAAAGAAATAGGAAAAGATGATAGATAGAGCGACGGTTGACAAGATTATCGATGCTGCCCGCATCGTTGATGTGGTGGGAGAGTTCGTGACACTCAAGAAGAGTGGCGTGAACTATAAGGGGCTGTGCCCTTTCCACGACGACCGTAACCCGTCGTTCATGGTCTCGCCGTCGAAGAATATCTGCCATTGTTTTGTATGCGGAAAGGGTGGTACCCCTGCCAACTTCCTGATGGAGCACGAGCAGATCACCTATCCAGAGGCGCTGCGCTGGTTGGCTAAGAAATACAACATCGAGATTGTTGAAAAAGAGATGACCGACGAGGAGCGCGAGGCACAGAGCGAGCGCGAGTCGATGTTCATCGTCAACGAGTGGGCAAAGGATTGGTTCCACGATATTCTGAAGAACGACCCTGATGGCATCGCCATCGGCAAACAGTATTTCCGCAGTCGTGGCATCCGCGATGATATCATAGAGAAATTCCAGTTGGGCTATGCGCCTCAGAAACGTGACGCTTTGGCGCTGGCTTCCAAAGCCAAGGGCTATAAGCCAGAGTTCCTGGTGAAGACAGGCTTGTGCATTGAGGGCGAGAAGGGAGTATATGACCGCTATGCCGGTCGTGCCATCTTCCCCTGGTTCAATGTCAGCGGCAAGGTGGTGGCCTTTGGCGGTCGTGTGCTGGACAGCAGGACGAAGGGCGTGGCACAGAAATATGTTAACTCGCCCGATTCGGATATCTATCACAAGGAGCGCGAGCTCTATGGCATCTATCAGGCCAAGAAGGCCATTGTGAAGGAAGACCGCGTGTTTATGGTGGAAGGCTATACCGATGTCATCGCCATGCATCAGGCAGGTATCGAGAATGTCGTAGCCAATAGTGGAACGGCGCTGTCAACTTATCAGATACACATGTTGCATCGCTTCACAAACAATATCACCTTGCTCTATGATGGCGATGAGGCTGGTATCCATGCGGCTATGCGAGGCACGGACATGCTTCTGGAGGAGGGCATGAATATCAAGGTGCTGCTGTTGCCTGATGGCGACGACCCAGACTCGTTTGCCCGTAAGCATTCTACCGAGGATCTCAGACGCTATATCGAGGAGAACCAGACCGACTTCATCACTTTCAAGAGCAGACTGACCGTAGAGAATGTCTCGGACCCCGTAAAGCGCTCAGAGGCTATTGGCGGTATCGTGAAGAGTATCTCCGTGATTCCAGACCAGATTCTGCGTTCCACTTATCTCAGTGATTTTGCTCATCGCATCAATATGAAGGAGCAGACCCTGATTTCTGAGATGAATAAGTATATCCGAAACAGTCTTGCCACCAATCCCTCTCGTGGAGGAGAGGGGAACAGGCCGACTCAGGGACAGACTCAGGGACCATATCAAGAGCAGAATCAGGAGCAAGAACTGTCGGCTTCCATCGCCTCCGCTAAAGGTGATGGGGCGGTGGAAGAACTGCTCATCCGTGAGGTGGTGCGTCACGGTGATGAGATTATTTTTGAAGATGTAGAGACCGAAGATGGAGAGAAAATCAATCTGTCGGTGTCACAATATATCGATTTCGACCTGTCGGCAGACGGGATACAGATGGCCTCGCCATTGCACAGTCAGATTCTTTCTGAAGCTGTGGCCCATCAGGGCGAGCCAGGTTTTAAGGCAGAAACCTACTTTTGCAGTCATCCCGACATGCAGGTCAGTCAGCTGGCCACACGTCTGGCTATAGACCGTCATCAGTTGGGCGGACGCTTTGAGATGAAGGAACGGGAAGGAGAACTCCGTCAACGTGTTATCCACTTGGTGATGGACTATCGTCTCGGTATCGTAGAACAAAGATTAAAGAACATTCAGCGTGAACTGTTGCAGGTGGGCAGCGACCGTGAGCGCATGATGCAATTATTAAAAGAACATAAGGAAACCAAAGAGCTTCGTGATGCCTTAGCAAAGCGCTTGGGTACCGATCTCGTTGTCTAAAACGAATTATGTATTACATTCGGAAAAAATTAGAAATTTCAGCCAGCCATCATTTGGTGCTGGATTATGAGAGCAAGTGTTCCAACCTGCACGGACACAATTGGATTATCACCCTTTATTGCCGTGCAAAGGAGTTGAACCAAAATGGTATGGTGGTCGATTTTACTGAGATTAAGCGTAAGATCAAGGGTACGTTGGACCATCAGAATCTGAACGATGTGCTGCCCTTCAACCCTACGGCAGAGAATATTGCCCGTTGGTGTGTGGAGCAGATTCCTACCTGCTACCGTGCTGAGGTGCAGGAGAGCGAGGGCAACCTTGCGGCGTATGAAGTTGATGAGTGAAGAGT
>CAMOGP010000173.1 GCA_946614175.1 uncultured Prevotella sp. | reverse complement strand
GTACCTGCAATATTCAGAAACTGTATCATGAAAATCTTCCATGAAGGCAGCACCATAAAGTCCACACCATCGGCCTTAGCAATGGCAGGCGTAGGTCTGTCGTCAGGTCCGAAAACACTCTCTACAAAACGGCCATAAACAAAATAGCCCAGAATCAGAGCCGCGAGGCTCAATACAAAAGTAATCATTTCTACTATTCTTTTATCAAATTTGACGATGCAAAGATACAAAATTATTCACAATTCATAATTCATATTTCATAATTATTTTCTACCTTTGCAGGCAAAACATCAAGAAATGAAGAAATTTATTTGTTTTCTTATTCTCACATGCGCTTTTCTTGTATCCCAGGCGCAATCCCCCAAGTATGAAATCAGAGCTGTATGGCTCACTACTATCGGTGGTATCGACTGGCCTCATTCCTACCAGGCAGAAACTCAGAAACGTGAACTTACTCAGATACTGGACCAATTAAAGAAAGCTGGCATAAATACGGTACTCATTCAGACACGCGTTCGTGGCACCACCATCTATCCATCGGCCATTGAGCCTTGGGACGGCTGTATCACGGGCACGCCAGGTCGCAAGGCTTCCTATGACCCTTTGCAACTCTGTATCGACGAGTGTCATCAGCGTGGCATGGAGTGCCATGCATGGGTAGTGACCATCCCTGTAGGCAAATGGAACAAACTGGGTTGCAAACAGTTGCGTCAGAAATTCCCCAAGCTCATAAAAAAGATTGGAGACGATGGTTATATGGATCCAGAACAGAGTCAGACAGGTGATTATATCGCTTCCATCTGCAAGGAAATTGTAACAAACTATGATGTTGACGGTATCCACCTGGACTACATCCGCTATCCCGAAACCTGGAAAATCAAGGTGAGTCGTCCGCAGGGGCGCGAGTATATCACCAGCATTGTCCGCAAGATCAACAAGGTTGTCAAGGCCGAGAAACCCTGGGTTAAACTCACCTGTTCGCCTATCGGCAAATACGACGACCTGCGCCGCTACCGTGCCGGTGGATGGAACGCTCGTACCACCGTGTGCCAAGATGCTCAGTCATGGCTGCACGACGGCCTGATGGATGGACTCTTTCCTATGATGTATTTTCAGGGAAACAACTTTTTCCCCTTCGCTATTGACTGGCAGGAACAGAGTGCCGGACGTCCTGTAGTACCCGGTCTTGGCATCTATTTTCTCGACCCACGCGAGGGTAAGTGGACACTCGAACAAGTAGTCCGTCAGATGAATGTCAGTCGTCAGTTGGGCATGGGACATTGTTTCTTTCGTTCTAAGTTCTTTACCGACAACGTTAAAGGTATATACGACTTTACCGTCCGTTTCAACCAGACACCCGCTCTCGTACCTCCTATGACTTGGACCGGACAACCTGCACCTGCCGAACCCAAACAGCTCACCCTGCATAAAAACACACTCACTTGGCAGACTTCCACCGACCATAGTGATTCTCCGAACATCTTTTATAATATATATGCCAGTGAGGACTTTCCTGTAGATATTACCAAGCCTGAGAATCTTGTGGCTATGCGTCTGAATAAGACTAGTCTCCTAGTGCCTGTCAACGGTAAAAACTATGCTGTCACCGCAATAAACCGTTATGGCATCGAGAGTACACCGGCCCAACTTCTGCTTAATGCAGGAAAACGATATGCTGCACCAGTTATCTGCAAAACCGACGGACATCCTGTCGCACTACCAGAAAGAGGTGCTGTGTTAGATGCTGATTTCGTTGTCATCGAGAGCCTCGATGGTCATCAGGTAGCTCTACGACCCTACACCTCGATTTTGCCTGTCAACGACCTTCCCGATGGTATCTATCAGATTCGCTCATTGGGTAAGAAAGGGCGTAATCATCGCATCGGATTTTTCAGTATAAGACGCTGAAATAATGCATATAAATTAATCCTCTATTCAAACTAGTGTTTATAGTGCAAAAATATTCAAATTTCGGCGTGATATTTCAATAAATATTAGTAACTTTGCAAGCAAATTGACTTAAACCCTAAAATAAATGAACAAAAAGAATCTTAAGAAGGTGCTCGTACTCGGTTCGGGCGCACTAAAAATCGGACAGGCAGGTGAGTTTGACTACTCGGGTTCGCAGGCACTCAAAGCCCTGCGTGAAGAGGGTATCAAGAGCGTGTTGGTAAATCCCAATATTGCCACCATCCAGACCTCAGAAGGTATTGCCGACCAAGTGTATTTCCAACCGGTTAATGCGCATTTTGTTACGGAAATCATTAAGAAAGAACGTCCTGATGGTATCCTTTTGGCATTTGGTGGACAGACAGCCCTAAACTGCGGTACAGAACTTTATTTGAACGGTACACTCAAGGAATATGGTGTACAGGTGCTGGGTACCAGTGTTGAGGCTATCATGGATACCGAGGACCGTGACCGTTTCGTAAAGAAACTCGACGAGATTAATCTGAAGACGCCCGTAAGTCATGCTGTAGAAAATATGGACGATGCCCTGAAGGCAGCCCATGAGATTGGTTTTCCCATCATGATTCGCTCGGCTTATGCATTGGGTGGACTGGGGTCAGGTATCTGTCCCGACGAGCAGGCCTTTAAGGAGTTGGCAGAGTCGGCCTTCACCTTTGCACCTCAGATTCTGGTAGAAGAGAGTCTTAAGGGCTGGAAGGAGATTGAGTTCGAATGTATCCGCGATGCCAACGACCGCTGCTTCACCGTGGCCTCTATGGAGAATTTCGACCCTCTGGGTATCCACACAGGCGAGAGTATCGTGGTAGCACCTACTTGTTCATTGACCGAGGAGCAGGTCAAGATGTTGCAGGAGATCACTATCAATTGTGTGCGTCATCTGGGCATCGTAGGCGAGTGTAACATCCAGTTTGCCTTCAATGCAGAGACCAACGATTACCGCATCATTGAGATTAACGCACGCCTAAGTCGTTCTTCTGCCTTGGCTTCAAAGGCTACGGGTTATCCCCTCGCCTTCGTGGCAGCTAAGATTGCTCTGGGTTACACCCTCGACCAGATTGGCGAGATGGGAACAACAAGTTCTGCTTATGTTGCGCCCTCACTCGATTATATGATTTGTAAGATTCCCCGTTGGGACCTTACCAAGTTTGCTGGCGTCAGCCGTCAGATAGGTTCGTCAATGAAGTCTGTTGGCGAGATTATGTCTATCGGTCGCTCTTTCGAGGAGATGATTCAGAAGGGTCTGCGTATGATTGGCCAGGGCATGCACGGTTTTGTGGGTAATGACCATACTAAGTTCGACAACCTCGACGATGAGTTAGCCAACCCCACCGACTTGCGTATCTTTGCCATTGCACAGGCTTTGGAAGAAGGTTATACCATTGAACGCATTGAACAACTCACCAAGATTGACGTATGGTTCCTGGAGCGTCTGAAGCATATTGTTGACTTGAAACACGAACTGCAGAAGTTAGATAAACTGGAGGATATCTCTGACGAACTGCTCCTTGAGGTGAAGCGTTGCGGCTTCTCTGACTTCCAGATTGCACGTTTTGTGCTCAAGACCAAGTCAACCAACATGGAAAAAGAGAACCTGGAGGTGCGCAAGCTCCGTAAGCAGCGTGGTATCATGCCTTCTGTAAAGCGTATTCCTACGGTGGCCAGCGAGAATCCAGAACTTACCAATTATCTCTACTTCACCTATACCCACGTACCTGCTTTCGGCGACACTACAGGTGAGAAATATGCCGTTGCCCACGACATCAACTATTTCAATAACGAGAAGTCCGTAGTTGTCTTAGGTTCAGGCGCTTATCGTATCGGTTCAAGTGTTGAGTTCGACTGGTGTTCAGTAAATGCTATCAACACCGCTCGCAAGTTGGGCTATAAGTCAATCATGATCAACTACAACCCTGAGACTGTCTCTACCGACTATGATATGTGCGACCGTCTCTATTTTGACGAACTGTCACTGGAACGTGTGCTCGATGTGATGGATCTGGAGCAGCCTCGCGGTGTCATCGTTTCTGTGGGTGGTCAGATTCCCAATAACCTCGCCATGAAGCTCCACCGTCAGGGTGTGCCCGTACTCGGCACCTCGCCCGTTGATATCGACCGTGCTGAGAACCGCGACAAATTCTCTGCCATGCTCGACAAGTTGGGCATTGATCAGCCCGCTTGGCGTGCACTGACTAGCTTTGACGACGTGAAGGAATTTGTTGACAAGGTAGGTTATCCTGTACTCGTACGTCCCTCGTATGTCCTCTCAGGTGCTGCCATGAACGTATGCTATGACGAAGAAGAACTGCATCGCTTCCTGAATATGGCCACGGAGGTATCTAAAGAATTCCCCGTAGTGGTTTCTAAGTTCATGACTGAAACCAAGGAGATTGAGTTCGACGCTGT
>CAMOGP010000172.1 GCA_946614175.1 uncultured Prevotella sp. | reverse complement strand
TGATCTCTGTGAGCCGTGTGCAGCGAAACCCCACGGTGAAGACGGAAGTCAAGATGCGTGGCTTCGAGGGCGAGAGCATCCCCCTGGGCTTCTTCTGCTATCCTGTGAGTCAGGCTGCCGATATCACCCTGTTTAAAGCCACCACAGTGCCCGCTGGCGAGGACCAGGAGCCTATGCTGGAGGTGACACGCGAGCTGGTGAACCGTTTTAATAATACCTACGGCCCTGTATTGGTAGAGCCCAATATCATGTTGCCCGAGAACCTTACTGCCCGTCGCCTGCCAGGTACAGACGGTAAGGAGAAGATGTCAAAGAGTCTGGGCAACTGTATCTACCTGTCAGACTCGGCCGACGAGGTATGGCAGAAGGTACGCTCTATGTACACCGACCCCACGCACCTGAATGTCTCAGACCCAGGTCATGTGGAGGGTAACGCCGTGTTTACCTATCTGGATGCCTTTTCTACCGACGAGGACTTCAAGAACTTCTGGCCGGAGTATCAGAACCTGGACGAACTGAAGGAGCACTACACCCGTGGCGGACTGGGTGATATGAAGTGCAAGAAGTTCCTCAACGAGGTGCTCAACCAGTACCTGGAGCCCATGCGTCAGCGTCGTGCAGAACTGGAGAAGGATATCCCCGAGATATACAATATATTGAAGAAGGGCACCGAGGCTGCCCGCGAGGTGGGCGCTCAGACTATGAGCGAGGTGCGTAAGGCCATGCAGATAGACTATTTCGGATAAGATATAATCCTATTAACCACTTAAAACATAAGATCAATGAAACAATTCAATGACAAGAACTTCGTTCTGGAGACAGAAGTAGCCCAGGACCTGTATCACAATCATGCGGCTAAGATGCCGATTATCGACTATCACTGTCACCTGATTCCAGAGATGGTGGCCAACGATCATAAGTTTAAAAGCATCACAGAGCTGTGGCTGGGTGGCGACCACTATAAGTGGCGTGCCATGCGTACCAACGGTGTAGATGAAAAATACTGCACCGGTAAGGATACCAGCGACTGGGAGAAGTTTGAGAAATGGGCCGAGACCGTGCCTTACACCTTCCGTAACCCCTTGTATCACTGGACTCACTTGGAGCTGAAGACCGCTTTCGGTATCGAGAAGCAGTTGAGTCCCAAGACTGCCCGTGAGATTTTCGATGAGTGTAACGAGAAGCTGAAGCAGCCCGAGTTCTCTGCCCGTGGACTTATGAAACACTACAACGTAGAGTGTGTATGTACCACCGACGATCCCGTGGACGACCTGCACAACCATATCGAGTATGCCCGCCACAAGGCTGCTGACGATCCCATCATGATTCCTGCATGGCGTCCTGACAAGGCCATGAACATCGAGAAACCCGAGTTCTCTAAATATGTGGAGCAGTTGGCTGAGGTCAGTGGCGTCAATATCGTGAAGTTTGCTGATATGGTAGATGCCCTGCAGAAGCGTCATGACTTCTTCGCAGAGAATGGCTGTAAGTTGTCTGACCACGGTATCGAGGAGTTCTATGATGAAGACTATACTGACTCGCAGATTGAGACCATCTTCGAGAAGGCTATGCGTGGACAGCAGTTGTCGCACATGGAGGTACGCCAGTTTAAGAACTGCTTCCTGACCCGCATGGCAGAGATGGATGCCGAGGCCGACTGGACACAGCAGTTCCACTATGGTGCCATCCGTGATAATAACACCAAGATGTTCAATCAGTTAGGTCCTGATACTGGATTTGATTCTATAGGTGAATTCAATACCGCTAAGGCCATGTCTAAGTTCCTCAACAAACTGAATATGGAGGACAAACTCACGCGTACCATATTATATACACTGAACCCCTGTGCCAATGAGGTGATTGCCACCATGCTGGGCAACTTCCAGGGAGGTGAACCCGGAAAGATTCAGTTTGGTTCTGGCTGGTGGTTCAATGATCAGATGGACGGTATGATTAAGCAGATGAACGCCCTGTCTGTATTGGGTCTGCTGAGCCGCTTTGTGGGTATGTTGACCGACTCACGCTCGTTCCTCTCTTATCCTCGTCATGAGTACTTCCGCCGTATCCTCTGTAACCTGCTGGGCAACGATGTGGAGAAAGGACTGCTGCCCGATGATCGTGAGACACTGGCACGTATGGTTGAGGATATTTCCTACAACAATGCTCGAAGATATTTCAAGTTTTATTAATAAAAATAGGGAGGGGTTTCAAAAAACTCCTCCTTTTTTTGCGTATGTCGAAAATAAGCAGTAATTTTGCAGCCGGAATAAAATGATTTTTTGAATGAAGCTTCTTAATAAAAGTCTTTTGTTGGTTTTAGCAGCCGTTTTGCTTGCTGGTTGTGCAAGTCATAAACACGTTGCTTATTTCCAGAATTCAAGCGAGGTCGATTTGTCGAGGTCACAGTATTTGTATGATGCTCGCATCATGCCAAAGGATCAGTTGACTATCACGGTGAGCGCTTCAGATGACGAGGCTGCTGTGTCTTTCAACCTGACGGTGCCAACGCCCTATACTGCCAATTCACGTAGTACCTATTCACAGGCAATGCTTCAGACCTACCTGGTAGATAATGAAGGTAATATCAACTATCCAGTGTTGGGACAGATTCATGTAGGCGGACTGACTAAGTCTGAATGCGAGAAGATGATTCAGGAGAAAATCAAACCTTTTATGGCTGCCGCAGAGAATCCCATCGTCACCGTGCGTATGACGGGTTATCAGATTTCTGTGCTTGGTGAAGTGGCACATCCTGGTACGTTTACTGTATCACGTGAGAAAATCTCTATCCTTGAGGCATTGGCACAGGCTGGCGACCTGACCATCTATGGTCAGCGTAAGAATGTGCAACTAATACGTGAGGATGCTTCTGGTCAGAAGTCTATCCATACCTTTGACCTCACTGATGCCAATATCATCAATTCGCCATATTTCTACTTGCAACAGAATGATGTGGTTTACGTGACGCCTAACAAGGCGAAAGCGCAGAACTCCAGCGTTGGTAGTATGACGACGCTTTGGTTCTCAGCAACGTCTATTCTTATTTCGTTGACATCGTTGCTTTACAACATATTGAAGAAATAACAGAAAAGGTTGGGGCATTTTTCCCCAATCTTTTTTTATATCAACAAGACAAGAACAAAACATATATTTAAACACAAGATAATGAAAGCAGTAACACTTGTTCTTCAGGATGGAACAGAATTCAAAGGAAAGAGTTTCGGTTACGAGAGCCCGGTAGCTGGCGAGGTGGTTTTCAATACTGCCATGATGGGCTACCCCGAGAGTCTTACAGACCCCAGTTATGCTGGTCAGTTGATGGTACTCACCTATCCGCTGGTAGGTAACTATGGCGTGCCTCCTTTTACGGTAGAGGATAATGGTATCGCCACCTTTATGGAGAGTGACCGCATCTATGCCTCAGCAATCATTGTGAGCGACTATTCGCAGGCTTACTCTCACTGGAATGCATGCGAGAGTCTGGGTGACTGGCTGAAACGGGAGAAGGTGCCTGGCATCACTGGCATAGACACCCGTCAGTTGACAAAGGTGCTGCGTGAGCATGGTGTGATGATGGGTAAACTGATGTTCGAAGGTATGGAGGATGCTGAAGTGTCTGACTATGGTTCCATCAACTGGGTAGAGCGTGTGTCGTGCAAGGATGTGATTCGCTATAACGAGGGTGCTGGCCGTAAGGTGGTGCTTGTGGATTGTGGCGTGAAGAACAATATCATCCGCTGCTTGATAAATCGTGGCGTAGAGGTGATCCGTGTACCCTGGAACTACGACTATACAGACATGGCTTTCGACGGTCTGTTCCTGGCTAATGGTCCTGGTGATCCCGACAAGTGTGTGGATGCCGTGGAAATCCTGAAGAAGCAGATGTCGCAGAGCCGTAAGCCCATCTGTGGTATCTGTATGGGTAACCAGTTGTTGGCAAAGGCTGGTGGTGCTACTATCTACAAGTTGAAGTATGGACACCGCTCTCACAACCAGCCTGTGCGTGAGGTGGGTACCAACCGCTGCTATGTGACCTCGCAGAACCATGGTTATGCTGTAGATGCAACTACTCTGGGTAATGAGTGGCGTGAGCTCTTTGTGAATATGAACGATGGCTCTAACGAGGGTATCCGTCACCTGACTAATCCATGGTTTTCAAGTCAGTTCCACCCCGAAGCCTGTTCGGGTCCTGTGGATACAGAGTTTATGTTCGACCGTTTTATTGAGACACTTTAAGAAAAAGGTAAAAAGGTAAAAGGGTAAAAAGGTAAAAAAGAAAAAAGAAAGATGAAGGACAATAATATAAAGAAAGTATTACTGTTGGGCAGTGGCGCCCTGAAGATTGGTGAGGCTGGTGAGTTCGATTATAGTGGCTCGCAGGCTCTGAAAGCGATGAAGGAAGAGGGCGTCGAGACGGT
>CAMOGP010000171.1 GCA_946614175.1 uncultured Prevotella sp. | reverse complement strand
TGGATTTAATTAAAGTTGCTGAAGAAGCATTTGCAACCGGCAAGCAGCACCCCACCTTCAAGGCTGGTGATACTGTTACAGTCGCTTACAAAATTATCGAGGGTACCAAGGAGCGTATTCAGCTCTATCGTGGCGTAGTGATTAAGATGGTAGGTCATGGTGAGAAGAAGCGTTTCACTGTTCGCAAAATGTCTGGCACCGTAGGTGTTGAGCGTATCTTCCCCATTGAGTCGCCCAATATCGACAGCATTGAAGTGAACAAGGTTGGTAAGGTTCGCCGCGCTAAGCTGTACTACCTGCGCAAGCTCACCGGTAAGGCAGCCCGCATCAAGGAGAAGCGTTCGGCTATCATCGCTAACAACGAGGATTAAGAATCACCTTCAACAAAAGAATAAAGCACCGCTATTCCACAAAAGGATAGCGGTGCTTTTTTTTATGCTTGAGCGTCTCATTTCCTATCATTCTGGATAAGCGACAACAGGTGGTCAACAGCCTCCTCTTCGGGGATATTCTTCTCCACACACTGTTTGCCTTTATACAGACTTATCTTACCACGACCCGCCCCTACATAACCATAGTCGGCATCGGCCATCTCGCCAGGACCATTGACGATACATCCCATGATACCTATCTTCAGACCTACCAGATGACTGGTAGCCGCCTTTATCTTCGCTATCGTCTCCTGCAGGTTGTAGAGTGTGCGTCCGCAACCAGGACATGAGATATACTCCGTCTTAGTGAACTTGATGCGAGCAGCCTGGAGGATAGCATCAGCAAGACTAACCAGACGTGCAGGACTTGTATAACCGGCAGGACTGGTAATTACCAGTTTAGTGGCTTTTCTATCAATGAGCAGGGCACCCACAGCCATCGCAGCCTTCAGTTGCAAGGTCTCCCAATCGGGAGCATCCACATCGAGCGTTATCGTATCATTCTTGATACTGGCCTCAGCCTCCGCACGCAAGCGGGTACATTCAGGAATCAGTTCCACCAGTTTGCGGGCCACAGGAATCTCACACTCAGGTTCCTCTGATAGCGACACGCGGATAGTGTCACCAATACCCTCCGTGAGCAGAGCACCGATACCCAAGGCCGACTTAACACGCCCGTCCTCGCCTTCACCAGCTTCAGTCACTCCCAAGTGCAAGGGATAATGCATCTCCTCCGCATCCATGGTCTTCACCAGCAGACGAACGGTGGTTACCATCACCACCGTATTGGAAGCCTTGATACTGATAACGACATCATTAAAGTTCTCTCGACGGAAGATACGGAGAAACTCCATACAACTCTCAACGATGCCCTCGGGCGTATCACCATAGCGACTCATGATACGATCAGACAGAGAGCCGTGGTTCACGCCAATACGCACAGCCGTATGGTGTTCCTTACATATATTAATAAAAGGTACGAGTTTAGCATCTATCTTCTTCAGTTCCTCAGCATACTCCTCATCGGTATATTCCAGATGCTTGAACGTGCGCCCCGGATCCACATAGTTACCCGGGTTGATACGTACCTTCTCGCAATACTGTGCAGCCACATCAGCCGTATGAGCCGTGAAATGGACATCGGCCACCAAGGGCGTATCATAGCCATCAGCTTTCAAGCGCGCTGAGATATGTTTCATATTCTCAGCCTCACGAATGCCCTGAGTGGTAAAACGAACCAGTTCGCCGCCAGCATCAATGATACGTTTTGCCTGAGCCACACTACCCTCCGTATCATTCGTGTCAGTAGTAGCCATTGACTGAATACGGATGGGGTTGTCGCCACCGATGGCAATATGTCCCACATGGGCCACACTACTAATTCGTCTTGTACTCATACTTCACCTCGGATAATTCCTTGTTTGCCTTCTCTATCTTTGTCTTCAGGCCGCTCTTATAGTCACTCAGACGCTGTGCCAGAGCCTCATCACCCAGAGCCAGCATCTCTACAGCCAAGATAGCAGCATTCTGTGCACCATTCACACCCACGGTAGCCACAGGGATACCAGGAGGCATCTGGATGATAGAAAGCATCGCATCAAGACCATCAAGCATACCCTTGATAGGCACGCCAATGACGGGCAGCGTGGTACTGGCTGCAATCACGCCAGGCAGGGCTGCCGCCATACCAGCACCAGCAATAATCACCTTGAGACCACGGTCTTTAGCCGTACGGGCAAACTCCTCCACAGCATCAGGAGTACGATGAGCCGAAAGGGCATTGACTTCAAACGGCACCTGCATCTCGTCAAGCAGTTTGCAGGCTTTTTCCATAACGGGCAGGTCACTCGTACTGCCCATGATAATACTAACAACAGGTTTCATATATGATAATTTTCAATATTTACAAAAAGATAATACCAAGGGTGGCGCACACAAAGCCAACACCGAAGCCACCGACAACCTGCGACAAACTATGCTGACGCAGAATCATACGTGCAGAGCCCAACATGCCAGCTACGGCAATAACAAGGCAAAACCACCACACCGGATTAAAGCCAAAGATGTCGGCAAAGACAAACAAGGCTCCAGCCACGCCACCGATAGCTGCAGTATGAGTAGATATCTTCCACCATATATTAATAAGAGCACACATCACCTGAACGACCAGTGCGCCAATAACAATACTCGACACGAAATGATAGATGTGCAGCGACTCCAACACATACAGGCACATCAGATAACACACGATACTCAACACATAAGGTATGATACGCCGACGCTTATGGCCCAGTTCCATGCGTGTCCAACCCTGCACCCGTCGATACAGATGTATCAGAAACGTAGGTAGCAAGATGGTAAAGAAATAGACTAGTGTCAACACCATCAGTCGGTACTCCCATGGCAGCAGGTTCATGTAGCTAAACAGGAACATGATGACAAGACCCACAAGAGGCAAATAAAACGGGGTGAATATCAAACTGACGACCCTTGCTGTATAGATAATACTCTTCTCTCTGCTTATCATGATTTTCTCACTTTCTCAATCTTGCAACAGGTATTCCCAATTGCTCACGATATTTTGCCACTGTACGACGGGCTATGGGGTAGCCTTTTTCCTTTAGCGCTTCACTGAGCGCATCATCACTCATGGGTTTCCGTTTATCTTCAGCGTCAACAAGTTCACGCAACGCAGCCTTTATCTCGCGCGTGGACAACTCTTCCCCACTCTCTGTGACATAACCGTCGCTAAAGAAATACTTCAGTGGGAAGATGCCCCATCGTGTCTGCACATATTTAGAGTTTGACACACGCGATACCGTACTCAGATCCAGTCCCGTCTGCTCAGCCACATCCTTCAGTATCATAGGACGCAGCAGCGCTTCGTCACCCTCCTCAAAGAAGCGGTGCTGCAGATGGATAATAGCCTTCATGGTCAGCGTCAGTGTGCGACGCCGCGTCTGTACGGCATCAATAAAACTCTGAGCGGCATCAACCTTCTGCTTGGTATAAAGGAGTGCCTCTTTCATCTGGCGACTCAAACCATCCTTGTTAGACTGATACTCTTTCAGCAAATCGGCAAATGATTGTGACACCTGTAGCTGCGGCACATCTCCGCTATTCAACGAGAAGGTCACGGTGCCGTCATCCTGGGTATCCACTATGAAATCAGGCGTTATCTGCTGCATGGAGCGTCCTAATGTCTCGCCCATGGCCGCACCAGGCTTGGGATTCAGCCGACGCAATTCATGGAATACTGTCTCTGCCTGCAGCTCATCCATCGTCATCTGCTGGGCAATCTTGTCCCAGTGCTTTTTGGTGAACTCATCAAAATAGTTGGTCAGCACCTTTTCCATCACCAGCGTTGTCGCAGATTTCTCCCTGCGGTTTACTTGTAGCAACAGGCATTCCTGCAATGTACGCGCACCTATGCCCGGCGGATCCAGACGTTGCAGTTTCTTCAGCACTGACTCCAGCTGTCCCGTTGTCAGGTCTATATTATGATAGATAGCCAGTTCATCGGCAATATTCTCAAGCGGTGTACGCAGGAAACCGTCGTCATCAAGCGAACGGATAAGGTATTCCATCACATAGCGTTCTTGCTCTGACAGTTCCATCTCGCCCACCTGCTCCAGCAGCTCATCATAAAAAGAGAGCGACTGTCCATAGACCATCGCCTCGCGCTCGTCGGCCGACGACTGTCCGCCATGATAGACTGGCAGGTCTTCATCATCACGGCCGATATTCTCCAAGGCAGCATCAAGCGCATCACTCCGCTCTTCACGTTCGCGCTGAGCGTCAAAGTCGTCAGATGTCTCAGGACTATCCGAATAGTCCGAATAATCCTGCAGTTCCGGATTCTCCGAATCACTCTCCAGTGCAGGGTTATCGTGCATCTCTGTCTCTATGCGCTCAGCAAACTGCTGGATAGGCAATTCGATAAGATGCGACTGTAACAACTGTTGCTGCGATACCGTCTGCTGCAAGCGTTGTTCCTGCTTCTGTTCTTGTATCTGACTCTGTGCCACCTTAACTCTTAATTCTT
>CAMOGP010000170.1 GCA_946614175.1 uncultured Prevotella sp. | reverse complement strand
CGATTGGCGAGGCTTTCTTATATTTAGAATTCTGCACTCTTCGGTGTACGTGGGAAAGGAATCACGTCACGAATATTCTGCATACCTGTCACAAACAGGATAAGGCGCTCGAAACCGAGACCGAAACCTGCATGAGGGCAAGAGCCCCAACGGCGGGTATCGATATACCACCAGAGATGTGTCTTATCCATCTGACGGCGCTCTATCTCGCCCATCAGTTTATCGTAGCTCTCCTCACGAACAGAACCACCGATAATCTCACCAATCTGCGGGAACAACACATCAGTGCCCTGCATCGTAGGACCAGGAGCAACAGCACCCTTATAACCTACAGAGCCGCCATCGGCAGTATCCTGATTCTGCTTCATATAGAACGACTTGAAAGCACGCGGATAGTCAGTCATGATGACAGGCTTCTTAAAGTGTTCCTCGACGAGATAACGCTCATGCTCAGAAGCGAGGTCATCCCCCCAGTTGCAGGGGAACTCAAACTTCTTGCCATTCTTGATAGCCTCCTGCAGGATATTGATACCCTCTGTATAAGGCAGACGAACGAAAGTATCCTTCAAAACGCCTTCCAGACGAGCAATCAAAGTCTTGTCGATCATCTGATTCAGGAAAGCAAGATCATCCTTGCAGTTGTCAAGTGCCCAACGAACACAGTACTTGATAAAGTCCTCTTCGAGGTCCATCAGTTCCTCTTGATCAAGGAAAGCCACCTCAGGCTCAACCATCCAAAACTCAGCCAAATGGCGAGGTGTATTACTGTTCTCTGCGCGGAAAGTAGGACCGAAGGTATAGATAGAACCAAGAGCAGTAGCACCAAGCTCACCCTCTAATTGTCCAGATACGGTCAGAGAAGTCTGTTCACCAAAGAAATCATCATCATAAATAATCTTTCCTTGCTCATCCTTCTTCAGGTCATACAGATTCTTGGTCGTTACCTGGAACATATTTCCTGCACCCTCACAGTCAGAAGCCGTAATCAGAGGTGTATGGAAATAATAGAAGCCATGCTCATGGAAATAGGTATGGATAGCCATGGCCATGTTGTGACGAATACGCATCACAGCTCCAAAGGTATTGGTACGCAGACGCATATGAGCATTCTTACGCATAGCCTCAAAGCTCTGACCTTTCTTCTGCATAGGATAATCATTACCACAGAGACCATAAACCACCAAATTGGTAGCCTGAATCTCACTGCTCTGACCTGCGCCCTGGCTCTCCACTAATGTACCTTCCGCACAAATACAAGCACCAGTAGTAATCTCCTTCAAAAGTTGTTCATCAAACTTCGTTGGGTCCACAACAATCTGAACGTTATTGATAGTAGACCCATCGTTCAGTGCAATAAAGTCGACAGCCTTGGAAGAGCGGTGCGTACGCACCCAGCCCTTCACACAGACTTCTTTACCATATTCTGTGCTTTTCAGCACATCAATTACCTTTATACGTTTCACTTTTTTACCTTTTTACTTTTTTACCTTTATTCGTACGATCCCATGCGCAAACGATCAACCTCCTCCTCTGTGAGGTAACGCCAATCACCACGACGTAAGTTCTTCTTTGTCAGGCCAGCGAACTGTACGCGATCAAGCTTTAGCACTTTATATCCGAAGCTCTCAAAGATACGACGCACAATACGATTCTTACCAGAATGAATCTCAATACCCACCTGTTTCTTATCAACGGGATCAGCATATTCAATAGCATCAGCCTTAATCTCGCCGTCATCGAGTGTGATACCCTCTGCAATCTGCTGCAAATCATGAGCTGTAACATTACGATCCAGATAAACGTGGTAAATCTTCTTCTTCAGGAACTTAGGATGAGTCAACTTAGAAGCCAGGTCACCATCATTAGTGAGCAGCAGCACACCAGTGGTATTGCGATCCAAACGACCTACAGGATAGATACGCTCAGGACAAGCATTCTTCACCAAGTCCATCACAGTCTTACGCTGCTGAGGATCATCACTAGTAGTAACATAATCCTTGGGCTTATTAAGCAACACATAAACCTTCTTCTCAAGCAATACGGGTTCATCGTGGAACTTCACCACATCCGTACGCATTACCTTGGTTCCCAATTCGGTTACAACCTCACCATTAACGGTAACCACACCAGCCTGAATAAACTCATCAGCCTCACGACGGCTGCACACACCAGCATTAGCCAGGAACTTATTCAGACGGATTGGCTCCGTAGGATCATAGTTCTGCTCCTTATACTCAATGCGCTTCTTCATTGAATACTTTGCATTGGGATCGTAATCGGCAGTACGCTGACGGAAACCACCCTGAGGACGCTGACCATAACCGCCACGCTGCTGATAACCACCCTGCTGAGGACGCTGGCCATAACCGCCACGCTGCTGGTAGCCACCCTGCTGAGGACGCTGGCCATAACCGCCACGCTGCTGGTAGCCACCCTGCTGAGGACGCTGACCATAACCGCCACGCTGCTGGTAGCCGCCCTGCTGACGAGGCTGGAATCCCTGCTGCTCATCGCCATCTTGATTATAACGAGGACGATAGCCGCCCTGAGGACGCTGCTGGTATCCACCCTGTTGACGGGGTTGGTAGCCACCATTATTATAATTATTAGTACGGGGACGATAACTACGCTGAGGTGCCTGACTCTGCAAGCCAGCACCAAAACCTTCCGGACGGAAACCGCCCTCATCATCCTGACTATGTTTGTTAAAACTTTGGCGCTCGAAGTTTGAGCTAACAGGGCGCTGTCCTGTGTGAATACGTGGACGTGGAGAACGTCCTACCGGGCGATACTCTTTCTGGTAACCCTCACGGTTAGCAGCATTTTCAGTAAACTGCTGTTCGTCTTTCTTTTCGTTTTCAAAATCCATAATTCTCTAAAAATCTAATGTTTTAAATGTTTTCTTTCTCCGTCACACGACGTTAAAAATAATAAATATAAAAAGTTAGTTAAACTCCAGTATAGTTCCAAGGAGTGATAGCCATCAACTCCTCTTTTACCTCATCACTTACCTCCAGGGTCTGGATAAAGTCATGTATAGTCTTCTCATCCATCTTTTTGTTGGTACGAGTAAGAGCCTTCAGTGTCTCATAAGGATTCGGATAGGCCTCACGACGCAGGATAGTCTGAATAGCCTCAGCAACGACAGCCCAGGTATTCTCAAGATCCTCATGCAACTTATCTTCATTCAGAATCAACTTACGAAGTCCTTTCAGCGTGCTCTGGAAGGCGATGAGTGAGTGTCCCATAGGCACACCAACATTACGCAACACCGTAGAGTCGGTCAGGTCACGCTGCAAACGACTCACTGGCAATTTCTGTGCTAAGAATCCTAACACAGCATTAGCCATCCCCAGATTACCTTCTGAGTTCTCATAATCAATGGGGTTCACCTTATGAGGCATCGCGCTTGAACCTACCTCACCAGCCTTAATCTTCTGCTTAAAGTAATCCATAGAGATATACATCCAGAAGTCGCGGTCCAAGTCGATGATAATTGTATTGATTCGACGCATGGCATCAAAAATAGCAGCCAGCCAGTCATAGTTGGAAATCTGTGTAGTATACTGTTCACGTTCCAGTCCTAGTTTCTCGCTTACAAAACGATTTCCGAACTCACGCCAATCATATTGAGGGTATGCCACGTGGTGAGCGTTATAGTTACCTGTAGCGCCACCAAACTTTGCCGTCACAGGCAATTCCTTCAACGAGCGCAACTGCTCCTCAAGGCGATATACGTATACCATAATCTCTTTACCCAAACGAGTGGGTGAAGCAGGCTGTCCATGCGTCTTTGCCAACATCGCCACACCTTTCCATTCTTCAGCATAATCATGCAACTGCTCGATAAGCTCCTCCAATAGGGGGACATATACCTGCTCAATAGCTTCCTTCACAGAAAGGGGCACACTGGTATTGTTGATATCCTGAGAAGTCAGACCAAAATGAATGAATTCTTTGTATTTCTCAAAACCGCCCATCTTATCAAGGCATTCTTTGATGAAATACTCCACAGCCTTTACGTCATGGTTAGTTACCGCCTCAATATCCTTCACGCGCTGCGCATCAGCAAGCGTAAATTGGCGATAGATGTCACGCATGGCTTCAAAACGGTCATGATTGAAATCCTGAAGCTGGGGCAAGGGCAACTCGCAGAGTGCAATAAAATATTCAATCTCTACACGCACACGGTATCTCACCAATGCATACTCCGAAAAATACTCACTCAGCGGCTCTGTCTTCCCGCGATAGCGACCATCTATAGGCGAGATGGCCGTCAATAAGTTTAGTTCCATTTTTACTATCTAGATAATATACTCTTCAATTGAGGTTGCAAAGTTACAAAAAAGTTAAGAATTAAGGGTTAAGATTTTAAAAGTTTTTTTTGCGTATCAGATGATTTTTTGCTTTTTAAACAAAAAAAGGTCCTGAATTTCTTCAGAACCTTATCGTGGGCGTTGACGGATTCGAACCGCCGACCCTCTGCTTGTAAGGCAGATGCT
>CAMOGP010000169.1 GCA_946614175.1 uncultured Prevotella sp. | reverse complement strand
TACGGTAAGACCTGTTAACTCATGGACACGCGATCCCTTCGCGCCCACCCTCGAGGGGGATATACTCTACGGCTTAGGGGCGAACGACTGTGGCGGCGGCCTGGTAGCATTACTACAAGCCTACCGCATCATGCTTCACAGGCCACGCAGTTATAACCTGCTATGGGTTGCTTCGGCAGAGGAAGAGATATCGGGTCAGAACGGCTTTTCAAGAGTACTGCCTCTCCTGCCCCCAGTGGATGTTGCCATTGTAGGTGAGCCAACCGGCATGCACCCCGCCATCGCAGAGAAAGGCTTGATGGTTATCGACGGCTATGCCCATGGCAAGTCGGGGCATGCTGCCCGTAATGAGGGCGTGAATGCGATCTATGAGGCACTCGATGACCTGGTATGGCTGCGAGACTATAAATTCCGCAAAGTCAGTCCGTTGTTAGGACCGACGAAAATGACCGTCACCGTAGTAGAAAGCGGAACGCAGCACAATGTAGTGCCCGACACGTTACATTTCATCATAGATGTCCGCACCAACGAATTCTATCAGAACGAGTATCTGTTCAATTTCCTCTGCAAGAAGATGACCAAGTGTGAGCTTCGTGCCCGTTCGTTCCGTTTGCATTCATCAGCGATCTCCCCCGAGCATCCGCTCATCAAGAGATGCATTGAGCGCGGCATGCACCCCTTCGGATCACCCACGCTGAGCGACCAGGCACTCATGCCGTTCCCCTCATTCAAGTTAGGGCCCGGCGAGTCGAGTCGTTCGCATTCTGCCAACGAATTCATCAAAGTTTCAGAGATAGAACATGCTATCAATACCTATATAGGATTGTTGGACGGATTGACACTCTGAAGTGTCTATCTCGCCAACCATCCTTCTGGATTCAGTTTCGCACTACCATGGCGTAACTGGAACTGCATCAATCCTTCAGCACCCACTCGGCCAATGGTCTGACGGGTGCTAACTTTTTGTCCACGGCTCACATTGACCGAGGCCAGATCGCAATATACAGAGAGGTAACTTCCGTGACGCACAATGACTACTGTAGTACCTGCATAGCTGAACACAGCACTCACCTCGCCATCAAAAATACAACGCACGGCAGCACCTGGCTGTCCCTTGATATCAATACCTTTCTTATCGAGTGTCACATGACCTTTCACATCTGTTACGTGATTGGTTCCAAAATGATTCACAATCCGATAGCCGCCAGCGATAGGCATGGGCAGGCGACCGCGATTACTCTCAAAGTTACCACTCAATTTACGGTCTTCGGAAGAAATCGTGTAGACAGGCTCAGCCTTACGAGCCTCGGCCACCTCTTTCTCGTGCGCTCTCGCGTCAGCAGCAGCCTTACGCTCAGCGGCCAGTCGCTCACGCTCCGCCTCAGCAGCAGCACGTTCTGCAGCAGCCTTCTCTTCAGCATTCCTACGGGCGGCGGCGGCACGAGCCTCTGCCTTGGCTTTCTCTTCACGTGCCTTAGCCTCAGCTATACGGCGCTCGTTCTCCCTGCGGGCAGCCTCAGCGGCCGCCTTCTTTCTTGCCAGTTCCTCTGCCTTACGCTTGGCTTCGGCCTCGGCAGCCTTACGACGAGCCTCTGCCTCGGCACGCGCTTTGGCACGCGCTATCTCCTGAGCAATCAATCGGTCGATCTGGGCATTCAACTCAGCATCACGTTTGGTTTGCTGGGCAATGATTCCCTGAATCGTCTTCTGCTGTTTCTGCAATGAAGACACCATCTTCTTTTGCTCCTCCTGCTTACCCTCAAGCGAACGGCGTTCCTGTTCGTCTCGCACCAACAAGGCATTCTTCTGTTTCTTCGTATCAGAGAGTTCAGTATAAGCCTCTGCCACCTGTGCCTTCATCGATTTCACCGCTTCGGCCTGATTCTGCTGATAAGCAGCATACTCACGAACAAAACGCAGACGACGATACATCTGCGACAGGTTCTTGGCACTGAACACAAACATCATCTTGCTCTGCAGGTTGCGGTTACGATGCATATATTTCATCGATTTGACGAAACGCATCTTACGCTCCTCCAGTTCTTTTTCAAGATATTGCATGTGAGCCTCCAAGGTATGGATATCACCATCCAATCGATTGATATCATGACGAATCGTGTCGATGGACTTACGCTTGTCGGCAATCTCATTGTTGATAATCAACAGATTCTGCAGGCGCTTCTTCACATCGCGCTCATTAGCCTTCAGTTTACGCTGCTGTTCTGCTATCTGCCTGCGCACCCTCTGCTGTTCATTCTTTAAACTGCTAACCGTTACAGGCTCTTTGGTAGCGGTACTTTTCCTCGAAGCTGTTTTCTTCCTGGTAACAGTCTTCTTTGTAAAAGTAGTACGCCTATGGGTAGACGTTTTCTTCGCCTGCTGGGCAACAGCAGGCGAAGAAAACGCGATGAGTGCCACCAGCACCATCGACCAGCATTTGATACTCAAAACCCTACTCATCATAGAGCCATGAAACGACGGAGTATCTCATCCACTGTTACCTCACGATACTTATTTGACACTTCTGTACGTGGCTCCCACTCTGTATCAGTACCCAGATAGTTCAAGGTGATACCCAATTTCACGACCTTCTCGGGTGTGGTCAGTGTGATGCCATGCTTCTTGGGGAACATCTTACGTCCAAAGACCTCGTAATCCGAATAATCCCAGTTAAGTTGGGTATTGCCTTTAAAACGGTCTTTATACAGGATGTTTGACATGCGGATCAAAGCAGTATGCTTACTTGCCAGCCAGCTGTAGGCCATCTTTCCGTCCTCGAGACTGATAATCATATCGTCGCCACTCTCTACGGTAGCAAAGTTGCCTTCGCCTTCCTTCGTCTTATCAATCACGACCGACTCACTACCCTGATTGGGTTTGAAGAGCTCGTTCCAGAACAAAGCCTGAAGAGCAGAGAAGTTCAAACCGCTATTACGCAGGAAGTCTATCTGACGATAAGGCGCCTTGAGATACTGCTTATTGATACGGTCCATAATCAGTACATAGTCCTTGGTAAACTCAAGACGTCCGGCCTCAACGAATCCGAATGCCATCAACTGCAAGCGAATCACGTCGTTACGACGCATCTTCAGATTGCCCGTCAAGGTGAGTTTCTGAGGGCCTACCTCGACCGAGAATTTAACCTTTGAAGTGATAAACTTATTTGTTTGCTGATTATCACGTACCTGATTCACGAAGTCGGTAGTCTGGCGGTGTTCAAACATAGGTGTTGTTTCAACGACCTTCTTGTGCGACTTACACGAAACAAGAACCAACGGTAATGCCAATACGGCCATTCTTACGATACTCTTCAGTTTCATTATTGTTTTACTTTTTGTTTTATTTTATCTGCATGTTCCCGAATCACGGTATTATCTTGCGACTCGTCTAAATTCTGTAATGCCTGATCAATATATATCATGGCCTCAGAATAGCGCCCCATCATATAAAGTATCCAGGCATAAGTATCCAAATAGGTCGCATTCTTAGGTTCAGCCTTGATGGTCTTATAACTCATCTGTTCAGCCTTGGAGAGTTGCTCGCCATTCTCGCTTAGGTAATAGGCATAGTTGTTAAGACAGCTCACATTATCCTCCTTCCACTGCAAGCATGAGTCGTAGGCTTCATAAGCCTCCTTTATCATCCCCTTCTGATGCAGGATGTCGCCCATGACTGCATAGAAATCAGACACGATGGCCGGATCGCTATCTTCCTTGATGACACCGATGCCGTTCTTAAAGGAAGAAAGAGCAGCATCAAGGCTATCGCGACGATAATAGGCCACACCCTGATAGTAATAGAATGCCATCTCGTCAGGATTATATTGTCGGGCATCCTGACAAAGCGAGATGACGCGTGTCATATCGTCAGCTTCCCAGGCATAGCCAATAAGTTGCAAACGTGCAGCAGAGTTGGCCGGAGCGATATCGAGTGCTTTGGTAAGCACTTTGGCAATACTATCCTTTGGCATTTTCTTCACGTTCATATACGAGGCACAGAGGATAGCCATGTTCTCATCGGTCTGAGGCTGAGCCAGTATCTTATCAAACAACTGGAGTACTCTGGTACTGTCGCCACCGGCATTCTCACTGGCAGATATTTCCTGACGCAGCAGGTGTATTTTCTCCTCCATGGTGGCATTCTTACTGAGCAGCACACGCTCCGTCAACGAATCGGCCATCTCATCATGTCGCAGCGCTAGATGGTAGGTACGAAGCGACATGAGTACACGATTATTATCGGGCTCATCCTTCAATATCCGGTCATAAACCTTCAATGCTTTCTTGAGTTTGCCGTTCATCATCAGCGTCTCACCGTAAAGGGCCAAGTAGTTATAGTCGTTGGGATACTTATCCGATAGCGCCTTCATTTCTGCAATGGCAGCCTTCTTATCCCCCTGACGGGTGTATATCTCACTCTTGGCCACAGAAAGACGTTCACTCTTACCATCAATGGTCTCTATGCGATTAAGCACCTCTATGGCTTGGTTATAGTTACCCACCTGCTGAT
>CAMOGP010000168.1 GCA_946614175.1 uncultured Prevotella sp. | reverse complement strand
ACAATAGACAGGCTTACCTGCCTCATAGAAACTCTTCTGATTGATGATGGTATCAACGGCGATGGCGGTCTTACCCGTCTGACGGTCGCCGATGATAAGCTCGCGCTGACCACGACCGATAGGAATCATCGAGTCGATAGCCTTCAATCCAGTCTGCAGTGGCTCCTTAACGGGCTGGCGATAGATAACACCAGGGGCCTTACGATCGAGCGGCATCTCGAAAGCGTCGCTCAGGTCGATATCACCCTTACCGTCGATAGCTTGTCCCAGCGGATTGATAACGCGTCCCAGCATGTTATCGTTGACACGGATAGATGCGATACGCTTGGTACGCTTCACCACCATGCCCTCTTTGATGCCCGAGGTAGCGCCCAACAGCACGCAGCCCACGTTGTCCTCCTCGAGGTTCATCACGATAGCCATAGTGCCGTTTTCAAACTCCAGCAGCTCGTTGGCCTCGGCGTTGCGCAGTCCATAGATGCGGGCTACACCATCGCTCACTGTGAGCACGGTTCCCACCTCGTCGAACTTCTCAGCATCCGATATACCTTTCAGCTGGTCGAGCAGTACCTGCGAAACTTCGCTTGGTTTAATCTTATCTGACATTAATTCTTAATTTAAAAATTTAAAAATTTAAAAATGTAATAATTAACTCAACTGCTTTGACAATTTTGTCATTTTTACATTTTTACATTCTTTCATTTTCTCAACGTATTGAGAATTGAGTTGAGTTTGGTCTTGACGCTGGCGTCCATACGATAGGTATCGTACTCCAGGATAAAGCCTCCAATGATGTCAGGGTTTACCTGCGACTCAAACTCCACTGTTCCATTAGTCTTACTCTCCACCATCTGTCGCATTTTCTGCTCCGTTTCCGGAGAGACAGCGGCAGCAGTGATGAGGCGTCCGCGGATGACATTCTTCTGCTGGCGGTAAAGCGTGACGTACGAATTGGCGATGAACTGCATCACACTCTCGCGGTCTTCCTTCAGCACCAAGCTGATGAAAGCCTTCATCAGGTCGGAAGGCTCACGGCCTGCAGCAGTAAGCAGCAGTGCCTGCTTCTTGTCCTTCGAGAGCATCGGATTGTCAATCGTAGCGCGCAACTGTGGTACCTCGATGTAGCTCTTGGCTATCAGCTGCATCTCGGCATACACCTGCTGCTCAATTTTGGCGTCGGTAGCACTCTTGAGTAGTGCTCGCGCGTATCTTACCGATATGACTCCTATATCCATACGTTCAATACTTATTTTTCAGTAGAAACTTCATCCAGCATCCGGTCAATCAAATCCATCTGCGACTTATCGTCACGGAGGTTCTGTCGAAGTACTTTCTCGGCAATCTCTACACTGAGGGCAGCAACCTGCTGACGAATGTCGGCAATGGCGGCTTTCTTTTCCTGCTCAATAGCGGCCTTAGCCTCCTCAAGCAATCGAGCCCCCTCTGTGCGAGCCTTCTGCTGAGCCTGCTCAACGATAGCGTCGCGCGACTCGGCGGCTTCCTTCAGTATCAGAGCCTGTTTCTCACGAGCCTCCTGCAGAATGGATTCGCCTTCCTTCTCGATATTAGCCAATCGCTCCTGAGCCTCGTGAGCCTTGCGCAGCGATTCGTCGATGAAGTTCTTACGCTCCTCCACCATACCAGTGATGACGGGGAAACCGAACTTGGCTAAAATCAGAAAGACCACCAGAAACGCAACCAACATCCAGAAGAATAGTCCGAAGTCGGGCGTTAATATTGCTGGTAAGTTCATTGACTCCATTTGCAAAGATGTTCTTGATGATTACATAAATACGCAGAGTGCACAAACAACAACAGCAAACAGGGCAACACCCTCAACGAATGCGGCTGTCAGAATCATGTTAGTACGGATAGTACCAGCAGCCTCTGGCTGACGAGCAATAGCATCCATGGCGTTTCCACCGATACGACCGATACCGAGACCGGCACCAATAGCAGCAATACCTGCGCCGAGACCAGCGCCAAACTTAGCAAGACCAGCAGCAGCTTCGGCTGCCAAAAGAATTGATGAAATCATAATCTTAAAATTTAAAATTTGGTTATACTTTATTTACTTAAATACTATTTCTATTTAGCATGATGCTCAGGATGAGCCAGTCCGATGAACACGGCACTGAGCATCGTAAAGACGTAAGCCTGAATAAAGGCTACGAGGAACTCCAGACAGTTCATGAAGAGCATCATCACAAAACTGAGCAGTGTAAGACCAGATCCCAGAACCGCATTCAGCGACCATCCGATAAAGATAATGGCCGTGAACGAGAGGATGATAGCGTGTCCTGCCATCATGTTGGCAAAGAGACGGACCATCAGGGCAAATGGTTTTGTAAAGACACCGAACAGCTCGATGATAGGCATGATAGCCACAGGATAAGCCTTCAGGAACCCTGGCACATCGGGCCAGAAAATCTCCTTCCAATACTCCTTGTTACCAAAGAGGTTGATGGCCAGCATCGTACACAACGCAAGGAAGAACGTGATGTTGATATTACCCGTCACGTTAGCTCCACCTGGGAAGATAGGCAACAGACCAAAGAGATTGGTAATGAGGATGAAGAAGAACGCAGTGAGCAGATATGGTGCATAGGGACGATAGTGCTTCTCACCAATCGAATCCTTGATCAGATCGTCATTGATGGTCATCACCAGCATCTCTACCATGCCAACAAATCCGCGAGGCGCATCTTTCGTCGCATCGTGTTTCTTATACCAACGGGCACAACTCAGGAAGATAGCCAGCATCACGAAGACGACAATCCAAATCTGAACGACACTCTTAGTGATACTGATGTCCCACGGACGTACCGTCGAACCGTCAGCCAGTCGCTCATAAATCTTGCCGTTCTTTTCTTCGTTGAAGAAGAATCCCAGATAGTCGTGACCTTCTTCGGCTGCCTCCTCAATACGTGAGCTGCTGAACACATGCCACTCACCTGTAGTCTCACTGCGCACGATGACTGGCAGCGGAATACTCAAGTGCTTGTCGCCTAAGGTGGTGATATGCCACTCATAAGCATCTGACATGTGCCCCAACACGATTTCCTTCACGTCAACCCCTTCGCTCTCATTAGCCGATACAGGTGTACCGACTGCCAACAGGAAGGTTAGGCATAAAAGCAGATATCTCATTTCTTTCAGAGTTTATACATTAGTTTTAACTTTCTTCTCAATCTTGACGAAATAGATGGTGTCGTAAGCGAGAATCACGAAATAATAAACAAGGAACACGATGACGAAGATGCGGATAGCCTCGCGCGACTCCGCCAACCAACAGTACCCCATCACCAGCACTACTGCAGCAAATATACGTAAACCTGATGCTGACATATAGAGCGTGGGCATGCTGGCAGGCGATGATGACATCACCCAACGCCATACAAACCCGTAGGCGATACAGGCCACCAACTGAAACACAGACGAAATGACCACCGGCATCACTGTTGTCCCGACATTTCCCCAAAGGTTGATGCCAAGTAATATCAACAGACTCATACCTGCAATCAGTGAGATACTCTGTCTCAGATAGGTGTTAACTACGTTTCTTGTCATTTCTCGTGAAGTTCAATACAAAGACTTACCTTATTCTTCTGTACCTCGACAAAACCACCACAGATATCAATAGTGTGCTTGCCATCAGGCGCAGTATAGACCACCTGACCTTCGCCTAGCGACGAAATGATTGGTGCATGTCCAGTCAAGATCTCGAACTGGCCCATTGTTCCTGGAACCAGCACGCTCTCAACAGCGCCGTCGAACTCAATCTTTTCCGGAGAAACAATTCTAAGCTGCAACATAATTGTCAATTATCAATTATCAATTGTCAATTAAGCTTATGCTTTCGCAGCTTCCAACAGCTTCTTAGCTTTCTCCTTGGCGTCCTCGATAGTTCCTACGTTCAGGAATGCCTGCTCTGGCAGGTCGTCTACCTCGCCATCCAGAATAGCGTTGAATCCCTTGATAGTCTCTTCGATAGGCACCATCACACCTGGCAGACCAGTGAACTGAGATGCTACCGAGAATGGCTGACTCAGGAATCGCTGCACGCGGCGTGCACGGTTCACGGTAAGCTTATCCTCGTCAGAGAGCTCGTCCATACCCAGAATGGCGATGATGTCCTGCAACTCCTTGTAGCGCTGCAGAATCTCCTTCACGCGCTGTGCACAATCGTAGTGAGCCTTGCCCACAATCAGCGGGTCGAGGATACGCGATGTAGAACCCAGTGGGTCTACAGCTGGATAGATACCCAGCTCAGCAATCTTACGATCCAATACGGTTGTTGCATCCAGGTGTGTAAAGGTGGTAGCTGGAGCAGGGTCGGTCAAGTCGTCGGCAGGCACGTAAACAGCCTGTACAGAGGTGATAGAACCCGTCTTTGTTGATGTGATGCGCTCCTGCATCGAACCCATCTCTGAAGCCAGAGTTGGCTGATAACCTACGGCAGAAGGCATACGTCCCAGCAGAGCCGACACCTCAGAACCAGCCTGAGTGAAACGGAAGATGTTGTCGA
>CAMOGP010000167.1 GCA_946614175.1 uncultured Prevotella sp. | reverse complement strand
TCCTCCTTGTTTCCCAAATTGGAACCAAGTCCCAGATATACCTGATGCAAACTTTCAATTGTCAATTGTCAATTACTATTAATCATCCACTACCAGCATAGCATCGCCATAGCAGCCGAACTTGAAGCCGTTTTTGATAGCAATCTTATAGGCCTCAATGGTAAGTTCGTAGCCTGCGAAAGCAGCTGTAGCCATCATCATCGTTGACTCTGGATGATAGAAGTTGGTGATAACAGAATCTGCTAACCCAAAGTCGTAAGGAGGGAAGATAAACTTATTCGTCCATCCGCTGAACTCCTTCAACATGCCGTCAGTACCCACAGACGACTCTGTGGCACGCATTGTGCTGATGCCAACGGCACAGATATGATGTCCCTCCGTCTTAGCGCGATTCACAATCTCGCAAGTCTCAGGAGATATCTCTACCTGCTCAGAGTTCATCTTGTGCTTGGTCAGGTCTTCTACTTCGATAGGATCAAAAGAACCAAGACTGCAGTGAACGGTGAGGTAGGCAAACTGATAACCGCGAATCTCCATCATCTTCATCAGTTCACGGCTGAAGTGAAGACCTGTTGCAGGTGCCGTTACAGCGCCTTCATGCTTTGCGAAGATTGTCTGAAACTGTTCCATATCATCTGGCTCAGCCTTACGACGGTCTACGATATAGCGGGGCAGAGGTGCCTCACCCAGAGAGAACAGTTCGCGTTTGAACTCATCGTGAGGACAGTCATAGAGGAAACGCAAGGTACGTCCACGACTGGTGGTATTGTCAATCACTTCGGCCACCATTGGTCCCTCACCGTCGAAGAATAGTTTGTTACCGATACGAATCTTACGTGCAGGTTCTACCAACACGTCCCACAGGCGCAACTCCTCGTTGAGTTCGCGCAACAAGAACACCTCTATCTGAGCATCAGTCTTCTCCTTAGTACCATAGAGACGGGCAGGGAAAACCTTTGTATCATTAAATATAAAAGTGTCGCCTTCATCGAAATAATCAAGCAGGTTGCGGAATGTCATGAACTCCTCCGTATCGTTGCCCTCAGCATCCTTCTTGAAAATCTCAATCTTCTCACTCTTACGGTGCACCACCATCAGTTTACACTGGTCGCGGTTGTACACGCGATCAATGGTACCGTCTTCATTCTCAAAAGCACGGTGAGGTGGGTAAAGAGCCACCAACTCCTCTGGTAGTTTGAATTTGAATTGTGATAGTTTCATATTATATACAAAAACTTATTGTTCTTTTGTTAATCTGCCTTTAATGCCATCTGGTCTTCCAACCATGCTGGAAAGTCATCGAGTGTCAGACAGTCCTCTATGCGTACATCGCCCAGACGGGTACGACATAGAGCCGTCAGAAAGGCCCCACTGCCTAATGCTTCGCCGATATCACGAGCCAAAGAGCGGATATAGGTACCCTTGCCACAACCCACGCGGATGCTCATCTGCATCGTCTCGGGGTTAAAATCTGTCAGTTCTATCTCATCGATATGAATCGTCTTAGCCTTCAGTTCGGCCTCACTACCTTGACGCGCAAGCGTGTATGCGCGGTATCCATCTACCATCACGGCCGAGTAGATGGGAGGCACCTGCTGGATATCCCCAACAAACTGGGGCAGCACACTTTCTATCAGCTCGCGAGTGATATGACGCGTGGGGTAGGTCATGTTCACCGTATGCTCACGGTCGTAGCTTGGTGTCGTAGCTCCCAGTTGCAGCGTAGCCGTATATTCCTTTGAAGCCAGTTGTAGAGACTCGATACGCTTAGTAGCCTTTCCCGTACAGAGAATCAGTACACCTGTGGCCAAGGGGTCGAGCGTACCAGCATGCCCTGTTTTCAATCGCTTCACATGTAGCGCCTTTGACAAGCGGGTACGAACAAAAGCCAACGCACCGAATGACGACATCCGGTAGGGCTTGTTGATATAGATAAATTCTCCCTCTTGAAAGTTCATGCGTTAATCGACCATTGCAAGTGATTGACCTGTCAGCAGCAAGATGATGATGATGCCGCCAACGATGATGCGGTAGATGCCGAATGCCTTGAAACCGTATTTCGTCAGGAATGCAACAAACCATTTCATGGCCAGCAGAGCCACAACAAATGCCACTACACAGCCCAGGATGAGCATCATGATGTTGTGGGGAGTGGCCCATGCGGCTTCTTCCTTCAGCAAATCGAGCAAGTCGAGCAGAGTGGCTCCTGCCATTGTGGGCACAGCCAGGAAGAATGAGAACTCGGCAGCCCGCTTGCGGGTCAGTCCCTGCGTCATGCCGCCTACGATAGTTGCCATTGAGCGAGATACACCGGGAATAACGGAAATACACTGATATAGGCCAATGTTGAAAGCGCGCTTCTCGTTCAGTTTGGTGGCATCGGTGCCCTTGTTGAACAGTTTGTCGCAGAAAAGCATGAAGATACCGCCAACTACAAGCATGACGGCCACCACCTCAACGCTGTCGAGCAGCCAGTCGAGCAGGCCGGACTTCTTTGCGGCGAGGCCGATGATAACGGCGGGCAACACTCCCACGATGAGCAGCCAGTAGAAGTAGTACTTACGCTTCAGCTTCTGGAAGAGCGAACTGCCTTCGGGCGCTGGCGTGTTGTCAAATTGGAAAAAGCGTTTCCAATATAGGCAGACAACAGACAGTATGGCACCAAACTGGATGATGAATGTAAAGGCATGGACGAAAGCCTTGTCGCTCTTGCTGAGAGAGGCGGGGTCCAGGCCAAGCAGATGCTGGGTGATAATCATGTGGCCGGTAGAAGATACGGGCAAGAATTCGGTGAGCCCTTCTACAACGGCAATGATAATAGTCTGTAGCCAATCCATGTCTTACTTGCTTTTGTGGACAACAGCATAAATCATTGAAACGAAACCAAACAGACACACCAGCGGAGCCACCTTGATACGGCGTGCGCTGAAAATATCGGGGTTGTATGCCTGATCGGTAGAACCGTCGCCAGCCATCAGAATAAATCCTATTACAACGATAACCATACTAATGGCCAACAGGATGAAATTCATTCGTCCGAATGCAAAATCTTTCTTATCCATTTATATATATAAAATTCTTAATTCTTAATTTTAAAATCTTAATCGGCGTAGCCGACAACTCTTCGCTCGGCGCCTTGCGACGCTTTGCTTGCAAAGAACTCTTAATTCTTAACTCTAAATCTTATACAGTTCTCCAGCTGTCATACGCAGGAACTTATTCACAGACAACAACGTGCAGAATACGGTAATGGCAAAGCCCAGTACAAAGACTGCAGTCGCAGTTATAGCCAATTCGCGCCAGGTCATAATCTCCTCCACATGGGGCATGAAAGGCATCAACACAAAGATGATACCGCCAAGAAGTGAACATGTCAGCAATGCAGAGATAATACCTACCACAACGGCCTGTTTCAAGAAAGGCCTGCGGATGAAACCCCATGACGCACCCACCAATTTCATCGTGTGAATCAGGAAACGACGTGAGTAAATGCTCAACTGAATAGAATTGCTAATCAGCGTATAACATATAAATATAAGGAGAGCCGACAGCCCCAGCAACGCAATGCTGACAGGTTCCAGAATACGATTCATACCATCAATCTCGTCCTTGGTATATGCCACATCAACCACTCGCTTATCCTTCAGCAGCTTCTTTTCTATCACAGATAGTGAGTCTGTATTGGCATACTCAGCCTCCATCGTCACTGTGAGTTCGGGGGAGAAAGGGTTGCTGCCTGTAAATTCCGTCGGGTCGATACCCATTTCATTTTTAGCCATCTCCAAAGCCTCCTCACTACTGATAAAAGCCACCTGATGCGCATAAGGCTTTCTTTGAATAATCTTACCCAGGGCAATGCCATCCTCCTTGGCAATCGTATCACTAAGGATAACGCTGATCTCTACGTTTTCCCGTAAGTTTTTCTGTAAGTTGTGAGCTGTCAGTACAGAGAGCATAACCAAACCCAAAAGTGTCAGCACCATCGTAGTACTGATACACAAGGTAACCATCTGTAGCCCGTGCCGACGTTTCTCCAGATTCCTGCTTTTTCTCATTTAAATAAGTGCCTATGAAGGCAAATTCGTAAAATAATTCTGCAAAGATACTATAAAATGGTATAACAGCAAAACGTTTTAAGAATTATTTGCATTCATCTTTTGATGTGAGATAGCATTTTGCGATATATCAAAAAATAATTGGTATTTCATCACTATTAATTCACAAAACTTTTGTACCTTTGCAACCCAAAAACATATAACGTTATATAAATAGGTATGGCTGAAGTTAAAAAGATTAAGACTGCATTGATTTCCGTATTCCACAAAGATGGATTGGATGAGTTGTTGAAGAAGTTGAACGCTGAAGGCGTTAAGTTCTTGTCTACGGGTGGTACCCAGAAGTTTATCGAGGAGCAGGGTTACCCCTGTCAGAAAGTGGAAGATGTTACCACTTATCCCTCAATTCTGGGTGGTCGTGTGAAAACCCTGCATCCAAAGGTGTTCGGAGGTATCCTGGGACGCCGCGACAATGAGGGCGACCGTGAGCAGA
>CAMOGP010000166.1 GCA_946614175.1 uncultured Prevotella sp. | reverse complement strand
ATAGTGGTCAGAACTGTCGCATGGTGCTGGTGGGCGATAAGGCCCAGTTGCCACCGGTGGGCGAGGATGAGAGTCCGGCTTTGATGGGCGATGTGCTGCGAGCCTATGGCATGCGGGTGTATGAGTGCGACTTGAATGAGGTGCTGCGTCAAAGGCTACGGGTAGGCGGGCAAGGCCCGGGAATGAGTCATGATTCTGGTATCCTGTGGAATGCTACACAGATAAGAGGTGGAGATTTAATTTTGCCAAAAATTAAATTTCAGGGCTTTGCTGATATTGTGCGTGTGCCAGGCGATGAGCTGATAGAGTCGCTGGCCACCAGCTATAGTCGTGCAGGCATGGACGAGACAATAGTCATCACTCGCAGCAACAAGCGCGCCAATATCTACAATCAGGGCATCCGCAACACCGTGCTCGACCGCGAAGACCAACTCTGTCGTGGCGACCAGATCATGATAGTGAAGAATAACTATTATTGGGTGAAGGGTGATACCACCAACACCCAACCCTCAACACCTATCACCTTTATTGCCAACGGCGACATAGCCGTGGTTCAGCGAGTGCGTAATATCCATGAACTATACGGATTCCGATTTGCCGAGGTAACCATGACGCTGCCCGATTACGACGACTACGAGCTTACGGCAACAGTGATTCTTGATTCGCTGACAACCGAATCGCCAGCCTTGTCGCACGATCAGCAAGAGCAGCTCTACAATGCCGTGATGGAGGATTATGCCGACATTCCTACCAAGCCCGAGCGCATCAAAAAACTTAAGGACGATAAGCATTACAACGCCCTGCAGATAAAATATGCCTACGCCGTTACCTGTCACAAAGCCCAGGGCGGTCAGTGGGCCCATGTCTATGTAGACCAGGGCTATATGACCGACGATATGCTCACCCCCGACTATATCCACTGGCTCTACACCGCCTTCACCCGCGCCACCGAAAAACTCTTCTTGGTCAACTGGCCCCAAACCCAAATAAAAGATTAACGTCACCATTCGTTTGGCAAAATATAGATATTATGGAGCATAAATTCAGGAAAACAGATAATGGCATTGACCTGCAGGCGCTATTTGACTTCTGCAAGAAAGAAGGCAAGATGGTGGAATATTGCAAGGGTGAACAATTGGAGCGTGAGGGCGACCCTGCACGGTGGTTTGCCTTAGTGGAGAGCGGATGCTTCAAATTCATAACACGAGGCATAAGCGACGGACGCGACCACCTCACATGGTTCTCGTTCGAAGGAGAGTTCGTCGCCGACTATCCTTGCGTTCTGACTGGTCAGACGTCTCAGGCTACTATTGAAGCTATGATGCCATGCCGTGTGTGGAGAGTTAGCGGTGAGCAGCTGCTCAGTTTTTTCAATCAGAGTATCAAGAATATGGAACTGCGTGCCGTTATAGGCGAACACATGCTCAACCAGTTCAAGGCGCGCTATCAAGATTTTCACCGTGCCACGCCTTATGAACGCTACAATCTGTTGATGCGACGTTGTCCTGGCATCGTGGAGCATCTCAACCTACAGGATATCGCTTCGTTCCTTAACGTCACTCCAAAGACCATCAGCAAGATCCGTAAAGAAATCACTTTCGGCAAAGAATAATTTATTTGAAAGATAAATTTGACCTTAGCCATTTTCATTCGTATTAATTTTAGAGTAAAAAGAATGACTCAAACAGAGCGCGATATCATTATCCGCTGTCAACAAGGAGATAAGCAAGCCTTCCGTTGGGTAGTGCAGAAGCATCAGCAGATAGTATTCTCGCTGGCGCTGAAGATGTTGTGCGACGAAGAAGAGGCTAAGGATATGGTGCAAGATACATTTATTAGAGTGTGGTTAAGCATCAGAGACTACGACCCGCAGCGAACTTTTACAACTTGGCTCTATACTATTGCTTCTCGGTTATGCTTGGATAGGTTGAAGCGGAAAAAACGTATATTATCTGTGCAAGAAGACGAGCTAGTTCTAAAAAACTATGCATCTGACACAGATAGCCAACGAATCTTGGAGAATAGCGAATGGATATCTATAGTAAGGCTGATGGCCGATAAACTTAGCGCTAAACAAAAGCTGGTTTTCACGCTTTGCCAATTAGAAGGTATATCGTCAGAAGAAGTACAGGAAATAACTGGGTTCGATGCCCGTCAGGTAAAGAGCAATCTTTATGCTGCTCGCCAAACAATACGCAAAAGATTAATTGAATTAGGTTATGAGTGATATTAACGACATATTCGAAAGACTGAAAGGTCAGAAGCCTGTAATCAGCAACCCTGATGAACTGACAGACCTCATCATGGATAGTCTGCCAGACATCAGCGAAGCCACAGAGCCGACAGGGGCTCGAGTGGTCAAGATGCGCTGGTGGATGGCTGCAGCAGCAAGCCTTATTATTATAATAGGTATAGGAACTATTTGGATGTTTGATAATGAACAGCCAAAGCCACAAAGACTTACTGCACATCATTCTGTTGTTACACCAACTCCTAAAGTTGTTACGGATTTAAAATCCACAACGAAAGAATACGGGGAATCGAAATCGCCCGCAACGAAGAAATCTGGTGACTTAAAAACATCCGTAAATACTAAGGTGAAAACAGAAGAAGACAAAACGGAGAAACAATCCCACACAGCAGAGATCTCCAACCTTCATTATGCAGTCTACACACCAGAGGAAGACTCTGCATATCAGGCACCCAGCCGTATGGTTGAATTCATTAACAAGATAGCCGATTATAATAATGTAAAGGCTATGCCGCTTATGTGTGCCTTGGGTAGCGACGACAGTACCGCTGTCAGCGTGGCTTACGTCTTTGAGGACAATAAAGAACTCAACCTCTTTAGCCGACTGTTGCAGGCTGCCTGTTGGTACGAAAGTAAGACACCTGGCTACCTGTTGAACTTCTCACACCAGCAGTTCTTCTTCACACTGAAGGACTTGCGCAAGAACGAAAAATACCTCTGGATAGCAGAGCGCATTGTAGGCGGTCGCATCCTTCTCTTCTGTTCTCAGTCTCCGATAGAAGCGGACGTCTCATCAGCCTGTTACCAAAATTATCGTGAACAGCTGATGCATGCCAACTATAGTACATCTAACTTTTAAAAACGAAGCCGTATGAAAAGAATCATTTTAATAAGCCTTCTGGCTGTATTTGGTCTCACCTCACAGGCACAACCTCATGAATACGCTAAGAGAATGGGCATGTTTATCTCTAGTCCTCAAGTAAAAAAAGATCCGAAGACGAATAAGACTACAGCCCAATGGTATGATACGAATATGGCTTGGGTTAAGGACTATTGCGAAGTTGAGAATGTCGCCACGGAGAAGGACATCCTAAATATCTTCCCTGAGATGAATAACTTGCCATACAATGAACCCTATATACCAATGAGTTGGCGACTGACTAATGAGAATAATGAGACCGTGCTGCACTGCTACTTCCCTATGCCTGCCGATGAAGTCACCAACATGTGGTTGGCCTCAGAAGAAACGTGTATTGTAGACCAGGAGACTGGCGCACAATACCGTATCCGCCGAACTGAACCCGATACTTACCGCAAGCACTTCACACTCAAGGCGAAAGCTGGCGATGTGGTAGACTTGAAGGTTTACTTTGCTCCTCTGGCAGAAACTACGAAGGAAGTAAGAATCTACGGTCTTCCTAACTGGGGAATGATGGGTTCTCCTGTTGCTCCAGTCACCATCCGTCATGAAGCCTATGGTACATTCGAACCACTGGGATACGATACCATTCCGCGGTTCCATAAGCCCATTGTGCACAAAGAGCACATGAGCGAAGACAAACCCTATGATATGCAGAACTGGAACACCTGGAAGGTTATGAGAGGAGCACATCTGATCAAACCTCTGAACGATGAAACGATGGCTCTATGGCGCACACCAGAAGCTACATATCTCGCCATTGGCTATGAACAGAATTGGACCACCGAGTATTGGAGTTTCGGTCACGACATTAAACTGCTCGACAACGCAGGTCGCCAGTACAAAATCCGCGAAGTGCAAGGTCTTCCACTCGACGAACTATTCTTCATGGAGGGCAATGCTGGCGACTATGTAGCTTATGTGCTGGTCTTCGATCCTCTGCCTCTCAATATATCTGCTATCACTTATATCGAACCTGAGGGTGAACCCTTTAATGCTTGGGGAGCCAATTGGTCAGGCAAAGTGGTTTCTAACATCAGTATTCAACAGCTCCGCGACAACCAGAAGTTGTTTGATTATCATCCTAGAATCATTGTGAAATAACAATAAACTTAAAACACCTAGCAAATATGAAGAAACCAATTATTACTATTCTGTTTGCCATCGTCGCATTGATGGGACTGGCACAGACAAAGACTGCAACTGTCACTGGTTATTCACCCGCACTGAAAGACGGCACACTGGTGCTGGCCGGTGTTGGTATATCAGGAAATGTTGTCGATACCGTCCGAAGTGGACGATTCGCCTTCACGCTACCAGTTGAAGAACTATCCAGCGGCTTTCTCTCGTTAGTAGGCGAAGGCTGTCCCAATTTCTCTCTCTCCCTTA
>CAMOGP010000165.1 GCA_946614175.1 uncultured Prevotella sp. | reverse complement strand
CAGTCCTCGAACTCCTAGTTAAGTATCTGTAGTACAATGTTATACTGATGGTAGTAGAATCTTAAAACGAACACGATAAATGTCGAAATAACACATATAAAAATCGAGGATTATTCGATGAGATATAGCAGATTAACACACTTTAACTAAAAATGCTTTCAAGATTGAAAAATCCTCCTTATCTTTGCACTCGATAAAGATGATAACATTGGTTTACTATAATTCTATATTCTACTATCTGAAAATACACAAAAAGGTCGATGCCCTTGTGGGCATCGGCTTTTTTTATTTAAAATAGGTGAAAAAGGGGGAGGAGTGGAGTTTTTTTTGTAATTTTGCAGACTGAAAAGAACGTGACGAATGGAAGACAACAATCAGAGGATACAGAATCAGGCCGAGCAGGACAACGCATTGGTGCGCCGTATTGCTGAGCAGAAATACGAATTTGGTTTCACAACAGATGTTGATACCGAGGTGATTCCCGTAGGGTTGAACGAGGATGTGGTGCGACTTATTTCTGCGAAGAAAGGTGAGCCAGAGTGGATGCTGGAGTTCCGTCTGAAGGCTTTCCGCTACTGGAAAGAGCAGCAGGAGCCAAAGTGGGGTCATGTGCATGTACCAGAGATTGACTATCAGGCTATTTCTTATTATGCCGACCCAATGGCGAAGAAGCCCGAGGGCGACGGTAAGATTGATCCTGAACTGGAGAAAACCTTCGACAAACTGGGTATTCCCTTGGAGGAACGTCTGGCGCTGAGTGGCAACACGGCTGTGGATGCTATTATGGATTCTGTCTCTGTGAAGACCACCTTCAAGGAGAAACTGCGCGAGAAGGGTGTTATCTTCTGTTCTATCGGTGAGGCCATCAAGGAGCATCCCGACCTGGTGCGTCAATATCTGGGCACGGTGGTTCCCTATAAGGACAATTTCTTTGCTGCGCTCAACTCGGCGGTATTCAGCGATGGCTCGTTTGTCTATATCCCCAAGGGTGTGCACTGTCCTATGGAGCTGAGCTCTTATTTCCGCATCAACGCCAGAAATACTGGTCAGTTTGAGCGTACGCTGATTATTGCCGACGACGATGCCTACGTGTCTTACCTCGAAGGCTGTACGGCTCCGATGCGCGATGAGAACCAGTTGCATGCTGCTATCGTGGAGATTATCGTGATGAACCGTGCCGAGGTGAAATATTCTACCGTGCAGAACTGGTATCCTGGTGACGAGAATGGTAAGGGCGGTGTGCTGAATCTGGTGACGAAACGTGGCGACTTGCGAGGCGTGGATTCCAAACTCTCGTGGACACAGGTAGAGACAGGTTCGGCTATCACCTGGAAATATCCATCGTGCATCCTGCGTGGCGATCGCTCGCAGGCTGAGTTCTATAGTGTGGCCGTGACCAACAATTATCAGGAGGCCGACACAGGTACAAAGATGATTCACCTTGGCAAGGATACCAAATCGACGATTATCTCTAAGGGTATCTCGGCAGGACACTCGCAGAACTCGTACCGCGGACTGGTGCGCGCTGCTGCTACGGCAGATAATGCACGCAACTACTCGTCGTGCGACTCGCTGCTGCTGGGCTCAGACTGTGGTGCACATACCTTCCCCTATATGGATGTACACAATGATACGGCTATCTTTGAGCACGAGGCTACGACCTCAAAGATTTCAGAAGCGCAACTGTTCTACTGCAACCAGCGCGGCATACCCACCGAACAGGCTGTTGGACTGATTGTCAACGGCTATGCGAAAGAGGTGATTCAGAAGCTGCCGATGGAATTTGCTGTAGAGGCACAGAAACTGCTCAGCGTATCGCTGGAAGGTACTGTAGGATAAGAATCCCCACCTCTTTATTTATGCTATAGGTAGCGTCATGATGAAACGGGCACCGCTGGTATAAGTGGTGTCAAGGATGATATCGCCTCCCAGACGGTTGGCTATGCTATGGGCCACGGTGAGGCCGATACCCGTACCTTCCTCGTTCTCGTTGAGCTGCACAAACTCTTCGAAGATATGTTCGGCCTCGGCCTTGGGTACGCCGATACCAGTATCCTCAACGGTATAGCGGATAATCTTCTCTGATGGCGTATCAATCTTTAGGTGGATACTACCCTCCTTGGTATATTTCTCGGCATTGTCGAGCAGCAATACCAAAGCACGTGTGGCAGCCTGTTCGTTGGTGAGGATACGGATGCTTCCCACATGCTCATCCAGTTGCAGGTCAATGGGAATCTTGTATTTCTCGCCAATGGGGAAGGCGTTCATCGCCTCTACCGCAATCTGATCGGCAGGGATAGTGTCGCCACGCTCTATCACCGTCTTGCTGTTGGCCTCACTCATCTCCAGCATCTTATTTACCAGTTCGGTGATGCGAACGGTATTTTCTATGATCTTGCGGTTCATGTCCTGTTTGGTCTCCTCGTCGAGTTTGATATCGGGCGTGGAGATAATCTGGGCAAAGCCACTCAGGATATTCAATGGCGTGCGTATCTCGTGCGACATCTGATGGATGAACGAGGTCTTCATGCGCGAAGACTCCTTAGTCTTCTCGTTGGCTATCTCCAGCTGGTAGTAGGCCATCTCCAGTCGCATGGCTGCCTTATGACGGAAGAAGATAATCAGGACGAAGAACAGGATTATCAGGGCGAGAGCTGCGATGGTGGCTATCATGCGCTGACGTGCCATATCAGCCTTCTGCTGGACGAAGACCGTCTCTTTCTGTTGCAGGTCATAAAGCGTGGCCAGTTCCAGAGCCTCGTCTTGTTGTGCCTGTATGATGGCAGTGTCAAGCGCAGCACAGATCTGCATTCCCGTCTGCAGGGCAGAGTCCAACTGATGAGCACCTACGTTAGCCCTGTATTTCGGCAGGAAATAATGCTGGATGATGTCTAGCGAGAATTTGATGCCATATTTGCTGATTTGCTCGTTGAGAATCTCAAAATTGTGAGATGCCTCTTCGAAGCGCTTAGCTGCCATCAGATAGGTGATAGCCTCCAGTTTGCCCTCGTTGGTTGTGGCATAGTCTGTCTGACGTGCTTTGTCGTAGGCTTTCGTTGCCTCGGCATGCTGTCCCAGCCCCTCCAGCGTGGTGGCTCTGTAGAAGTTCAGCCGTGCCTCTTGCTTGTCGAAGAATATCTGGTCGGCATCGGGCAACTGCTTATAGCGATTAAGCAGTTCCTCCAGATGTGAGATCCAGTAGAAGGCCTCGGTGAAGCGCTTCTGCAGGAGATAGTTGTCTGTAATGGTGATAACACCTACGATGGCGTTGGTGTATTGTGTAACCGTAGGCTCCTGTTCTGTCATCTTGGAATAGCGCAGATAGGCCTGGTCGAAGTTGATGGCAGCCTCTGTGGGTTTCTCCAGTTGCAGTTGGCAGCATCCTAAGGTGACCAGCAAATAAGTAAAGTCGGAACTCTGGTCCAGTCCTGTCTCCTTCATCATCTCCATAGCGGGGATGGCCACTTTCATCGTTGCCTCGTATTCGCCTTTGAGCAGTAAGATACCCGCCAGTCTGTTGGCCGACTTAGCATAGTATTCCTTGTCCTCTCTGGTCAGCGTGTCGAGTGTGATGGCGCGTTGCCAGTTGCTCTCTGCCAGACGCATCTTCTTCTGGCGCGAGAAGGCGTAACCACGCCAGTAGCAGGTCTTCATATCTGATAGTTCACCTGTCTTCTGCATACTGTCTGCCAGGATAATCAGACTGTCGTAGTCGTGATTCTTATAGGCTACGTTAATAAGGCTATCGGCCTGATTGGTGTTGGCGACAATGACATATTTCTCATCACAGGAGTAAAGCGTGGTGATGATGGATAATGTTGCCAACAGGAATAGGATAAGGCTGGTTTTCTTCATGAGAGATACTTTCCGTATTTTGAAATGGAATAGGTGATATATGAAAACATCCCCGCTCCTGACGTGAGTAGCAGGACGAAGGGGAGGATATCTTTAGGGAAGATAGCTGTGATGGTCACGCTGCCTATACCAAAAAGTACGATACAGTCGCAGCACACCTGCATCCAACGGATGAAACCCATCACGTTGCCAGACGACATGCGTATCATGCGGAGACTCACACGGTTGTAGGTTCTATAGAACGTGAAGACCGTCATGGCCGCATAGACAAAGAAGACCAAGAAGGCCATAGATATATAGACTGGCGCATGATGCCATTTGAGGGCTACCGTCCAGTAGGTAATAAGACCTACTGCAAAGATATAGAGGTCGCGCACGATGACTCTTCTCTTCAGGTAGTTGGGATTGAGCAGCGGAATAAATCCCCAGTTGAAACAGATGGCTCCAATATGGAAACAGCTCACGGTGAGCGCCGATGCAGCGGTAGGCCAGGTGTAGCGCCAAAGGAAGATGGCGTGGAGGATATAGCCAATGCTATAGGCGGTAAGCCACAAAATGGTCAGCAACCGCGAACGAAGGTAAACGGTTTGCTGGCGATAAGCTTTGTTGCCTGAAAAAAGGATACCCCCTAAGGCCAGGTTGATAAGTCCGGTCATTATAAGGGTAACGACGTAAATGGTCTGTTCCATTTTTTTTTGATCGGTGGATTTCTCGCCACAAAGTTAAGCATAATAAATGAGAAAACTAAATATTATGGTAGATTTTTACATTTTC
>CAMOGP010000164.1 GCA_946614175.1 uncultured Prevotella sp. | reverse complement strand
ACTGATCCTGGAACTTGGTGACTGGCGTTATCAGCATGATGTCGGGATGCGCATCCTCCTGAAGCTCCGTGATGGCATTCTTACTATAAATAATATCTGACTCCAACAGGAAGAAATCGTCGTCACCGATAGCCTCACGACAATTCCAAAGTGTGTACATGCTATTGGTCTCTGCATAGCGAGGACTAAAGACACACTCTATCTGAGGATACTTCTCCTTCAAAGCCTCGTAGGCTTCTTTCTTATACCCCGTACCAATAATGATACGTTTAATACCGCAAGAAATCAATGTCTCAATAGAGCGAATGACCATAGACAGGCCACCCACCTCTATAAATCCCTTGGGCATCGTCTCGGTCATCTTGCCGAAACGACTACCCAATCCTGCTGCCATAATAACTGCTGTTGTAACCATACCTTATTTGTATTGAGCAGGAATTTGTATATGATTTGCTTCCATGGCCTCCTTCAGTACTACAAAGAAGTCCTTGATATCCTCGGGAGTGATGGTACCCAATGAACACAAACGGAATGTATTGGTTGTACTGATCTTACCTGGATAGATCGTGAAGCCACGCTCATAGCAATAGTCGTGCACCTTCTCGAAAGTGAAGTTAGGATCATCCGGATAAAGTACTGAAACGACCAAACCTGACTCAATCTTAGGATCGATAACAGTCTTGAATCCTAATTCTGCAACTCCCTTATGGATAGCTTCATATACGGCACGATGACGGGCAAACTTAGCTGCCTCGCCCACCTCAAAGTATTCTTTCAGAGCCTGAATCGTTGCATAGATGGTCTGTACGGGAGGTGTGAAGTGCATCTCGCCGGTCTTTTCGAAGCACTCATACTGCATATAGAGGTTGCAATAATATGAACGTGTGGGATAGTTCTTCGAAGCCTCAATAATATCGCGACGGCCAATGACAAAACTCAATCCCGACATAGCCATCAGGCCCTTCTGGGCAGACGCCATACAGAAATCAACATTGTCCTTGACGATATCAAAAGGAATCATACCCAACGAAGAGGTTGTGTCGCTAATAAAGATGGCACCATACTTATGAGCCAAAGCACCAATCTCACGGATGGGGTTGAGCACACCGGTACCTGTCTCATGATGACAGCAATATACCACTGCCACATCGGGATTCTCCTTCAATGCCTGCTCTACAGCATTCAGGTCTGGCTGCTCATAGACACTGCTCTTCAGATCGATATGGGGAATATGATACATCTGGCAGACTTCCACAGCGCGAGAGTTGTAAGCACCGTTGTTCACCACCAGCACCTTCTTACCCTCTGGAACCAAAGAGTTGATACAAATATCAATATTGATAGTACCAGAACCACAGAAGAGAACCGAAGTATATTCGGGTTCTGGCGCATGGGCTACCTTACACAGGTCTGAACGAAGACCTTTCATCAAGCCTGCAAACTCTTTCTCGCGCGGACAGATATCAGGTACTACCTGCGCATATTTTACGGTATCAGTCGTCGTAGCTGGACCAGGGTTCAGCAACACATTTCTTTTAATCGTCTCCATTATTATACTACTTTAAGAAATCCATCAATGCTTCCTTATTCTCTATCGGTGTGGTAGTAGGACGTCCCAAATCCTTACGATTGCCTTTCTTCACCTTCACCTCCAGAAATACAGGACCACCAATAGTTGAGAGTTGAGCGTTGAGAGTAGAAAGCTCGTTCTCTAACTTCTCTTTTGAGTCAACACTAATTACAATCTTATAACCGACAGCCTTAGCAATGGTTGGGAAATCAATCTTCAGACCAACAGTAGGCTGACCACCGACAGAATCATGGGCACCATTATTGAAGACTACATGAACATAGTTTTTGGGGGTCTTATTGGCAACAATCGCCATGCTACCCATGTGCATGATTGAAGCGCCATCACCATCGAAGCACCACACCTTGCGGTCTTGCTTAGCCAAGGCAATGCCAAGTGCAATCTGAGAAGCATGGCCCATAGAACCTACGGTCAAGAAATCTCTCTCATGTCCCTCACCCTTAAAGGTGCGATACTCAAAGAGTTCGCGTGAAATCATACCTGTGGTTGACACAATACAATCTTTCGCATCCAAAGCGGCAGCCACAGTCTGAATAGCTTCCTCGCGCGACATTGTCAGGTCGTTCTTCTCTATATTCTGTAATGCATAAGCATCAAAGGTGTCTTTCTCAATCACCAGGGCATAGCACTGCTTAGTAGCCTGCATATAGGCAACAGCCTTCTTAATCTGTACCTCGGCCTTGTCCTCCTCCTTACTCAACACCGTATAATCAATACCCATCACATTGAGCAAACCGGTCGTCACCTTTCCTTGCTTTACATGCTGGGGCTCATCATGAACACCAGGTTTGCCACGCCATCCAATCACCAACAGAACGGGAATATTATAAACATCCGGATCTGTCAGAGATGCAAGTGGATTGATGATATTGCCTTCACCGGAATTCTGCATATAGACAACAGAAATCTGACCAGTGGCCAAATAATGACCTGCAGCAAGACCCATGGCGCCACCTTCGTTGGCAGCGATGATATTGTGAGCCGCATCTGCATGGTCTGTGATATAGGCACACAGATTCTTCAGCAGAGAATCAGGCACTCCAGCATAGAAATCAATACCATAGCTGGCCAATTTGTTGTAAAAAAACTCTGGAGATATCATAATTACTTCTTTTTGGTACCGGGAATAAGATTCAGAATCTGCTTGATAGGCATACAGTACTCGTCAGATGCCTCAAGGCTACGTGAGGTCTCGAGAATGCGCTCTGCACACTTTACCATAGCAGGATATGCACTGCGCAACATGTGATTGGCATAAATCACCACGTTGATGCCCCACTCTGCCAGTTCCTCTTCGGTGAACTGATTGTATGTAGTAGGAACAGCCACAATGGGAGTATGAGGATCTTTCTCGCGGAAACGCAGGCAGAACTCCTTGATATCATCACCACTCTTGTCCTTAGAGTGGATCATCACACCATCAGCACCAGCTGCCACATATGCATGGCAACGTTCCAAAGCATCGTCAACAGGCTTGTCTGCAATCAGAGACTCGCAACGCGAGATAATCATGAAGTCGCGTGTGATCTGAGCATCCTTACCAGCCTTAATCTTATTGCAGAAGCCCTCGATGGTATCCTGTGTCTGAATAGCATCTGTGCCAAAGAGTGAGTTCTGTTTTAAACCTACCTTATCCTCGATGATAACTGCAGAGATGCCCAAGCGCTCGAGTGTTCGAACTGTAAAGACGAAATGCTCCAGCTTACCACCTGTATCACCATCATAGATAACGGGCTTGGTGGTTACCTCCAGCGTATCATTCAAGTCATGCAGACGTGTAGTCAGGTCAACAGCTTCGATATCAGGCTTTCCCTTTGATGTAGAATCGGTAAGTGACGAAGCCCACATGCCATCAAACTCTCGATGCTGACCATTCACCTCAACACTGGTATGCTCAGCGATAAGACCCGTCAGTCCATTATGCGACTCCAAAATACGAACGACAGGCTTAGCCGAAATCAGTCGGCGAAGAGAAGCAAGTCGCTGCTGAGGGGTAACACCCAAAGAGTCTATCTCATCCTTCAAAGCAGATGCAGAAATTCCCTTTGTATAAGGAATCTCAATCACCTCACCGCCGAGTTTCTCCATAGTTTTGAACACTTCATCACGGATATACTTATCAGGTCCCATCTGCCAGTCATCACCATGAATAATATAATCAGGCTTATACTTCAACAGATTGGGAACATAGCTCCACTCATCCTGTGGCACGATCGATGAAACGCCTTTGATATTCTCAATAACATTCTTACGCTGCTCATAGGTCAGATAAGGGAGACGCTTATGCGTGGCTATTGCTTTATCTGTAAATAAACCAATCATCACGTCACCATACTTGGCGCCTTCGTTAATGATGTTAATCAATCCTGGGTGCATGATATCACCAATCATGCCTAAATAAACAGTCTTTGCCATATTGTTCTTTTTTCAGTTATTTCAAAAATTAAAAGGGCTCACAAACTCTTTTAGTAATGCATGTTTTGTATCTTTATCGGAGAGGATGGCTTTATCCGTTGGAATACGCCAATCGATATTTAGAGAATCATCGAGAATGCTGATGCCACCATCGGCTTCGGGATGATAAAATTCGTCACACTTATACTGGAAAACGGCTGTATCACTTAAAACAGCAAAGCCGTGGGCAAAGCCCTTAGGGATAAAGAACTGACGATGATTATCCTCTGTGAGTTCAACGGCAACATGCTGACCATAAGTCGGAGAACCTTTGCGAATATCAACGGCCACATCCAAGACTGCACCTTTGACACAACGCACCAGTTTGCTTTGAGTAAAGGGAGGGCATTGGAAATGCAAGCCTCGCATTACGCCATAGCTTGACTTGGACTCATTGTCCTGAACGAAATTGATTGGGCCGATTTTTTCTTCGAACTCTCGTTGAGAGAAAGATTCGAAGAAATAGCCACGGCTATCTTCGAAAATTCGTGGTTCAATAATGAACACACCGTCAATTGATGTTTTTATAACTTCCATAATCTATTCAATAATTTTTTTCGACAACTCACCCAACCCTCTCTTGCCGTGTAAGAGAGGGCTTCAACCA
>CAMOGP010000163.1 GCA_946614175.1 uncultured Prevotella sp. | reverse complement strand
AACCCAAGACCCCAACATTAAAAGTGTTGTGCTCTACCGACTGAGCTAGCGGATCAACCTTGGTGCTTTAGTTGAAAAGCGGGTGCAAAGGTACGACTTTTTTTTGAACCTGCCAAATTTATTTGGGTGAATTTTTGGTTTCCGAGATAAATTCCTCGTTTTCACGGGTGATATAGCGCTGATAATAGACTATCAGCAGGGTGGTGGCTGGCAATGCGATGATGAGGCCGATAAAGCCAAGCAAGGCTCCCCAGACGGACAGCGACAGGAGTAGGATGGCTGGGTTGAGGCGCATGGCCTTGCCCATGACGTAGGGTGTCACTATGAGGTCGATGATAACCTGCACAACGGCAAATACGGCGACGGCCATAGCAAACACTATCCAGAAATTCTGTCCGGTGTCGGCAGCTTTCAGAAGAGCCAGCAGGGCTGTGGGAATCAGCGCAAAGGTGTGCAGATAGGGCACTAAATCCAGTATGCCGATAAGTATTCCCAAACCAATGGCCATGGGGAAATCGATGATGGTGAAGCCTATGCAGAACAGGACGCCCATGATGAAGGCCACCAAGCCTTGTCCGCGGATATAGTTGTTCAACTCGCGCTCGGCATCTTTGGCCAGAACACTCCAAAACGGCCTGCTCTTCTTGGGGAATATCTTAATCCAGTTTTCCGTCAGGTATTCATAGTCCATGAGGATGAAGAACATATACAGCAGGGTGATGAGTGATGCTGCGATGCTGATAAGGATGCTGGCCGTCTTGCCCACCACGCTGAACATCTGAGGCAGGGCGTCCTTGATGCCCTCAGTGAAATTCTCACTCCGCATATAGGCTTCCAGGTCCCTGTGGTGCTCTTGTGTCCACTGCCTGATGGCATCGGGAATACTGTCTATTTTTGCCGTGGTCTGTATGTAGGTGGTAAAGAGTTCGCTGAGTCTCTCGAACTGCTCTATCATTGGCGGGATGATAAGCCATGCGATGCCTGTAAGGATGGCTACGACAACTATCAGTGTGACGACGATGCTCAACACGCGGCCAGGCACGTGGAGCTTGTACTGCACAAACTTTACCATGGGGTAGAGCAGGTATGCCAATAGCCATGCCGCTGCAAAAGGTAAGAGTACGCTGCCCAGATAGTTGACAAGGATGATAATGGCCAGAAATAGCAGACCGTAGCCCATCCAGCGTACAAATTTGTCGAATGTGATAGGTTTGTCGTACATCGTCGTTTTATTTTTTGAGGTTGTATTCCTGGAGGGCTTTCTGATAGCACTCGCGGCAGAGGGGTTCGTATTCTTGAGTCTCGCCCAGCAGCACCCGCTTGTCTGACAGTACCTTGCGATGACTGACGTAGGCCAGCGAGCCGCATCTCACGCAGATGGCATGCACCTTGGTCACGTCGTCGGCAATGGCACAGAGGGCAGGCATGGGGCCGAAGGGGATGCCTTTGAAGTCCATATCCAGTCCGGCAATGATGACGCGCACGCCCCGATTGGCCAACTGATTGCACACGCTGACGATGCCATTGTCGAAAAACTGTGCCTCGTCAATACCCACAACCTCAATATCTTCGGCTAACAGCAGGATGCTGGCCGACGAGTCGACGGGGGTGGACTGTATATGCTTCTGGTCGTGGCTTACCACGTCCTCCTGAGAATATCTGACGTCGATGGCGGGCTTGAAGATCTCTACCCGCTGCTTGGCAAACTGGGCACGTCGCATGCGGCGTATCAGTTCTTCCGTCTTGCCCGAAAACATTGAGCCGCACACTACTTCTATTCTGCCAGGGCGGTGTGCTTCGCCTGTTGCTGGATATGTAATCATGGTGCAAAGATAATAATTTAATTGAGAATTGAGAATTGAGAATTGAGATTTTTTTCCTGCGGCAGCAAATTTTTCACTATTCACTCTTCACTTTTCACTTTTTTGTTTACCTTTGCAGTCGAAATGGGAATATTATATATTGTACCCACGCCTGTGGGCAACATGGAGGATATGACGCTGCGTGCCATCCGTATTCTGAAAGAGGCAGATCTGGTGCTGGCTGAGGATACCCGTACGTCGGGCATCCTGCTGAAGCATTTTGAGATTAAGAATCAGCTGATGTCGCACCATAAGTTCAACGAGCATGGTACGAGCGCAGGTATCGTTCAGCGATTGCTGGCAGGTCAGACTGTCGCCTTAATCAGCGATGCCGGCACACCTGGTATCAGCGATCCAGGTTTCTTTCTTGTCCGCGAGGCCGTACGTGCGGGCGTTGAGGTGCAGACGCTGCCTGGCGCTACCGCATTTGTGCCAGCTTTGGTCAGCAGCGGACTGCCTTGCGACCGCTTTTGTTTCGAGGGCTTCTTGCCTCAGAAAAAAGGCCGCAAGACGAAGTTGGAATCCCTGGCAGACGAGGAGCGCACAATGATTTTCTATGAGTCGCCCTACCGGTTGGTAAAGACTCTGGAGCAGTTTGCCGAGGTATATGGTGCCGACCGGCAGGTCAGTGTGTGCCGCGAGATTTCCAAGGTGCATGAAGAGAGTGTCAGAGGTTCCTTAGAAGAGGTGATTGCCCATTTCAAAGAGACCGAGCCGCGTGGCGAGATTGTCATCGTGCTTGCAGGAAAAACGAAAGACTAATAAAATAAAGAATATGAAAAGGTATTTATTTTTTGCTTTGGCTTTGTTGGCACTGGTAGCGTGCAAGAACAAGTCGAACACACGAGAGGCTGCAGACTTGAATCAGCGCATCGATTCGTTGAATCGTGTGAATGTACAAAAGGACAATGAGATTAATGATATGCTTGAGACGCTCAATACTATTGAGGATGGTTTCCGTGCTATCAACGAGGCTCAGGGACGTGTGACGGTGGAGCGTCGTGGCGAGGGTGCCGATGCGGCTCAGCGTATCCGCGAGAATATGCAGTTTATCAACGAGACGATGACTCAGAATAAGGAGCTCATTAATAAGTTGCGCCTGCGTCTGCGCGACAGTAACACTGCCAGTGAGCAGTTGCGCAAGACGCTTGAGAACCTGACGGCTCAGTTGGAAACAAAGGAGAGCGAGCTGGCTGTGCTGCGTCAGGAACTGGAAGCCAAGGATATCCATATTGCTGAACTGGATGAACAGGTGAGCCAGTTGAACGAGGATGTCACCAGTCTGAAGGATGACAAGGCTCGTAAGGAGGAGACTATCAGTCAGCAGGACAAGGAACTGAATACGGCCTGGTATGTCTTTGGCACAAAGCGCGAGTTGAAGGAGCAGAATATCCTGAGGAGTGGCGAGGTGCTGCAGGGCAATTTTAATAAGAACTACTTCACGAAGATTGATATCCGTGTAGATAAGGAAATCAGACTGATGTCGCGCGATGCCAAGTTGCTCACCAATCATCCGGCCGGTTCATACACCTTAGAGCGCGATGCCAATAAGCAGTATGTTCTGCGTATCACAAATCCGCAGCAGTTCTGGAGCACCAGCAAGTATCTGGTTGTCCAGGTGAAATAAAAGAAAAGCAGACTCAGCGTCTGCTTTTAAAGAAATCTTGCATCAGTTGGCGGCATTCTTCCTCAAGGATGCCGCCTTTGCATTCTGCCTTGGGATGCAGCACGCGCGGGGCATACTCCCGGAAACCGCGCTTGGGGTCGGCAGCGCCATAGATGATACGTGGCACCTGTGCCCACCCGATGGCACCTGCACACATGGGGCAGGGCTCTACGGTGACATAGAGGGTGCAGTCGGTCAGGTATTTCCCGCCCAACTCGTTGGCCGCCATCGTGATGGCTTGCATCTCGGCATGGGCTGTCACGTCGCAGAGTGTCTCCGTGAGGTTATGGGCACGGGCTATGATACGGTCTTTACAAACGATAATGGCGCCGATGGGTATCTCGCCGGCTTCATAGGCTTGTTGAGCCTCGGCCAGTGCCTTGCGCATATACATTTCATCCTTATTTTTCTCTTCCATGATGCAAAAGTACAATTTTTTTTTGTACTTTTGCAACGTGGAATGGAAAATTATTCATATTGATGAGACAGACTCCACTAATCGTTGGATAAAAGAAAACGGTTCTGGCGATATGGTGGTCGTTGCCGATTACCAGACGGCTGGTCGTGGCTGTGGCACCAATAAATGGGAAAGCGAACGGGGTAAGAATTTGCTTTTTTCTATTCTGATACATCCTGTTGAGGTGCCTGTGATGAGACAGTTCCATATCTCAATGGCTATCTCAATGGCTATCTTTGATGCGCTGGAACAATATATTGGTGATGTGAGTATCAAATGGCCCAATGATATCTATTGGCGTAATGGGAAACTGGGTGGCATCCTGATTGAGAACAGGTTGCAGGGCGGCTGCATCAAGGACTGCATCATCGGTATTGGACTGAACGTTAATCAAGAGCAGTTTTTCAGTGACGCGCCGAATCCTGTATCCTTGAAACAGATACATGCCGAAGATACAGATCGCGAACAGTTGCTGAGGGATATCCTTGCCCGTTTTGAACAGTATATGACGCAGGATGTGAAAGCCCGATATCTGGCGCATCTCTATCGTCGCAAAGGCTTCCATCCATACACAGATAAGCAAGGAGCATTTATGGCAGAGTTGGTCGATGTTGAGGCCGACGGACATTTGCTGTTGCGTGATGATAACGGTACGCAACGGCGATATGC
>CAMOGP010000162.1 GCA_946614175.1 uncultured Prevotella sp. | reverse complement strand
AGGGAGACATAGAGGTGAGTCTGAGGGCTGAGGGCTGAGGGCTGAGGGCTGAGGTTGAGAGGTCCCATGAAGCCACTATAATAGAGACGGGGCGTATGCTCGTTTCGGAGGATAAAGTCGTAAGCCTCTTGCTTAGGCAGTCCGCAAACGGCTGGTGTAGGATGCAGCAGCTGAAGCACATCGCCCACGCACTCATCATCATTCAGCCTAAAGGTAAAGTCGCTACGCAGATGCACCAGGTTGGCAGCACGCACCGTGCGCGGTCCTTCCTCATGGATATCGTCTGACACTCGCTCCAGACAGTTCATCAGGTAGGTAGCCACATAGCGCTGCTCCTGAATATTTTTCGTGCTCCACGTCATATGTTCACCCTCACCCAGCAGGTCGTCGCCCTCCAACTTCATGGTACCTGCCAGCGCAATGGTGCGCCACTGGCTGTTGATGCCCTCCAGCAGAATCTCGGGCGTTGCCGTGAGCCACATACCACTCTGTGGGGTATAGGCCAGCGAGATAAACATACGTGGGTACATCTCACAAGCCCGCTGAAAAAGGGCCAATGGGTGAGCATCCGTACCTACGGGCAGTTCTGCGCAACGACTGAGCACCAGTTTACTGAAACGTCCGTCGCACAATCCGGCAAAGAAACGACGGAAGTCGTCTGAGTATGTGGTGCGATTAAGAAGGCACGACTGTGACTGAGCAGCTGACAGACCTCTCTCTGCAAACAAGAAATCGGCCTTATCCAAGACACACTCACGATACGATGGAAACACCTGCACCACATCAGGACGGATGAGTACCAGGGGACAGGAATCGCTGATAAAAAAAGGGGCAACGACAAAACCTGCCTGCCCGTTAAGCGCCTTAATAGAAGACAATTCCAGAGGGGCATCCTCCTGTTGTGCCACAAGCGTCACCTCTTGTTCGTAAGGCAACCTATACAGAGCGAATCCCGTCATTTCTGCTTGATGATATAATTGGTGACGCGGACATTGGAAATCAGGTCGCCCGCCGTATCCTTGATATCTACATTCCATACGTGGAGCGTACTGCCCTGATGCAGCATGCGGGCATAAGCCGTCACGGTGTCTCCCTCGGCTACCGCCTTCACATGACTGCCGCTGACCTCAATGCCCACACAGGCACATCCAGGACAGAGGGCCGACGAGCCGACGCCAGCCACATTCTCGGCCAATGCCAACGAGGCTCCACCACTCAAAAAACCAAAAGGCTGACGGTTACGCTCGTCCACCTTCATTCGCGCCATACACGTATCGCCCTCGGGTGTGGAGATAAACTCCATCCCGAGGGCGGTACTTAGATTAGGCTTTGAATCAATTATTGCTTTTATCTTATCTACGTTCATTCAGGAAAAATTAAACAAACAGCGAATATTCCTTCACGTCCCAGGCCAAGGCACTGGCACCCAGCACATCGCGCTCGTCCTGATCCAGGTTCGAGTACAACAGTTTCACTTTGCCCCTAACGTTATGGAACACATGCTCTTCAAACGAATCATTTACAGCATCCAACAACCAATGTCCAGCATGAGAGATACCTCCCGCCAGGATAATACCCTCAGGATTCAGGATAGAGGCATAGTTGGCCAAACCGATACCCAACTGATGGCCTGCACGGCGGTACACCTCCTGTGCCAGCACATCGCCCTCGTCGGCAAAAGCCGTGATATCTTCCGGCGTCATATCCCTTCTGTCGCGCATCAACGACGGACGGGGGTCGCTGTTCAGGATTTCCTGAGCCGTCTGCAAGATGCCCTTAGCACCTACATAAGCCTCCAGACAGCCATGATTGCCGCATCCGCAGAGGCGTCCGTTGTGCTCTACGCAGGAATGGCCAATCTCGCCAGCGAAACCCTCGGAGCCAAGGTATGCCTTACCCTTTGTGAAGATACAACTGCCAACACCGTGTCCCAGATTGACAACTATAAAGTCCTTCATACCATGAGCACTGCCAAAGACATATTCACCTAAGGCTCTTACATGAGCATCGTTGCCCAGAGCTACTGCCAAACCTAAACGGTCTTGCAACATGGCAGCCAGAGGAATCTGCCCTTTCCAAGGCAGATTGGGGGCATTCTCTATACATCCTGTCAGGAAATTAGCACTTGGAGCACTGATACCTACAGAACGAATGAGTTCGTAGCCTCCGTTGTTTTCTATCATTTCTACAACTTTCTCACTTAGAAAAGTGACAAACTCGTTGACGTTGACAAAATCTGTCGTGGCAAAGGAATCTTTTGCAATAATGTTACCTCTGACATCGACAATAGCATAAACTGTTTCATCTATGCTCAGTCCTATTCCTACAACTCGGGTTTTAACTTTACGCTGTATCATAGTTTTTCGGTTTTAATGCGACAAAAATAGTAAAAAAAAACATAAAGCCAAAGGATTCTGCGATTTTTTTTGCACATACCCGAAGAATTTCATAATTTTGCCGACGAAGAGAACGTTTTTTTATCCACTCAATATACCATTTGCGCAAAAACTGTTAAGAACTGAGGGAGCTACACCCTCCAACCTGTCGGTTTACTGAATGAAACATGGTTTTTGTTGAACGAATTAGTCACAATAGAGTATTATTAGTAACTTTGCACCACAAAAACACACCGGTGATGAAAGAAAACAGAAAGAATCAGAAGAAGGAACTACTCGTTTATCTGGCACTATGGCTCATCTTGTTCGTAGCGCCCCTGCTGAGCACGTATATCGGGTACACCAACTCAGAGAACAGCATGCCGTTCCCTTGGAACGACCTTTGGCATATCTGGAGGCAGTATCTGTTTCTGCTTGTGGCCTTTCTGATACACAACTTTCTGTTGGCGCCACTACTGATTTACCACCAGAAGCGCACCATCTATTCTATGGGTATAGCATTGTTGCTGTCGGCCTTTATCGTCACCTTATATATCAATAAGCCCGACTTCAGGCACCGCCATCCGCGTATGCATCAGGAATACAGGTCTCGCCATAGGGACATGCAGCCAGAGGTGCCTTTCATGGAAGATGAGGTGCACAGACCTAAGCCAGATGGGATGACAGAGATGCGTGGTCCCAAGCCACCACTTATGTTCAGAGACCACGACATTGTGACTGTCGTCATCCTGCTGTTGATGATTGGCATGAACCTGGGACTGAAGTATTATTTCCGTCATAGGCAGGACCGCGAACGACTGAGGATGCTGGAGCGTCAGAATCTGGAACAGCAGTTGGAATATCTGAAGTATCAGATCAACCCGCATTTCCTGATGAACACGCTCAACAATATCCATGCCTTGGTGGATATTGACCCCGAGCAGGCCAAGGAGACCATCGTGGAACTGTCGAAGATTATGCGCTTTGTGCTGTATGAGGGCTCAAAACAGAAGGTGCCGCTGCGACAGGAGCTTATCTTTCTGGACAACTATATCCAACTGATGAAGATGCGCGTGGCCGATCAGAAGGTGGAAATCACTGTAGATATCCCACAGGCTATCCCTGACCGCGAGATTCCTCCGTTGATGATGATCACCTTCGTGGAGAATGCCTTCAAACATGGTGTCAGTTATCAGCAGCATTCTTTTATCGACATCAACATCCGGATTATTGAGGAGCAGCTGCACTTCGTATGCAGCAACAGCAAGGTGCCGCAGGGGGAGGACCATCACGGAGGACTGGGCTTGCAGAATGCGAAGCGCCGACTGGACCTGATCTATGGTCGCACCTATCACCTGGATATCAGGGATGAAGAGAATACCTATACCGTCAACTTAACTCTACCGCTATGATTAAAGTATTGGCTATCGACGACGAGCCATTGGCTCTGAAACAATTGGTGACATATATAAATAAGGTGCCGTTTCTGGAATTGGCGGGTCAGTGTCATAGTGCCTTAGAGGCTCAGAAACTGATGGAGCAGGAGATGGTGGATGCCATCTTCTGCGATATCAACATGCCCGACCTCAGCGGTATGGACTTTGTACGTCAGTTGGCAGCACCGCCATTCATTGTCTTCACTACGGCCTACTCGGAATATGCTGTCGAGGGCTATAAGGTGAATGCCGTGGACTATCTACTGAAGCCTTTCGGCATGAACGATTTTCTGCGGGCAGCACTGAAGGTGCAGGAGCAGTACAACCTGCGTCATCAGAGCACACCACAGATGCAGAGCAGTCCGGTACAGGCCGACGGCACTATCTACGTAAAGACCGACTATCGCGTGGTGCGCATCGCCATCAGCGATATTCGCTATATAGAGGGCATGAGTGAATACCTGAAGATTCATCTGGAGGGTCAGAAGCCTATCATCACCCTGCTCAGTATGAAAAAGATGGAGGACTATCTGCCCCCCACCCTTTTCATGCGTATTCATCGCTCGTATATCGTCAACCTGCAGAAAATTCTGGAGGTCAATAAGAATCGTGTCATCCTGGATACAGATACCTTCCTGCCTATCGGCGACCTCTACAAAGAGCGGTTCAATGAGTATCTGGAACAGAAGTTCCTGGGGAAATAACATTCCCCTACTCGTCCGTCATAGAAATAACGATACGACCTGCCATAAAAACACCTATTTATTTGGCTATTTCAAAGGAAAAGCGTACTTTTGCACATCAAAAAAGTCTTACATCATAGATACTATGATCAGCAAAGAAACCCGCGAACAGATCATCGCGCTCATCCATCAGCAGGTAGTGCCAGCTATTGGTTG
>CAMOGP010000161.1 GCA_946614175.1 uncultured Prevotella sp. | reverse complement strand
GTTGTATCTTTGCACTCGATTTCAGTAAATACATATTCAGATTAGCGTTTTGATAGAGAAGCATATAGTCATAGAAGATGTAGACCCAGTAATGTTTTATGGGGTTGGAAATGCGCACCTGCAGATGTTGCGCGCATTATATCCGAAACTTCGCATCGTGGCTCGTGATAATGTGATACGTATTATGGGCGACGAAGAACAGATGGCTGCTTTCGAGGAAAGCACGGAGAAGATGCGCCAGCATATCGTAAAATTCAATTCTATCAGCGAAGAAGACATCCTTGATATAATAAAAGGTAAGCGCACGCGCGATGATGTGCCTGAAGGGGTGATAGTATATTCTATTGCCGGACGTCCCATCAAGGCCCGGAGCGAGAATCAGCAGCGACTTGTAGATGCCTATCAGAATAATGACATGGTGTTTGCCGTAGGTCCTGCCGGAACAGGTAAGACTTATCTGTCCATAGCTTTGGCTGTCAAGGCGCTAAAGGAAAAGACAGCAAAAAAGATTATCTTGAGCAGACCTGCCGTAGAAGCTGGTGAAAAACTGGGATTCCTGCCTGGCGATATGAAGGACAAGATTGACCCCTATCTGCAACCGCTCTACGATGCGCTCGAGGATATGATACCACAGGTCAAGCTTCAGGACATGATGGAGAAGCATGTCATACAGATTGCACCGCTGGCATTCATGCGTGGACGCACGCTGAGTGATGCTGTGGTGATTCTCGATGAAGCACAAAACACAACCCCCGCCCAGATTCGGATGTTCCTGACGCGCATGGGATGGAACACCAAGATGATTATTACGGGCGACATGACTCAAATTGACCTTCCCCACTCACAGAAAAGCGGACTCATAGAAGCCCTGCACATTTTGAATAATGTAGAGGGCATCGGCGTTGTCAACCTGAACGGCAAGGACATTGTACGCCATAAACTGGTGACACGCATCGTCAACGCATACGAGAATTTCGATAAAGAATATAAAAACAACAATGAAAGCATTAACAAAGACTGACTTCAACTTCGAAGGACAGAAGAGTGTTTACCACGGTAAAGTCCGTGACGTGTACAACATCAATGACGATCTGATGGTGATGGTTGCCACAGACCGTATCTCAGCATTCGATGTGGTGCTACCCAAGGGAATCCCCTTCAAGGGACAGGTATTGAACCAAATTGCAGCACAGTTCCTGGATGCAACTACAGACATCTGTCCCAACTGGAAACTGGCTACCCCCGATCCTATGGTTACCGTGGGACTGAAATGCGAGGGCTTTCGTGTTGAAATGATTATCCGTTCAATCCTTACAGGTTCTGCATGGCGCGAATACAAGAACGGATGTCGTGAGTTGTGTGGTGTTAAACTGCCCGATGGCATGCGCGAGAACGAGCGTTTCCCAGAGCCAATTATCACACCTACAACGAAAGCTGACGAAGGTCACGACATGAATATCTCCAAGGAAGAGATTATCGCACAGGGTATCGTTTCTGCAGAAGATTATGCAATCATGGAGGACTATACACGTAAGATTTTCGCTCGTGGACAGGAGATTGCAGCTAAACGCGGTCTTATTCTTGTTGATACCAAGTATGAGTTTGGAAAGCGCGACGGAAAGGTATACCTCATTGACGAGATTCATACACCAGATTCATCACGCTACTTCTATGCTGATGGTTATGAGGAGAAACTCGCCAAGGGCGAGCCACAGAAACAGCTCTCTAAGGAGTTTGTTCGCCAGTGGCTTATTGAGCACAACTTCATGAACGAGCCTGGACAAACTATGCCTGAGATTACTGACGAGTATGCAGAGAGCGTATCAGAGCGTTACATTGAACTCTATGAGCACATCACCGGCACCAAGTTCGACAAGGCTGCTGAGGAAGGAGATATCGCCGCACGTATTGAGCGTAACGTCAGCGAATGGCTGAAAACAAGATAATGTATAAACAGGAAGAGATAAAACCCTACCACGAGGGTGAGAAGGCACAGCAGGTGGAGCAGATGTTTGATAACATCGCTCCCACCTACGATGCGCTCAATCACCGGCTTTCTTGGGATATAGACAAGGGATGGCGCAAAAAGGCCATCAAGCAGTTAGCACCCTTTGCACCCCAGACTATGCTCGACATAGCTACGGGTACAGGGGACTTTGCCATTTTATCGGCTCACATGTTGCATCCCAGGAAACTGATAGGTGCCGACATCAGCGAGGGTATGATGGAGATTGGTAGGAAAAAAGTGAATATTCTTGGTTTGCAGGACACTATCTCATTTGCAAAGGAGGATTGTCTGCATTTGAGCTATGAAGACAATACTTTTGATGCTGTCACAGCCGCTTTTGGTATTCGCAATTTTGCTGATCTGGACAAGGGACTCAGTGAGATGTGTCGCGTATTAAAACCTGGCGGACATCTCAGCATCGTAGAACTGACCACTCCCGTGTCGTTCCCTATGAAACAACTCTTCCATATCTATTCTCACACGGTGTTACCTGTCTACGGACGCCTTATCTCAAAAGACACCAGCGCCTATTCATATCTGACAAAGACAATTGAAGCATTCCCCCAGGGCGAAAGAATGCAACAGATTCTGTGTCAGGCAGGCTTTAAGGAGGCTACATTCAAACGCCTTACTTTCGGAATATGTACGATGTATTTCGCAACTAAATAATAAACCGACATTATGGACAAGTATGGACTTATAGGTTTTCCATTGGGGCATTCTTTCTCAATCAATTACTTTAACCAAAAGTTTGCTGACGAGGGAATCAATGCCAAGTACATGAACTTTGAGATTCCAACCATCGAAGCGCTTGCAGAAGTGCTTGACCAGAATCCTGAGCTCAAAGGACTGAATGTTACGATTCCCTACAAACAGAAAGTGATGGAGTATTTGGACCAGATCAGTCCAGAAGCTCGTGCTATCGGTGCCGTCAACGTGATAAGGGTGACACATGAAGGTAATGACATCAAGCTGAAAGGTTTTAACTCTGACGTTATCGGATTTACACAGAGCATTGAGCCCATGCTGGAGTCCTACCACAAGAAAGCGTTGGTATTGGGTACCGGTGGTGCCTCAAAAGCCATCTCGTATGGATTACAGTCATTGGGGTTAGAGACTGTCTATGTCAGCCGCTATCAACGTCCGGACACCATCTGCTACGAAGATATCACACCAGAGGTCATCAAAGAATATAATGTCATAGTTAACTGTACACCAGTAGGCATGTTCCCCAAGACTGAAGAATGTCCGAAACTGCCCTATGAATCAATGGATGAAAAGAACATCCTCTATGATCTTATCTATAATCCCGACGAGACCTTATTTATGAAAAAAGGTGCAGAACGAGGCGCTAGCGTTAAAAACGGATTGGAAATGCTTCTTTTGCAGGCTTTTGCCTCTTGGGAGTTCTGGAATGGTAAAGAGAAATAACTGATAGGAAGATGGAAACAGCCTGGACGATTTTTAGCCTCTACGTCATTATCTTCGGTAGCTTGATTGCCGGAGGACTATATGCTGAGCGTTCAAGCAACAATGAACGACAGGCATTAATCAGGAATAAGAAGAATAAACTGAAAGCCTGTGCACAGAAATACAATATTCAGATAAAGTCTTTGGAACAATCCTATAAGGAAGACAAAAAGGCACTCAGAACGAAGCAGAATATCTTTCAGAAACTGACGGGTCAGAACACGACTTCCCTTAGAAGAGAATACCAAAGCAGATATACGCACGAAAAGAAACAATATACCAATGAGGTCCGTCAGATAATACACGAGTGGAACGCTCAGGGTAAAAACAACCGCAAGTGGACTATCTATTGGAAAGGACTTATTGTCATTGGCGCTATCGTTTCTTTGGGTGCATGCACACACGCTTTAGATGAAATCGGAGAAGATGAAGACTATTTATCTTACTCCAACACGACAGAGCATTACTGGCGGGCAGAGGATATTCCGATGCCTCATCTGAAGGACGGAAGACGTTACGTTTCTAATCCGGACAGCATCATCAGTCAGGAAACGGTCAGCCGCCTCGATGCCAAACTCAAGCAGTTGGACGACTCGCTGGGCATTGAATCTGTCGTTGCAGTTGTCAGTCATGTGGAAGGTGCTGATATTGAAGGCTTTGCTCAAAAAATCTTTGATATTTACAAAGTAGGAAAGAAAGACTACGGACTGGTAATGGTACTAGCCTACGATGATCATAAGTTCCGCACTCAGACCGGTAGAGCCCTGGAAGCCGAACTGACCGACGTAGAATGTTTCCGACTGCAGGAGCACTACCTCATACCCAGTATGAAAGCAGAATTACCCGATAGCGGACTCATCTATATGGTTGATGCCATCTATAACACTCTGCAAGGCAAGGAACTGCCAGAGATGGCGGAACTCACGCCAAAGAGTAGCACAAGCAGTGATGACGAGGATGTCCCCCTGTTGCCATTCCTCTATCTCGTTATTCTAATCGGATGGGGTATCATGTATTACGCGATGGCCAGCCGCCTAGGATGGAACCTGATGGCATACGCCCTTGGTATGTTACGCCCCAACCCGTTTGTTGAGAAGAGCCACTATACCGGCCCCGTTATTATCGGTACTGGCGGCGGTCGCAGTAGCGGCTTTGGAGGAGGCTTTGGAGGAGGCAGTTTCGGAGGTGGCTTCAGCGGCGGTAGCAGTGGTGGCGGTGGTGCCACATCCAGCTGGTAA
>CAMOGP010000160.1 GCA_946614175.1 uncultured Prevotella sp. | reverse complement strand
GTCTCGCCGTCGGTATCGCTGGTGCGATAAGGTTGCCATGTAGCCGAAGTAGAACTTCGGCCCACACTGAAGGAGATGGGTTTCTCCTGCTCGCTATAGTTGATAGCTACGATGACCCATGAGCCGTCTTTATTCTGATAGGCAGAGGCCATCACACCGTATGGGTCTTCTTTTTCCTTGCTGGTTATCTCATAGCGCACGGCGCCAGGGCGTACAAAGCGACTATAGTTGCCCAGAGCCCACATCAGGCGGCTGTCTCTTGCCTGGTGTCTGCGGTCAAACACGCGGATAAGTCCGTCTTTGTAGTTACCACCACAAGCTCGCCACCACGACCAACTCTCTGCATTGGCATAGCAGAGGTCGTGATGAATGATGCGAGCCACATAGAGGGCTGTCTTCATGGAGAAGTCGTAGCCACCGCCCCCTCCAATCTCCTCATCATTGCTCATGATGCATATCTCCGATTGCCAGAATTTCGCATTGTATTTCTTCAGGCGGTCACGCAACTGCAGTCGGATACGTTTCATATAGTTCACGGGCGTGTTGGTCCAGTAACTGTGAGCCAGCATCAGACGAGGCACCAAGGGCGTGTCGCCTAAGTATGTCGCCGTACTGTCTTTTGACCAAAACGAGGCAATGGCGTTGCCGCGCTCCCATGAGGTCTTGTAAATGCCCAGCAGGCAGCGCAGGTCGCTCGATTCATTGACCATAATCTGTGTGGTGAGTCCTTTGTTTGTAAAGGCAGCACTGGTCTTACGTGCCACCTCCGCAATCTCCCAGTTGGTAGCAGGCGAACCTTCCTGCTTCGGACCTTGCCAGTTCCAGTGACCATCAGGTTCGTTGACAGGCGAGATATAATCTACGTGGATGCCGTGTTCACGTTCCAGTCCGCTGACACTTTCTGCCATAAACTGTGCGAAGGCATCGTAGCATTCCGGGCGTAGGTTCAATGTCCCTCCACGACCAGTATTCGTGGCCAACTCGTTCTCTGTGAAATAGACGGGCGGAGAATTCAGAAAAGCCAGGATATATGGCACACCGCGCTGTTTGGCCATCTTCAGGAACTTCACCTGACCTGGTTGGCGCGTCCAGTCGTAGGTGCCGTCAAAGCGTAAGAAGCACTCCGTACGTGTATCCCTATTAATATATGAAGAGTCTCCCTGTTCGGCGCTACCAGCTCCGAGGTTGAATCGCCATAGTGAGAGACCGATGCCACGCGGCTGTCCGTTGGCATCATTTTCAGTAGAAAAAAGCCAGTCGGCAATCTGCTGCTGTTGCTCTTCTTCAGGCCATAGTCCGATAGTCTGCATAGACCAGGCGTCAGACGCACCGAAGTGTTCGATGGTCTGTTGTGGGTGCTTTGTGTCAATGGTATAAGTCTGTGATTTTGCGCCCATTGACAGTAAAAGCATTGTAGTTGTCAGTAATAGTTTCATTATATTGGATTTAGTTGGGTACAAAGTTAATATTTTTTCTGCAAAAAATGTGTTGGTATGAGAAAAAAATCGTATCTTTGCCAAAAGATTTGTTGGATATGAAAGCAATACAATGTTTTGATGAGCTCGTTGAGCACCTGAAAGCCAGTGGCGTACGTCGTCGCGTGGCTGTAGTTTGCGGTCGTGATGAAAGTACCAGTGGCGCTGTGGAGCGTGCCGTAAAGGCTGGTTTCGCAGAGCCAATCTTCGTGGATAATGAAGATGTGGATGTGGCTGCTGCAGAGGCTGTTAGACTGGTGCGCGATGGTAAGGCCGATGTAATCATGAAAGGGTTGCTGAATACAGATAATCTGCTGAAGGCTATCCTGAATAAGGAGACTGGCATCCTTCCTAAGGGGCGTGTGCTCACTCATCTGTGCTGTGCCAAGATGGAGCAGTATGACAAGTTGCTGTTTATGACCGATGTGGCCGTGATTCCCTATCCCACCAAGGAGCAGCGCGAGCAGCAGTTGGTTTATCTGCTGGATCTCTGTCGTAATATGGGCGTAGAGGAACCTCGTATAGCACTTATCAGTTGCTCTGAGAAGGTAAATCCCAAGCATTTCCCTTGCACCGTCGAGTATCGTGAGTTGGTAGAGCAGGCTAATGCAGGTCAGTTTGGACCTTGTATTGTGGACGGACCGCTGGATCTGAAGACGGCATTGTCGCCAGCTGCTCTGCATAAGAAGGGTATAGTATCACCCCTTGAAGGTCGTTCAGACGGACTTATCTTCTCCGATATCCAGGCAGGTAATGTGTTCTACAAGTCTATTACACTTTTCTGTCAGGCGCAGACAGCAGCTATTCTGCAGGGTCCGCAGGTGCCCGTTGTGCTCACTTCGCGTGCCGACTCAGCCGATAATAAGTTCTATTCGCTGGCATTAGCCTGCGTATAGCCCCAAAACACAAACCTCAAATCTAATGTCTATGTTTATTCTTGTTATTAACCCAGGTTCTACCAGCACCAAGATGGCTGTCTTTGAAGACGAGAAGCCTATGGTGCTGCGTAGTATCTCGCATACGAATGAAGAACTGGCACAGTTTGGCGATGATGTGCTGAATCAGTTGGACTACCGCAAACAGTTGGTTCTTAAAGAATTAGCTCATATGAATGTGGCTATGGAGTTTGAGGCTGTGATTGGACGCGGTGGACTGGTGAAACCCATTGCCGGTGGTGTGTATGAGATAAACCAGCAGATGCTGGACGATACCTATAACGGTATTGCGATGCATAACCATGCGTGTAACCTGGGATGCCTGATAGCCTACGAGATAGCACAGACCATCCCAGGATGCCGCTCGTTTATTGCCGACCCCGGCGTGGTGGATGAACTGAATGACTATGCCCGTATCAGTGGTTCTCCCCTGATGAATCGTATCTGCATCTGGCATGCGCTGAACCAGCGCGCCATCGCTCGTCGTTTTGCCAATGAGATAGGTAAGCGTTATGAGGACCTGGACCTGATTATCTGTCATCTGGGTGGCGGTATCTCTGTTGCTGCCCATCAACATGGACGTGCTGTTGATGCTAATAATGCGCTGGATGGCGAGGGACCTTTCTCGCCAGAGCGTGCAGGTAGTCTGCCTGCTTCTGACCTTATCCGCTTGAGTTTCAGTGGGAAATACACAGAGAAACAGTTGTTGAAACGTCTGGCGGGCAAGGCGGGATTGAATGCTCATCTGGGTACGGCTAATGTGAAGGAGATAGAGAAGCGTATAGCTGAGGGCGACACGCATGCGGAGATGATTCTGAATGCGATGATCTATCATGTGGCAAAGAATATCGTGGGATTGGGAGCTGTGTTCTGCGGTAAGGTGGATGCTATTCTGCTGACAGGTGGGCTGGCGCGCTCAGAGTATGTCATCACTCGCCTGCGTCAGCGTATAGAATTTTTGGCGCCCACTTATTGTTTCCCTGGTGAGGACGAGATGGAGGCTTTGGCGCTGAATGCGCTGGCGGTGTTGCGTGGCAAGCGTGAAGTAAAAATCTATACATAGCGTATTGGGTGTTTATTTTTTTGCCATTGTTCAAAAATGGAAGGTCATTTTGGGTATTAAATATGTTCAAAATGGTAATATCTTTATCCTTTTTGGATAATATTGTCTAAAATGGCAAATATTTTTGCGGAAAATTTGTCTTTTTTTGAAAAAAAATGATGAAATTTGCGCAACAAAAACTATAGCTATATGACTTATACTAGTAATACACAATTTGGATGTACCGATTTTAGCAACACGGTGGTGGACTATAAAGAAGGTGATGTCGTAATGTTTGACCATGTGGAAGCCTTGTCTAAGGCTTATCCTCTTAAACCGAAAACTACGCTCATTGGCTTCTGCAGCCAAGGGCAGATCACGTTGACTGTCAATGGGAAAACGCTGGATTTTGTTCCAGGTGATGTATTTGTATGTCCTCCTAATGTAAAGGTTGAACATAGTGTTCGTGGTGAGGACCTTGACGGAAAGGCTATCTGCCTGTCAGATAATATCATCCAGGCGCTGCTTCGTGACAGGATGGAGGTTTGGAACCAGATGGTTTATATCAACCAGGTTTATAAGGTATCGCTGGGCGAGGCATGCGAGAAGGATATCAACCTTTACTATCAGCTGTTGCAGTCTAAGATAGAAAGCAAGCGTCGCGTTCCTTCTTATCATACTTTGCAGGCATTGCTGCGTGCCCTTCTGCTCGACCTGTGTGTGGAACTGGAGGAGGTGAATGGTATTCTCGATGATCAGCGTCCTTCGCAAGGTAAGAAGCTGTTTAATCGTTTTCTGACGATGATATCCAATGCCGAGGTGAAGCGTCAGCCCATTGCCGATTATGCCGGCAATCTAGCTATCACGCCTAAGTATCTGACGATGTTGTGCTTGAAGTACAGTAATAAGACGGCGTCCGACTGGGTCATTCAATATACTTGTGAGGATATCCGTTTTTTCCTGAGAAACAGTAATCTGTCGATAAAAGAGATATCCAGCAAACTTGGTTTTCCGAATATGTCGCATTTCGGCTCTTATGTCCGCAAACACATGGGTATGTCGCCCAGTGACTTTAGGCACAGGAAGTAAGGTGAAAGTTGAAAAGTAATAAAAATGCTACCGCGCCATAATTGATGCGGTAGCATTTTTTTTGCGTTTCACTATATCTTTACCTTACGCGTCAATATTAGCGTAGGTAGCGTTTTTCTCGATAAATTCACGACGAGGTTCTACATCGTCACCCATCAGCATAGAGAATATCTCGTCGGCCTCGGCGGCATTCTCGATGGTTACCTGCTTCAGCAAGCGGTTCTCTGGGTTCATGGTGGTCTCCCAAAGCTGCTCTGGGTTCATCTCACCAAGACCTTTGTATCGCTGTGTGTGCAGGGCAGAAGAGTTCTCGTCGCCAGCCACATACTTGTCGATGAACATCTGACGCTGCTGCTCGGTGTAGCAGTACTCAGAATACTTCTTGTAAGTACACTTATAGAGTGGGGGAGTGGCGATATAGAGGTGGCCACCCTGGATTACCTGCGGCATGAAACGATAGAAGAGCGTCAT
>CAMOGP010000159.1 GCA_946614175.1 uncultured Prevotella sp. | reverse complement strand
TCCAGATAATCAGTCGATGTCTCGTACGATATATTCTCCATACGCACATGGATAGCCTCAACCCGGAATTTTGGTTGGTCTATCTTTGCACGCTTACCCAACATCTCGAGCAGACACAACGAATCCTTTCCGCCAGACACCCCCACAAGGACAGAATCACCATCCTCTAAAAGATGATATGTAACAAAAGCCTTTACAAAGCGTTCGCGAATGCGTTTTTCTAGTAGGTCAACTTCAGTACGCATCTACCTTCTATTTCATGAATACAAGATAAACGGCGCAGATAATCAGCAAAAAAGCCAGAATATGGTTCCAGTGAAGACTTTGTCCCTGAAACATAATATTGGCAATGACAGCAAAGACTGCAAGCGAGATACATTCCTGCACCACCTTCAACTGTACCAGCGAGAAAGGACCGCCATTTCCCATGAAACCAATACGATTGGCAGGCACCTGACAGCAGTATTCCAAGAACGCGATACCCCACGAAAAGAGTATTACCCCGATAAGCGGCCAGTTGCTAGAAGTTCCTGACTCTTGAAGTTTCAAATGCCCATACCAAGCAAGCGTCATAAAGACATTGCTTAGTATGAGCAAAAGAATAGTATAAAAACCGTTCATTTCTTCTGTAAATAATCATCCATATTCTGAGCAGCACGACGTCCGTCACCCATAGCCAGAATAACAGTAGCACCGCCACGCACGATATCACCACCTGCAAAGATTTCTGCACGATTAGATTGCATTCCCTCATTGACAACAATGGTATTCTTACGTCCAAGTTCCAAGCCTTCGATACTCTTTGGAACCAGTGGATTAGGACTAACACCCACGGCGACAACCACCTGGTCGACATCGAGTGTCACGGTCTTTCCCTCAACAGGCACAGGACTGCGGCGTCCGCTGGCATCGGGCTCACCAAGTTCCATCACCTGCAGCACAGCAGCCTTCACCGCACCAGCCTCATCAGCCAGATATTCAATAGGATTATGCAGACAGAGGAAGTTGATACCCTCTTCCTTAGCATGTTTCACCTCTTCCAATCTAGCAGGCATCTCTTGTTCGCTACGACGATAAACCAATGTCACCTCGGCACCCAGTCGTTTGGCTGTACGGCAAGAGTCCATTGCCGTATTACCACCACCCACCACGAGCACCTTCTTACCTAGATTGATGGGTGTGTCTGTAGTTGGGTTAGCAGCATCCATCAGGTTCACACGTGTCAGGTATTCGTTTGAGGACATGATATTGATAGCATTCTCGCCAGGTATATTCATGAAGTTTGGCAAGCCAGCACCAGAACCGACAAAGATACCCTTAAAGCCCTGCTGTTCCAATGTCTCCACACTGATAGTCTTACCCACGATAACGTCTGTCTGGAAATGAACACCCATCTTTGACAGGTTCTCGATCTCCACATCCACAATCTTGTTGGGCAGGCGGAACTCTGGTATACCGTATTTCAGCACACCACCAATCTCGTGTAATGCCTCGAACACATAGACATCATAGCCCTTCTTCACCATATCGCCAGCGAAACTCAGTCCGGCAGGACCAGAACCGACGACTGCAATCTTGATACCATTAGAAGGCGCTATCTCGGGCAGCGAGATATTTCCGCTCTCACGCTCATAGTCGGCAGCAAAACGCTCCAGATAGCCGATAGCCACAGCTGGTTCATTCATTTTCAAGTGGATACACTTGCTCTCGCACTGTTTCTCCTGCGGACAAACGCGTCCACAGACAGCAGGCAAAGCAGATGTATTCTTCAATACCTTGGCGGCAGCCAGGAAATCGCCACGCTCGATATTCTTTACGAACGAAGGAATATTGATATTCACAGGACAACCTTCCACACACGTAGGCTTAGCACAGTCCAGACAGCGCTTAGCCTCTGTCATTGCCATTTCCTTAGTAAGACCGATGTTTACCTCCTCTGTACGTGTAGTAGCACGATAGACAGGATCCAACTCTGGCATCTTTACACGCTCTATTTGAGTACGCTCCTTTGGTTTCATTGAAGCACGCAGTTGCTTACGCCATTCCGCATCACGGTCGGTGAGCACCTCAATAGGATCGACAGACGCTTTTGTCTGAGCGGCAGTAATCCCACTGCCCTTCACGTGTACCTCCTCGTTACCATTCAAGTGCTCTTGGAAGTGTTCCATCTCCTCCTGTTCAGCCTTCTTGAAAGTTCCCATACGTTTGAACATCTCATCCCAGTCAACCAGGGCGCCATCAAACTCAGGACCATCGATACACACGAATTTTGTCTTTCCTCCAATCGTTAAACGGCAGGCGCCACACATACCAGTACCATCTACCATGATGGTATTTAGAGACACCTCACAAGGAATATTATGCTTTTGAGCGGTCAGGTTAGAGAATTTCATCATGATTGGAGGACCAATAGCAAACACCTTATCCACATGTTCCTGTTCGATGAATTTCTCAATACCAACGGTAACAACACCTTTCTCGCCATACGAGCCGTCATCGGTCATGATAATCACCTCGTCAGAACTCTCGCGAACCTTATCCTCCAGGATAATCAAATCCTTAGATCGACCAGCCATTACAGACAACACACGATTACCGGCAGCTTTCAATGCCTGAATAATAGGCAACATAGGAGCAACACCCAAGCCACCACCAGCACAGACTACCGTGCCGAATTTCTCTATATGCGTGGGATTTCCCAGAGGACCAACGATATCTGTCACGAAATCACCCTCATTAAGCATACACAGTTTCTTTGATGAAAGACCAACCTGCTGTACCACCAGCGTGATAGTGCCCTTATCCTTGTCGGCACCAGCAATGGTAAGAGGCATACGTTCACCCTTCTGTCCAACACGTACAATCACAAAGTTTCCTGCCTTACGACTGTTTGCAATTAGCGGAGCCTCAATCTCGAAAAGGAAAACCTTCTCCGAGAACTGCTCTTTTCTGACGATTTTATTCATATTTCAGGTTTATTATGTCCAATTTGTTTGATAATTGCCTGCAAAGATAACAAATTGTTTTGAAATAGCCATGCTTTTTCAAAAAAAAGATGCAAACACAATCCTGTGTCTGCATCTCTATAAAATAAATATACGGATTAATCAATCATCTCGAAACCTGTGTAAGGCACAAGTGCTGCAGGAATCTTAATACCATTCTCCGTCTGATTGTTTTCCAACAGGGCAGCCACAATACGAGGCAGAGCCAGAGCAGAGCCGTTGAGCGTATGACAGAGTTCCGTCTTCTTGGTCTCAGCATTACGATAGCGACATTTCAATCGGTTTGCCTGATAAGTGTCAAAGTTTGATACAGACGAAACCTCAAGCCAACGTCCCTGAGCCTCACTATAGACCTCAAAGTCATAGCAAATAGAAGAGGTGAACGACTGGTCACCGCCACAAAGCAACAATATACGATAGGGTAACTCCAGTTTCTTCAGCAGCCCCTCAACGTGTGCCAGCATCTCCTTATGACTCTCCTTAGAATGCTCAGGCTTGTCGATACGCACAATCTCTATCTTAGAGAACTCGTGCAGACGGTTCAAGCCGCGAACGTCCTTACCATATGAGCCGGCCTCACGACGGAAGCACTCCGTATAGGCACAATTCTTGATAGGTAAATCCTTCTCATCGAGAATCACGTCACGATAGATATTCGTTACGGGAACCTCGGCTGTAGGAATAAGGTAGAAGTCATCCACCTCACAGTGGTACATCTGTCCCTCTTTATCGGGCAGCTGACCTGTGCCATATCCAGAGGCAGCGTTCACGACTGTAGGAGGCATGATCTCTGTATAACCGCTCTTACGAGCCTCATCCAGGAAGAAATTAATCAGCGCACGCTGCAAACGGGCACCCTTGCCAATATATACGGGGAAACCAGCACCAGTAATCTTCACACCCAGGTCAAAGTCGATAAGGTTGTATTTCTTGGCCAGTTCCCAGTGAGGCAGAGGATTAGCGATACCCAGTGAGGGGTTCACGTCCCAGTTGCCTACGGTATCCTTCTCCGTGCACTCCTTCAGGTTTGACTTCACCACGTGGTTATCCTCTGCGGCAGCACCCTCGGGCACCTCGTCGTAGGGGATATTAGGAATCTGACAGAGCAGACGAGTCATCTCCTCCTGTGCCTGGTTCATGGTGTCTTCCAACTGTTTGTTGGTCTCTTTCATTTCAGCCACCTGTGCCTTGATAGCATCAGCCTCAGCCTTCTTGCCTTCCTTCATCAATCCGCCAATCTGAGCAGCCATCTTCTTAGCCTCGCTCAGGTTCTTGTCAAGTTCCTGCTGAGCTTCACGACGACGCTTGTCAACAGCCAGTACCTCGTCAATAGCCTCTTTAGCACCCTTAAAATGTTTTTTCTCCAAGCCACGAATCACGCGCTCGGTCTCCTCAGTAATGAGTTTAAGTGTAAGCATAATCTATAGTTGTTATTTATCTTTTACTTCAGTTCATTCAGACGGGCGATATATTTGCCCAAAATATCAAACTCCAGATTGACAACCGTACCCACACGGATATCCTGGAAATTAGTGTGTTCCATTGTGTAGGGGATGATTGCCACCTGAAATGAGTTTGCCGTGGGGTTGCATACCGTGAGCGATACGCCATTGACCGTTACCGATCCTTTGTCCACTGTGAAATAGCCACGACGTGCCATCTCGCGATTCTCCGGATATTCAAAGGTAAAATAAGTAGAACCGTCAGCATCCTCCATCTTGACGCACTTAGCCGTCTGGTCCACGTGTCCCTGCACGATATGTCCGTCCAGTCTGCCGTTCATTATCATAGAGCGTTCCACATTCACCTTGTCGCCCACTTTCAGAAGGCCCAGATTGGTACGGTCAAGCGTCTCTTTCATGGCAGTCACCACATATTGGTTACCCTCAATTTTCACCACAGTAAGACAAACACCATTATGAGCTACACTCTGATCAATGCTCAGTTCATCAGCAAACGAGCAGGTCAGCGTGAAGTCAATATTCTCTCTATCGTGCTTAATTGCCACTACAGTAGCAAACTCTTCAATAATTCCAGAAAACATT
>CAMOGP010000158.1 GCA_946614175.1 uncultured Prevotella sp. | reverse complement strand
GTATGACAACGAGAACAGCTACACCTCTCAGATGGTTCGTACAATCAAGTACTTCTCAGAGATCTAATCTCGCATAGAGAATTACAAGATAAAATTCAGAGGCACTTCTTTTATGGGGTGCCTCTTTTTTTTCTTTCTGTCTTGCCTCCTTGCCCCTTGCTCCTTGCCCCTATCTAACCAGAATAGCTCCTGCCACAGCGTTGCTGACTACGGAGCGAAGACGGATCATGCTGGAGTGCCCCTCTTCAGGATGAACGGCATTTACCAGCAAAATGACAGCGCAGTCATTCACAGGGTCTATTACTATGCTGGTGCCTGTGAAACCTGTATGGGAGAACGTCTGTTCAGAGAAAAGGTCGCCATTGTTGCTGGCATAGGGGCTGAAACAATCCCAACCTAAAGTCCTGCCAAACTTACTGACGGAACGGGGTACCGTCCGCATAGCTTCAACGGTCAGCGGAGAAAGTACTCGGGTGCCGTTCCACTCGCCTCCATTCAGTAGGGCGGCACACAGGATGGCTATGTCATCAGCGTTGCTGAATACACCAGCATTGCCACTTATGCCTCCATTCATCAGGCGAGCCAAAGGGTCGTGAACCATACCCCTCAGTACGGAGCCGTCTGACTGCTTAGTGGTAGGTGCCACAATGCTGGTTCGGCATTAAGCTGGCCCATGCGGGGGCATCTGTATTTCTCCAAACTCCGTTGGCATCCGGAGCACAGGGCAGGTAGTCAGTATGGTTCATCTCCATGCAAATATACAGTTTTCTCCCCAATATACACGTAAAACCGCGGGAGAAAGTTTCTCCCTTCATGTGAAAAAAGTCCCTTTCCCTACAGAAAAAAAAACTCTAAAAGCACGTAATAAAACTATTTTCAAGCCTTGATAATTTATTTTCAAGCCGTGAAAATATATTTTCAAACTTTGGTTATATATTTTCAAGCTTTGAAAATAATTTTATCTGCCGTAAAAGGATGTTTTTCCTCGCGTTCTTTTTTGTTTTTTGTCCCGCAGAAATGAAAAATGCGGAAATTATTCACTCTTTACTTTTTTATGTGAATTTGCCCCCTTCGTTTCATATAATACTCACGCTTGACAATAAAAATAAATGCTGATTTGTTTTGTGTTGTCCTCACTTAATCATATCTTTACCCCCAGAAACCTAAAACCGACAACCAGAATGAGACAAACTAAACTAACAATCACTTTATTGTTTTTGGTATTGACCGTAAGAGCTTGGGCACAGAATGCTGTTGCCATTTATCAGACTGATGGCAATGTTACCAAGTTCGCGTTTACGGAAAAACCTGTGGTAACGTACAGCAACAACGAGTTGGTGCTGACCACAAGTAGTACGAGTGTACAATACCCCATATACCTATTGAAGAAGCTTGCCTTCGAGATCGAGTGGGATGTTGAAACTGCCATCGAAGAGCTAAAAGCTTCAGACGTGCGCTACAACTTCCGTGACGGTTCACTATACATCATTGGCGGTGAACCAGATTCCATGGTCACCCTGTATAATCTGAAGGGTATAAAAGTGTGTCAGTACCGTCTTGACGCCGAAGGCAAAACCACCATCCCCCTGCAGACACTGGGCAAGGACACATATATTGTTAAAGCTGGTAATCTATCCTTTAAATTCAGACAATCATGAAAAACGTATATAGTTCAAAGTTTAGAGTTAATCGTTTTTCGCGCCTCCTTGCGCTGCTATTATTCTTTGCTCTTCATTCTTCGTTCTTTACCCAAATAGTGTTGGCCGACGATGTCAGCGTAGAGCAGGCACTCCAGATTGCCAGTAACTTTGCAGCGTCCCCTTCTACACGTAATCTGTCCAAGCGGAAAGTACCTGTCCCAAAGGCTACACCCACATTGGCTTACGCACAACGCTCGCAGGTGGCGACATCGAACGATAATGTTTATGTTATTAACTTGGGTAGCGACCAGGGGTTTGTAATAATTTCGGGTGAAACAGGCACAGAGGACGAGGTGTTGGGTTATTGCGATCATGGTTCGTTTGATTACAACAATTGTCCCGTGCAGCTGAAAGATCTGCTTACTCAGTATTCAAATGAAGTAGATTCGCTTAGGCAAAATCCTGCATTGGCAGTACCTCGTAGAGTTTCCAGCTATCCCAGCTATATTGGCAACATCGTCGTTGGTCCGTTGCTCACCACAACCTGGAATCAATGGGGTCCCTACAACAATCTGTGTCCACAAGGCTGCCCGTCTGGTTGTGTACCCACGGCTGTTGCGCAGATAATGAACTACTGGAAGTGGCCCAAACAGTCGATAGGCATGTTAGATAACGGAGAAGACTTTTCCGGTCATGTTTATGACTGGGATAACATGTTGGATTCTTACAATGGCTATTATAACGAAGCACAGGCACAAGCAGTAGCTCAATTATTGGCTGATATAGGTAAGGCTATGGGTACTATTTACGCTCCGGAGGGAAGTTCTACAATTCCCGGGGATTATGCCTTAGTCAGAAATTTTGGTTATGAACCAGGGAATCATGTGTATACTAGTGCAACAGCTTCGCAATTGCTTGCTGAAATGAAAGCCGAACTGAATCAGAATCGTCCCATTCTCTACTCGGGAGGAGATTATACAACTACTGATGATGTTCATGCTTTGGTATGCGATGGTTATACCAGCTACGACTATTTCCACTTCAACTACGGGTGGGGCGGTTCGTACGACGGTTTCTACAAAAATGCAGCCATCAAGCTCTATGCAAAAAATGCCTGGATACTTGTGGGGCTACGTCCCTATGATGCCATCCATGAAATAATAGATGGCATAGAATATGGTCTGATGAAAAACGGAACAGCCGAGATATTGGACTACACACCAGGTGAAACAGGCAGGGAGAACGGAGCGTTGGTAATTCCTGCCGAGATAACCTACCAGGGGACCACCTACCCAGTGACACGTATACGCCAATATTCATTTTCCTATAAAGGCCATTTTACAGAACTGACCATAGGTGACAACATCGAAGGCATCGATTTCTTTTCCTTCTTCGGTACAAAAATAGACAAATTGGTGTTGAGCGACAAGATGACTACCGTTCCTGATGAGTCTTTTGTGAACGCTGATGTTAAAAGCCTGACCATTGGCAGCAACATACGACGTATTGGCAATAAAGCATTCTATATGTGCAAACTGGAACAGGTAACGAGCAGAAGCCCAGCTTTTGAGGTTGGCGATGAAGCCTTTGCACTCACGAGACCCGACTGTGGCGACTGGTTAGGGTGTATCACCTCGTTGGGTACTTCGGCATTCTTTAACGCGTATTTTGCCCAGAACCCGTACTTTGCCAATCTGGAGACCATTGGGGAGAAGGTATTTCTGGGTGCCCGGTTCGCTGATAATTACTGGTTCAAGATTCCTCCGAAGGTCAAGTCCATCGCCCCCACAGCTTTCACGGGTGCGATTACACCATACGGAAATTTGGAACGATTTGAAGTGGATGAGGCTAATCCATACTTCTCAGGTTTTGCCTATACCATTTACAACAAGAACCAGACCAGCCTCGTCCTTCTGGCTCCTGCCAATCAGCCTGGCGGTCTGATGGAGTTCCCAGAGAGCATGGTTAAGATGGAATATGGCAGCATTGTATCCAGGCCAGCTTCCTTTGGTAATTATTATTATGACGTGTTGATCCCCGCTACCGTCATCGATATGGAAGGAGCCTTCGCTAATTGTGAGACGATGGGCGACCTGACGTGCTTGGCAGTAACACCGCCTGTCATTACCGATGCCACATTCAATGACAACATTTTTGTGAATTCGCCCGACATTACGCTCCATGTGCCCGAAGGTACTGAGATGCTCTACGCTGACGCACCTGGTTGGCGACGGTTCGAGAACATTGTTGGTGACCAGGACTACAACCCGCTACCCGCTCAGAACCAGCAGTACTACATGGTAGTAAACAGCACCGATGCTGAACAACAGCGTATCAGTATGCCTATCAGCGAAATTACAAGCATGTCATTGAGCGATGATGGGCAGAACATCATCATCCAACGTAATGGTAACGAGGCCATAACCACGGAAGTTGCTGCCTTGGACAGCATTACTTGGATTCCAGGTTTTGTATTTGAGAATGCCGAAATCTTTGAGTTGAACGACTCTACCCTGACAGTGGATGCCCAGAAATGCTCTGTTCGCTTTGACGCAACAGTAATTGACGATGACGTACAACTCTGCGTACGCAATTCCGTTCTGAAACCTAATGTTCTGGAAGGCGTCGTAAGAGGTTTTGGTGTCGATTTGAGCCTATCTAACGGACAGCACGAACTGACCGGTACTGCCGACATTTCCTTCCCCGTATCTGTAGGATCTGACGAGAAAATCTGTGCCGCCTACTACAATACAAAGACAGGCGAGTGGGAACCTGTTTGTTTCAAATATGACCAGCAGTCAGGCCTTGTTACCATCACCACCAACCACCTGAGCTACTTTAGCATATTCTATGTAACAGATGAGCTCAGCAATAACGCCACATTGGACTTTTACGAGATGGCACCTGAACTCTATGCTATCAACGAAGCTACAAAGCTATTGTTAGACGTTGTGTCAAGCGATGATCCTGACGCAAAGATGGCTAGGGAGTTCAAGAACGATATGGGACTTTGGCAGAGCATAGGACTGGATGGGCTTTGGAATATTGTACGTGGTGTAGGCGAGGCATTAGTTGACTTTCGTCCAGAAACTATCGACAATGCAGTTACCGCAATGGGCTATCTGGGAACTGCACTGAGCATCCTCGACGTAATAGGTGCCGACATTCAGGGCGATGACATCGGTGTGGCATCAGGGACACTGAAGACCATTCTAAACTACTCGACCGGACAAATTGCATCGGCTATCGGAACACCTATCATGACGGCATCAATGGGACTGGTTGCTTTCATCGGTATTGCTCTGGAGAAGTTCGGTACGACAGTGGCACAACGCAAACACGACTTGTTTAACGAAGCTTACCGCTATTTCTATACTAAAGAATTTGGTGGGCCGTGCTATCGAAGTGCAAAAGACTGGTATCAATATTTCTATCCGGCTTTTGCAGAAGGCAAGATGAGCGCCAGCAAGCTGAATGCCTTTATCGAGCAG
>CAMOGP010000157.1 GCA_946614175.1 uncultured Prevotella sp. | reverse complement strand
CAGTTCAGGAGTTCCTGCACACCAAAATTATTAAGTGCTGAACCAAAGAATACCGGTGCTACCTCTGCTGAACGATAGGTCTCTACATCAAACTCTGGATAAACACCATCTACCAGTTCAAGGTCTTCACGTAGTTTCTCTGCATCCTGTTCACCAATGCGAGCATCAAGGTCAGAAGAACTAACCTCCACACTTACCTTCTCCGTCACACGCTGTTTATCAGGTGTAAAGAGGTCTAGTTTCTGCTCGTAGATATTATAAACGCCCTTAAACTTAGCGCCCTGGTTAATAGGCCATGACAGAGGACGAACCTTGATCTCCAATTCCTTCTCCAGTTCATCAAGCAAATCAAAGGGGTCACGACCTTCACGATCCATCTTGTTTACAAAGATAATGACAGGTGTCTTACGCATACGACACACAGTCATCAGCTTACGTGTCTGCGTCTCCACACCTTTAGCACCGTCAACCACGATTATGGCAGAATCAACAGCTGTCAACGTGCGAAAGGTGTCCTCTGCGAAATCCTGGTGACCTGGAGTGTCAAGGATATTCACCTTATACTCTATGTTCTTACCGTCTGGTGTATAGTCAAACTCCATCACAGAGGTTGACACCGAGATACCACGCTGTTTCTCGATTTCCATCCAGTCGCTCGTAGCAGATTTCTTGATCTTATTATTCTTCACAGCACCGGCCACCTGAATCTGTCCGCCAAAAAGCAGAAATTTCTCAGTCAGTGTGGTCTTACCGGCATCAGGATGCGAAATGATCGCAAACGTTCTTCTTCTTTCTATCTCTTGATTCATAATTTCTTAATACATTCAGCTAGTGAATCTTCCCAATAAGGTATCTCTATACCGTATGTTTGCTTAATTTTTGCCTTGTCAAGTACACTATAGTACGGACGAGCAGCTGGCGTGGGATACTCAGAAGTGTGCAGCGGATGCACCTTACAGGTCACAATACCAGCAAGTCGATGGATAGCTTTTGTGAAATCATACCATGAAGTGACCCCCTCATTACTAAAATGATAAATACCGGGAACAACACCCTTGTTTATGGCAGTAAAAATAACCATCGCCAGATCGCGGGCATACGTTGGTGTGCCTATCTGATCAAAGATAACACCTAATTCCTGACGCTCACGTCCCAAACGAACCATCGTCTTCACAAAGTTGTTTCCAAACGTAGAATAGAGCCAGGCTGTACGGATAATCATGGATTTCTCACAAAACTTCTGCACATTCAGCTCGCCCACCAGTTTTGTTCGTCCATAAACACTTTTTGGACACGTGTCTTCGTCCTCGGTATAAGGTGTGCAGTTGGTGCCATCAAACACGTAATCAGTAGAAATATGTATCATCCATCCGCCACGACGTTCAATGGCATGAGACAAATAGGCAGGGGCCTCCGCATTCAGTTTCTGACACAATGCCTCGTTTTCCTCAGCTTTGTCTACAGCCGTAAAGGCTGCGCAGTTCACTATACCATCAATAGAATGCTCGTCAATAAAAGTTTCGACAGCATCCTGATTGGTGATATCCAACTCCTGTACATCAGTATTATAATAGGTGTGCTGCAGATTTGTCTTTTCAAGCAGTTGAATCTCGTTACCCAACTGACCATTACAGCCTGTTATTAATATATTCATCTTTACAGTTAGAACTCCAATGGTTCTTCTTTATCTTTCTTATAGTAATCACTAAGCATTCCTACAAACGTAGAAACCTCTTTCAAAGCATGCTGCGTATTAGGTGAAATCTCCTTTTTTTGCAGACGTAACATCATAACGCCATAGAGCAGATTAAGGCAAGTTTCCACCTCGCCCTCTTCCTTATTAGCGCCTCGATTACGCAGTTCTACTATAAAAGGCAACACCTTATAATATTCTGCATTATAGAAAGGAAATTTTGAGGACGAGAGCAACTGCTGATGCAGTTCCGACATCATCTGTAACGTCACCTTATTGATTTGCAAATGACCTTGCTGGCGACAGCCTTCACTATTCATCATACGAATCAAGTTACCATACCAGTCGGTTTCCTCCTCCTTCTGTTCTTCATTATATTCAAAACGGTCAATATATTCGCGACGAATACGTGCCAACGAACAATCAAAAGCACGTATTGTATCCTCTACCTGCCACATATAAAGCAGGTATTCCGCAATATTTTTCTTACGTAATTCCTGTGCGATAAACATATCTTGTAGCTAGAAAATATTATATAGATGCAAACTGAATAACGTGGTGAGCAGCACAATGATACTACCAATGATAACCAGTGTGCCAATAATTCTGTTAATGATACGTATGCCGTTATTGTCGAACTTCAAACGAATCACATCGACGAGCCAAGTCAGTCCCCACCACCACAACAAGGCACCACCAATAATGCTGATAAATCCCGCTATCAGTTCTACAGGTTTATCGGGTTGCAGCCCAAATGAGAACTGGGCATACAGAGCCATAAAGAGAAAGATGATGAGCGGATTACTCAGTGTCACGAAAAAAGCCGTAATACCATTGTGAGTCAGCGTCCCTTTATTCCGTCCCGGCTTTCGTATCTTCGTTGTAGGATCCGTGCGGTAAGTAAAGATACCGAATGCCAGCAACATCAAACTACCAGCTATCTGCAGATAAAAACGGTTGGTATCATTACTCACAAGCTCCACCACCATACCCATTCCCAAGCCAGTAATACCGGCATAAATAATATCACTTAAGGCAGCTCCGCAACCCGTTACAAAGCCATACCATCTACCTTTGTTCAACGTACGCTGAACACAAAGAACCCCTACAGGCCCCATAGGTGCTGAAGCTATAATGCCAATCAAGAGTCCCTTAAAGACAATATCCAATAAATTTGGTATAGTGTTTACATCGAACGTCATAGTGTCTGCAAAGGTACTACTTTTTTGGGCACGACAAGCAGTGTAGGCAGTTAAAAGGAGTTAAAGGCGCTTGTTTTTATCTGTAATCTTCTTACCTTTGCATGAAAACTCATATAATACAAAGATAATTTACATCATCAATGAACGAGCAAATGATACAAAAGCCTTACGTCATTGGACTTGACTTAGGAGGTACTAATTCCGTATTCGGCATAGTCGATACACGAGGAGACATCAAGGCTACAACAGCCATCAAAACCGGTGGTCACGCCACTCCTGAATCTTATGTAGACGCTTGCATAGAGGCACTTCAACCAATCATCGAACAGGTTGGCGGTCTCGATAAAATCAAGGCTATGGGCATTGGCGCCCCTAATGGCAACTACTACAACGGCACCATCGAATATGCGCCTAACCTGCCATGGGCCCATGACACAGTTATACCCCTGGCAAAGATGTTTTCCGAGCGATTGGGAGACATCCCTGTAGGACTGACTAACGATGCCAATGCTGCTGCTATGGGCGAGATGGTCTATGGCGTCGCACGCGGTATGAAGGACTTCATCGTCATCACACTTGGCACAGGCGTCGGTTCCGGTATCGTAGTCAACGGACAAGTACTTTACGGACACGACGGCTTTGCAGGCGAACTAGGACATGTCACCATGGTACGTGGAGCCGAAGGACGCCTTTGCGGATGCGGACGAACAGGCTGCTTGGAAACTTACTGCTCAGCAACTGGTGTAGCACGCACAGCCCGAGAACTTCTACAAAACACCAATCGCCCTTCACTACTGAGAGATATCGACCCGGAAAGCATCACATCACTCGATGTAAGCATTGCCGCAGAAAAAGGTGACAAATTAGCGAAAGAGATATACGATTTCACTGGAAAGATGCTGGGCGAGGCATGTGCCGATTTCGCAGCTTTCTCATCACCAGAAGCTTTCATATTCTTTGGAGGTATGACCAAGGCTGGCGAACTTATCATGAAACCTATTCGTGAAGCCTACAATGCACATGTCATGAAACCCTTCCAAAACAAGGCACAGTTTCTTGTTAGTGGCCTTGACGGTGCTTCTGCTGCCGTCCTAGGTGCATCAGCTATTGGATGGGAAATAAAGTAAAATCACGTCTTCGCGCCAAACACCAGGCGATATATAGTTAAAGAAATTTAATTTTTAAAAGCATTATTAGGTGCAATAGTCTCATTTTCAAATAATTTAAGTAACTTTGCACCCAATTTTTGACCCATACTGGGTCGATAGGAGTCGGAACAGACGTCGACACCTATATAATATTAACCATTTAAAATGTCTGATAAACGTCTGTTCAGACAAAAATAATGCCCATTAAAGGGCGACAATAAAATTTATGTCAGAATTAACAAAGAACGTTCAGCCGTTGCAGGACTTCAACTGGGACGAGTTTGAAAATGGCACCGTAGCCAACATCAGCAAGGAAGAGCTTGACAAGGCTTACGATGAGACCCTGAACAAAGTTGCCGATCATCAGGTAGTTGAGGGTAAGGTCATCTCAGTTGACAAGAAAGAAGTAGTCGTTAACATTGGCTACAAGAGCGACGGTATCATCCCCGCAGGTGAGTTCCGCTACAACCCCGATTTGAAAGAGGGTGACGTAGTAGAAGTCTATGTGGAGACCGCTGAGGACAAGAAGGGCCAGTTGGTACTTTCTCACAAGAAGGCTCGTCTGAGCCAGGCTTGGGACCGCGTTAATGAGGCTCTCGAGGCACAGGAGATTGTACAGGGCTACATCAAGTGCCGTACGAAGGGTGGTATGATTGTAGACGTATTTGGCATTGAGGCCTTCCTGCCCGGCAGTCAAATCGACGTTCATCCAATACGCGACTACGACCAGTTCGTTGGTAAGACCATGGAGTTCAAGATTGTGAAGATCAATCAGGAGTTCCGCAACGTAGTTGTAAGCCACAAGGCCCTCATCGAGCAGGAGCTCGAGGCTCAGAAGCAGGAGATTATCTCTCGCTTGGAGAAGGGTCAGATCCTCGAGGGTACTGTCAAGAACATCACCTCTTACGGTGTGTTTGTTGACCTCGGTGGTGTAGACGGACTGATTCACATCACAGATCTGTCTTGGGGCCGTATCGACGATCCTAAGAAGGTTGTTGAGCTTGACCAGAAAATCAACGTTGTTATCCTTGACTTTGATGAGGAGAAGAAGCGTATCGCTCTCGGTCTGAAGCAGCTCACTCCTCATCCTTGGGATGCTCTGGATGCTAAC
>CAMOGP010000156.1 GCA_946614175.1 uncultured Prevotella sp. | reverse complement strand
TATCCCCACTATCGTAACATACACCACAGACGGCTCTACACCTACCGCAGCAAGTCCCGTTTACAAGGAGCCAATCAAGTGCTACAAGGACATGACGGTGAAGTTCCAGGCTTATCAGGATTGGGGTACAGGTGCTGATGAAGGCTTTATCTGCGCAAATGCAGACAACGAAGCAAATGTAGCCTTCTTGTTCGATGCTCCAACCATCAGTACAGATGGTGCAAATGTTACCGTCACTTCTCCCTATGAAGGTGCTGAAAACTATATTCTGGTGAATGGTGACAATGAGGAAAAGACAAATTCTATCACTCTGGAGGAGTCTGCTACAATAACTGCCTACTCAAAGATTATCAACGGTGACTATGCAGAGTTCACAACTAAGAAGACCAGCAAGGATGTATATGTACTGGATCCTATCAAGGAGAAAAAGACTATCGTCGTTACTACTGGTACAGCAGTTATTGACGAGGAAGCTACAGCTACATCTACTACGGGTCCTGTTTACAAGGTTGAAGGTGGTGCCATCAGCGCCGACAAGAAAGATTTCTTTGTAAAGAACCTTACCTTCAGTGTACTGAAAGATGAGAAGGCTCAGTATCAGGTTCCCGAAGGCCAGGAGATTTACATCCAGATGAGCAACACCAACATCACCTTCCAGGTGGCCGAAGGTGACTCTGTTGACGTGAAGGTTGTCTGCACAAAGAACTCTTGCAAGAATCTTGAAGCTGAAGATGCCGCAGCAGACAAGCTTGTAAATGGTTGCACACCTGATCGCAGCTGCTACGTAAACGTAAGTGGTACTAATTATTGTCATCTGGATGCAGATGGTGGTGTAGCAGCCGACCTGAAACTGCATTCTGAGGCAAACGTTATCACTTTCGGTCTACACGCAGGTACTTACACCTTCCAGAAATATTCAGGCACTGGCAACATCTTGATTTCTTCTATCGAGATTACTCCTGTCGAGGTTGACAAAACTGGCATTTCTACCGTAAAGAACGAGGTTGCTAAGAGTGCTATCTTCAACCTGGCAGGTCAGAAGGTTACAAGCAACTTCAAGGGTATCATCGTAAAGGATGGTAAGAAAATCTTCAAGTAAGAAAGACACCGAACTTGATTAGGTTCAAATCTCAAGAGACACGCGCTTCAGTAAATGGAGCGACGTGTCTCTTTTAACAAAAACAGATGCTACAAACAACTATCACGATACAAATGAAAAGATCTCTATTCTATTACTTATCATTAATCGTTCTTCTCATCCTGTCATCTCTAACAACAAAGGCAGAGGATAACATACCAGCTTTCCCCGGTGCAGAAGGTCATGGACGCTACGTCACCGGTGGACGTAAAGGAACCGTCTATCATGTCACCACACTATCAGACAATGAGAAAGACGGCAGTGGAACATCCGGCTCCCTCCGCTACTGTCTGAAGAAAGGTGGCTCCAATGCCAAGACCATCGTTTTTGATGTAGGTGGTGTTATCCCACTGACCAGCGACCTCAAGATACCAGCTAATACAACCATTGCCGGACAGACAGCACCCTACCCTGGCATCACGCTTCGCTATTATACTGTAACGCCAAATGGCAATGAAATCATTATCCGTTTCATTCGCTTCCGCAGAGGTGAAGAGAAAAACGTAAACGATGGTGCTGACGCCACTTGGACACGACAGAAGACCAACATCATACTAGACCACTGCTCTTTCTCATGGTCAATAGATGAAGTAGCATCGTTCTACGACAACAATAATTTCACCATGCAGTGGTGTACTATCGGTGAAAGCCTCAACAATGCAGGACACGATAAAGGAGCACATGGCTATGGAGGTATCTGGGGCGGCAAACTGGCCTCCTTCCATCACAACCTGATATGTCACGTCAACAATCGCTCACCGCGCTTTAATGGCGCACGCTATAATTGGTCGGGCTATACCAGCAACAAGCTCTATAGCCCTTACCAATGGAACAACACCCTACAGGCAGAAAATGTAGACTTCCGCAACTGTGTAATTTACAACTGTGGTAATGGTTGCTATGGAGGACCTGGTGGTGGACAGATTAATATCATCAATAATTACTATAAGACAGGTCCAGCAGCTTCTACTAACTATATTACTAACGTGTCTCTTGCTGGTAGTGGCAACGCAGGCAATGACCAGACTTTCTGGGATATGACCAGCCGTTATTATATTGACGGTAACCAGATGAATAATGAAACTGGCAACGACTGGAGCCGCATCATCTACGATAATGGGATACCAAGCAAAAATGGTGAATACTATACAAAAGATCCTAATCACTATTACGGCTCTGACGTAACCTACGAACAAATCAATGGTACAGACTGCGTCAGAATCAGGATGGAATCTCCTGCGCCTTCAGGTCTTGTAACAACACATACAGCCCAGACGGCCTTTCAGAAGGTATTAGCCTATGGTGGAGCATCCCTCGACCGCGATGTCGTTGATGCCCGTTATATGGAAGAAGCAGAAAACGGCACCGCAAAATACGAAGGTTCTGTTACGCATAAGAAAGGGCGCATTGACAGAGTGGCTGATGTGGAAGGCTATACCGAAAATAACTTCCCTTCAGGCTCTCGCCCTGCAGACTTTGATACCGATGGTGACGGTATGCCCGATACATGGGAAACTGTCCATGGGTTGAATCCCAACAGTGCAGCAGACGGCAAGACCTATACTCTAGATTCTGAAAAGAAATGGTACACCAATCTGGAAGTTTATCTAAACGCTTTAGTGGAAGATATCATGAAGGCTGGCAACACTGATGCCATAGAAGGTGTGGACGAGTACTACCCCTTACTGAACCATTCTACAGGCATCTGTCACCCGACAACCGATGCACCGGTTAACTATCTCAGATATCATAATCTGAAAGGACAACGCATCGCCCAGCCACGACATGGCATCTTCATAATTACCGAATATAATGCCGATGGTACCAAACAATGCCGAAAGATTATCAGATAATCTATTCATTCTATCGGCTGAATCAGAGAAAAATAGTATCTTTGCAGAGAAAATAAAAAATATCTACTAACAATCATTATGAAACTGAAACAATTCATGCTATCTGGAGCCATGCTCTTATGTGCTACCACAATGACAGCTCAAGAGAAGCTACCTGCTTTTCCCGGTGCAGAAGGATTCGGGCGCTATGTCACAGGCGGACGTGGTGGTACGGTCTATCACGTTAAGAACCTGAAAGACAGTGGCTATCAGTCGCTACGCTGGTCATTGGCACAAAATCCTGGAAAGCCAAAGATTATCGTCTTCGACATTAGTGGTACCATTCATCTGGAGTCAGAACTGTCGATTCCCAGCAATGTAACCATTGCCGGACAGACAGCACCTGGAGATGGCATCTGTATTGCCGACTACCCATGCAGTATTCATGGCAATAATGTCATCGTACGCTATATGCGCTTCCGTCTGGGCAACAAGAACGTGAAAAAGGATGGTGCTGACGGATGGGATGGCTTTGGCGGATTCGACCAGATGAACTGGATGATAGACCACTGCTCTGTAAGCTGGTCCATCGATGAGTGCCTGTCTGTTCTCGGCAATAAAAACACCACCGTCCAATGGTGTCTTGTGGCACAAAGTCTGGTGGCAGCCGGTCACTCAAAAGGAAATCATGGCTATGGTGGCAACTGGGGAGGCAGTGGTGCTTCGTTCCATCACAACCTGCTGGCACATCATGGCAGTCGTACCCCACGTCTTGGCCCACGTCCTACCACCCAGTTAGACGAGCGAATGGATATGCGCAATAACGTCATCTATAATTTCGGTGGCAACGGCTGCTATGGAGGCGAAGGCATGAACGTCAACATTGTGAACAACTACTATAAGCCAGGACCAGGTTCGCCCACAGACAATAAAGGGAAACGTATTGCCGGCATCGGTATTCGCACCAACTCTTATATAGCCACCTACCCTGACTATGCACCTGCCCTGCATCTATGGGGCCACTATTACGTGACTGGCAATGTAAACTCAAGCTACAGCGACGTGACCAGCAGCAACTGGACTGTCGGTGTGATAAGCCAAGTGAATGCCAGCGATTGTGATGGCACATGGACACAAGCCACTAAGGACAGTATCAAGCTGTCAGAACCCATCTATTTTATCACCACGACAACGCACTCTGCCGCTGATGCCTACGAGAAAGTATTACAGTATGCCGGAGCCAGTTTGCACCGCGATTCGTTTGATGAGATGATGGTAAGTGATACTCGTCTGGGAAGAGCCTCACATACCGGTTCTGGCAATGCTGCAGGCTTTGTCAACTCACAAGAGGACAACAAGCCCACTAGTGCCAGTAGTACATGGAGCGCTTGGCCTGAGTTGAATAGCGAAACAGCCCCGGCAGATACAGATAGTGATGGAATGCCAGATGATTGGGAGACTGCTCACGGACTGGATCCAAAGAAAGCATCTGATGGCAGCGCCTTCGATGCTAGTGGTTATACCAACGTGGAGGTATATCTGAACTCCTTGGTTGCTGATATCACCGAGCAACAGAATGCAGGTGGTACACCTATGGGAAGTATCATTGAGATTGGCAAAGAGCCCTTTTCCAACAGTTATAGTATCTGTCAGATGACCTCTAATGGTGATGGTACTTTCGTTGACGGATTTAAACTTAGCAGTTTCAGCAGCACCAGTCAGCCTGCCTTTGGAACTTCCGGCACAATCAAACTGAGTAGTTCCAAACAGTATACCATCACCATGCCAGAAGGTATCACCATCAACAAAGTGACGATTCTTGGCTACTGCAACTCTGATGGTCAGACAGGTTACTTAGGCGAATTGGCTGGCACCGAATACGGAGCAAACGATTATGTGTTTCCAGCAAGAGACGCCACCCCCAGCAAGGCCACACATACCATCACGCTGAGCCAGCCCGTCAGCAATAAACTGACGTTCACACCTAAGGGAAATGGACAGGCCTGCTATTACATCACCCTTCATGTTGACCAGACAACAGGCATCCAGGAATTGATGACTCCGGAGCATCAGGATAATAACTGTTATGACCTGCTGGGTCGAAAGGTAAGTGATTCCCAACAAAAGAAGGGAATCTATATTTCAAAAGGAAAGAAATACATACTCAAGTAGTCTTTCCAACTTAGATTCCTATTGTTTTCAACTTAGAAACAGCAGAAATCAACATAGAAAAATTAAAAGTCAACTTAAATATAAAGAACCGCCCTATCGCACGAAGCAATAGGACGGTTCTTTCTTTATTCAATCTCTATCGGATTATTC
>CAMOGP010000155.1 GCA_946614175.1 uncultured Prevotella sp. | reverse complement strand
CCCAGTGAGGGTGAGCGTAATAAGCGTCTGCATCAGTTGGCTGCCAATCTGCGAGCTATCTGCGATGATAACGAGGAGTGGTTGCTGGAGGTGATGCCTCGATACGGACTGTCGGCACAGGAGATGCGCAGCATTATCCACTCGGCCTGCAAGGAGCCTACGAAGGGGTCGCGGCTGATAGATAAGATAGTCAAGGCTCTGGAAACGGGCATCAGTCCTGACGAGGTGGACGATGCTGAGGCTGTTCAGGAAGAGACTGGTGTCAAGGTCAATGTGAAAGCGTTGCCCATCGGCCTGAAGGAATCATTGGTGGGTGTGCCTGTCTCGATGCACATGCCCGTGCTCTGCGGCATCATGCCTATCGCGGCGGCCTATGCCGACCAGGTGACGGTGGAGTATTGCGACGGCAACACGCACCGGTTGGGACTGATGTCGATTATCCGCGGTGAACAGGCCAGTAACAAGTCGGTGGTGAAGAATGCCGTGGACATCTGGAAGCGTCAGTTGGACGAAGAGGATGCTCTGTCGCGTAAGCGTGAAGACGAGTGGAAGGAGCGCAAGAAAGGCAGGAAGGCCAACGAGAAAGCGCCTGAAGACCCACACGTATTGATTCGCGTGGTACCCGTCACGGTCTCGTGCTCTACGCTCCTGAAACGATTCAAGAATGCGCAGGGACACACGATTTTCTCCTTCGGTGAGGAACTGGATACGCTGCGTAAGACCAATGGTGCCGGCTCGTGGTCGTCGAAATACGACATCTACCGTCTGGCGTTCGACAATGGTGAGTGGGGTCAGGATTACAACTCGGACGCGGCAGAGAGCGGTGTGGTGAATGTGGCCTACAACTGGACGCTGCTGGGTACCAACGGTGCGCTGCGTAAATGTTTCAAGGCCGACAACGTGGAGAATGGTCTTTCGAGTCGTGTGCTCGTGGCCGAGATGCCCGATGCGTCGTTCTCGAAGATGCCTAAATTCAAGAAGCGTTCGGCCGAGGATGAGGCGCGTATCCAGCAGGCCGTCAGCCGTCTGCGCAGCTTCTCAGGACTCGTAGACACGCCCCGTCTCCGCAAGGCTATCGAGGCTTGGGTAGAGGAGAAGCGCGTGGAGGCTGCCAAGGACATAGACCACGTGAAGGATACGTATCGCAAGCGTGCGGCGGTCATCGGCTTCCGCTGTGGGGTTGTGTTCCACCTGCTCTCCATGGGGGCGAGAAACCTCAAATCTCAAACCTCAAACCTCAAAGAGTCTAAGGCTTGTCTGGACTTTGCGGTGATGATGGCTCAGTATTGTCTGGACCAGCAGATGAAAGCCTTTGGCGAGGCACTGGAGAGTCAGTTTGTGGATGCCCGCGACGAGTGCATCCGCTATGGTAGTAACCACTCCGTCTTCGACCAGCTGCCACCATCGTTCACGATGGACGACCTGCGGGCCCTGAAGCGCGGCTTCTGCAGTGAGGCGGGTCTCAGGAAAATCATCTCACGCTGGTATCGCGACCACTGGATTGAGAAGACCGACAAGACGCACTGGAAGAAAGGGAATGTAACTTTGTGACATTTGACTTTGTGACATTAAGGAGGTTTTACATTAAACATTAAAATTCTGAATATGGAACTGATATTAACACGCATAGCAAAACGCAAGACATATACAATAGGTAAGCTCTACATTAAAGAAAAGACTCACCCCCAGCCCCTCTCTGGATTCTGCGACACCCTCGAACCTACAGCCCTCGAACTAAAGACCTCGGTCTCGAAAGATGCCGTACTCCGTTCGCCTAAGAAGGCTGAGAGCCTGAAGCCCTTCGCCATCCCCGAAGGCCGTTACGCGGTGGTCATTACGTGGAGTCCTAAATTTAAGATGTGGCTCCCGGTACTGCTCGGAGGCCCCGATTTCAACCGGCTGTTCAAGGGTATCCGCATCCACATGGGCAATAGTGCTGCCGACACCGCAGGCTGCATCCTCGTAGGGCGCAATCAGATGGTGGGCCGCCTGCTGGAATCGCGCAAGTGGCTCTATGAACTCAAACAGAAAATAGTGGAAGCCAAGGATCGTGGGGAGCCCGTATGGCTCACAATCAAGTAGGTTGCATTGTGGCGTCCTGGACGACTAATCCTGCCAGCATAAAACCGAAGATGGCGGTGATGTGGGCCAGGGTGCCATTAATCTGGGCTTTCGATGAACACCATTCGTGGTTCAGGAGACTCTGGTCGCCTGGACCATTCTGGGCTTTGGGACACATGCATTGCTCCGTGCCGCAGGTGGCATTATGACCACGGTTCTCCAGCAGTTCATCGCTATACACGCACTGGAACTTGCGCTTGGGGAACTGCTTCTGCGACTTGAACTTTTTTCTCAAAGCACGTGCCAATGGGTCGCCTTGAACCTTCCAGAACTCGGTGACCTTGATGCGGGTGGGGTCGAGCTTCAGGGCGGCACCCATCGATGAGAACAGTTTGGCTTTGGTCTTGCAGGCCAGGAGAATCAGGGCGGCCTTGTCTTTTAGCGAGTCAATGGCATCGATGATATAATCATAGGTGTCCAACTGGAAACTGTCGGCAGTCTCTTCCGAGAAGATTTTCTGCAGTGCGGTAATCTCTGCCTTCGGATTGATACTGAGCAGGCGCTCTTTCAGTGCGTCAACCTTCACCTGTCCAACGGTCTTGGTGGTGGCCATCAGCTGACGGTTGATGTTGGTGATACACACGCGGTCGGAATCGACTATTGTCAACTGGCGGATACCGCTGCGTACCAGACTCTCGGCGCACCAGGAGCCTACACCACCCACACCAAAGATAATTACTCGTTTCTGGGCAATGCGGTCCATCGCCTCATTACCTAGCAGTAACTCACTCCTACGAAATATTGCACTATCTATAGCCATCGTTTTATTTTTGGGTGCAAAGGTACAAAAAAAGGAGAAATTATTAATAATAATTACTGAAATACCATGCTTTTGGTACGCAAATGCCGCGAATGTGGGATTGTCGGGGGAGGGGAATCGCCGTACCATCAGAAGGAGACCAGCGCACAGATAAATAAGGTGCAAAACAAATTGACGGCCCAGCAATAAGCTGAGCCGCCAATATGGTTTAGTTATCGTACAAGGGTCTTCCGTCCGTTGATGATATAAAGACCCGGTTTCAGCTGTTCTTCATTCACTCGTCGGCCGCTTATGTCATAGGCGCCTGACGAGTTTCTTTTATCCTCTTTCGACACATTGGTGATACCTGTGGCAAGGAATGACTTAGCCTGAATATAAGCCTGACCCAATACAAAGTCTGCGTTTTTAGCGGCATCGGCATAGATAGTAAGTGTGTAGTTGCCTGTTTCAGGGATGTCGAAATCAAGGCTTTGCTGAGTAGCGGTAAACTTATTGCCTGTGTTGTTGCCGATATTGGAGGTGGGGGTGTAAACCTGCGATGCAATCTCGTTGCCATTGACATCTTCAATAACAATGGTGACAGGCGAGAATGAAGGTTGGTTCCAATTGCATATCTTGTACTTGAAGGTGTAGTGTCCGCCATATAGCGTCATGGTAGAACGGGCTGTCTTGTCGCCAAACTTAGCCCATGCAGATTTCTCCTTGCCTACGGTATTTTGGATGAGCAGACCATACTCAAATCCTTTTGTGGTATTGGTGAAACGCAGAATGCGGTTGCCTGTGGTGTAGGGCAGTCCGCCACCGATGCGCTTACTGCTTCCATTGGCCACGTACCAGTCTTGTGGCACGCCTCCCTCAACTTTGAAATTTTGGATGAGTGAGAAGGCACTTGCTGTCTGAGAATAGTTTATCAGACGTGATGATTCTGCTGTCTTTCCTTTCGCGTCAATTGCTACAGCCCGCAGGTTGTGTTTCCCGCTTTTGGGGTTCTTTATTGTTACGCTATAGGGGGCTTCTTTCAACGAGTCTATGAAAGTGTTTCCATCATAGAAAACCACCTTGGCGATGGTACTGCCTGATGCTTTTGCAGTGGCGCCGAACGTGATGTCTGGGAAGATAGCTTCCTCTTTTGGGGCGATGTAGTAGTGGGAGGTCGTGTTGGAAGGAGTGGTGATTCTTACTGAAGGCATGTTTAGAGAGAAACGCTTGCAGAAATTCCAGATAAGGTGGCGGTTCAGATCCATGGGCCAATGACCACCATTATTATAGGAATAGAGCCATACCTCACCACCATTGGGTCCCCCAGTCCATTTCTCAAGGTCACCATTATACCAACTGCTGCTAATGGGCTTATAGCCTGTGGTCTTTGAGTAGGTTGTGTGTTTGTCGTGCTTGGCATAGTTCTCAATATAGGCATGGATACCATATTTCTCGTAGCCAAACACGTCATCACCATAGGCAATGCATTCCAGCAGGTTGACAGGCTTCTTGCAGTTGTTCCAGGGCGATTCCGAGAACTGAATACCACTGGTAGGGGCGAAGGCGGCAATCTTGTTCTGCATGTTGGCGATACAGTGGTGAATCAGCATGGAACCCATAGAGAAGCCCGACCAGTAAACGCGTTCTCTGTCGATATCGTAGCGTGTTGCCATCTCGTCAATGGCCTTGATAACGAAGTTCTGGTCGTTTGTGCCACCAATATCCCAGGTGCTGCCGTTGCTGCGCAGATAGGTGACTACAAATTTGGCAGTGTCAATCATCTCGTACATTTTGTCGGAACCATACTGATATTCTGGGTCCTGATTCATACCGTGGGTGACGATAAAAAGGGGTGATTTTGCAGGAAACGTGTTGGGGGTAAACACCACCATGTTCCTCTTTTGGTTGTTGACAGTAATGTCAATAGACTCTTTCTTGTAGGCTCCAGCTTGCATGGCTAGGAGTAAGACAAGTGAAAGCAATATAAATGATTGTTTCATAAGATATTAATAATGATATAATAGGTTTACTAGTTACAACTTTTAGGTGTTTATTCTTTTTCCTAGACGGCATAAGTTTGCCAATTCACTGGCAAAGGTACGAAAAGTTGGGAGCATAACAAAAGAAATTGTTCAATTTTTGCAAAATGTGGCTTCAAAATCGTCATTTTAGGAAAGAATACCATAAATGTGGTATGTAAATAACATGCTAAAGGTATTGTGGGAGTAGAAAAAACGCCGTATCTTTGCACCGTCGATCAATAAGTCGTAGAAACATCGTGATTCCGATATACCGTAATTTCGAGATTCCGACATGACGACATAACCAAAAAACGAAAAATAATTTTTTTAAAAGGATAAGGTTATGAGTAAAATTGCAAAGCAGCTGACAGAGCTCGTCGGCAACACCCCACTTCTGGAGCTCAACAAGTATTCACAGGCAAAG
>CAMOGP010000154.1 GCA_946614175.1 uncultured Prevotella sp. | reverse complement strand
TCACGGCGTGGAATGATGACAGATGTGCCCTTGTAGTTAATCTCATCGCGAATTATCTGCGTAATCTCTGGCATGTTTTTGGGCAGAGGAACGACAACCTTCAGGTGCTCGTCACTCAGGCCGAGTCCCCGGCAGATAGCCTCAAACTTGTTTGTGCCTGCAGAATCCTGACCGCCGGTCATACCAGTAGTGAGGTTATCCGAGATAATCACGGTGATATTTGCATTCTCGTTGATGGCATCCAATAATCCCGTCATACCAGAGTGGGTGAAGGTGGAGTCGCCAATGACAGCTACAGCTGGCCACTGACCTGCGTCGGCAGCACCCTTAGCCATCGTAATAGAGGCACCCATATCTACGCAAGAATGGATGGCACGGAATGGGGGCAGGAACCCCAGGGTGTAACAACCGATGTCACCAAACACACGGGGATTCTCATACTCTTTCAGAACTTCATTTAATGCTGCATAGACGTCACGATGGCCGCATCCTTGACAGAGTGCTGGCGGACGTGGGACGACATCGGCGCAGGGGTCGAAGCACTCACCAATACCCATGCCAAGTGCTTTCTTTACGATATCGGGTGTCAGCTCGCCTGTGCGAGGCAGGGTGCCGTCGAGCTTACCTTTGATATTCTGGCTCTCGCTGACGCCGCGCACCAAATCCTCGATGAATGGCTGACCTTCCTCAACGATGAGCACCTGCTTGCATTCGCTGAGCATACGGCGCACCAGTTTCTTGGGCAGCGGATACTGTGAGATTTTCAGGATGGGGTAGGGACTTCCGTTGGAGAAACACTCGTTCACGTAGTTGAAACCGATGCCACTGGCAATGATGCCCAGTGAGTTGTCCTTGCCTTCAGTGTATATGTTATAAGGTGAATTGACGGAGTCTTCTTCCAAAGAGGCTTGTTGAGCTGTCACGATATCATTGCGCTTGCGGGCATTGGCAGGCAGCAACACCCAGTTCTTGGCCTCTGCGTTGTAGTTTAGCTCATTCTGTTGACGTGGAACGTCAACACACTCTACCACGGCACGACTATGAGCCATACGAGTGGTGACACGCATCAATACGGGTAGACACTGCTTTTCTGAATAATCGAAGGCTGCTGCCATCATGTCGTAAGCCTCCTGCTGACTGCTTGGTTCGAAGATGGGCACCATAGCAAATTTCCCATAGAAACGAGAGTCCTGCTCATCCTGAGATGAGTGCATTGAGGGATCGTCGGCTACGAGAACTACTACGCCACCGTTCACGCCCGTCATACCGCTATTGACAAACGGGTCTGCGCAGACGTTCATGCCTACATGCTTCATACATACCAGTGCGCGTTTGCCCATAAACGACATACCCAATGCTGCCTCCATGGCAGTCTTCTCGTTGGTTGACCAACGGCTGTGTACACCGCGTTCCTTTGCAAGGGCGTTACCTTGGATGAACTCTGTGATTTCTGTCGACGGGGTGCCAGGATAAGCATACACGCCAGATAAACCGGCATGCAGCGCTCCCAGCGCAATGGCTTCGTCGCCAAGTAATAGTTGTTTCTTCATATTTACTGGTTTTTTAATGTAAAATCGTCTGCATCCTGTAAAACAGGAAATTTGTTTCTGAACCGAAGTAGTTGTTCCATGTTGAGATCGCCTATAGCTATTCCCTCTTCATGGTCGTTGCAGCGGGCAAGTGTCTTTCCGTAGGCATCCATGATGGCAGAGGCACCGCAATAGGTGCAGGCGGGATCTTCTCCTATGCGATTGACACCAATCGCATAACATTGGTTTTCCAGTGCACGGGCCTTCAGTAGAGTCTGCCATACCTCAATGCGAGATGTTGGCCAGTTAGCTACGTAGATGACTGCGTCATAGTCCTGGCGGTTGCGACTGAACACGGGGAAACGCAAGTCGTAGCATATCTGCAGGAGAAATCTGACGCCACGCCACTTCACGATGACACGTCTCTGTCCGTCAGCATAGGCATCCGTCTCGCCGGCATAACTGAATAGATGGCGCTTGTCATAATAGTCGTAGGTGCCGTCGGGACGTACAAAGAATAGGCGATTGCGTAAACACCCGTCCGCATCTCTTGTGGCGATGCTTGCTGCAAAGGCGGCATCCTTTTCTTTAGCCTGCTGTTGTAGCCATGTCAGACCATGGGAAGTGTCAATGTTTTCATTTCCTTTCGCCATGAACCCTGTGGTGAAAGTCTCTGCCAATACATATAAATCAACCTCCGACTGCTGGTCGAGAAGTTGGCTAAGGTGGCGGAGATTTTCCGTCGGCTGTGCCCATACAATGTCGTGCTGTACGATGGCTACTTTCATGCTTAGGTTACTATTTGAGTTTGCAAATTTACAATGTTTTTATGGGATGGCCAAAGTTTTTATGATGAAAAATTATAATAAATAAGGTAAATACTGCGTTATTGATAACGTGTTAAGGCGAAATCTGTTGATATTGGCCCTATTACTGATGGTCTTGCAGGGAGTGCAGGCACAGTATGATCCGTCGTTCAGTCACTACTGGGCGATGGAGACGGCGTATAACCCTGCAGCAGCAGGTAAACAGAATAAAGTTAATGTCGTGGTGGACTATAATATGTCGCTGGTTGGATTTGAGCATAATCCTAAGACGATGTTTCTTTCAGCTGACCTGCCATTCCAGTTTTTGGGAATGTATCATGGCGTTGGCGCACAGATTGTGAATGATGATATCGGTGTGTTCTCGCATAAGAAATTCTCGTTGATGTATGCACCTAAGATAAAACTCTTAGGCGGCGTGTTGAGTCTTGGCTTACAACCAGCGATGCTGAGTGAGACGTTGAAGGGCTCTGAACTGGATTTTATTGACTCTGGTGATGAGGCGCTGCCTACATCAAATGTAGATGGAACTGCCTTTGACCTCAATGCCGGACTGTATTACCAACACAAGTCATGGTATGTAGGTGCTTCGGTTCAACACCTGCTTGCTCCCGAGGTGGAAATAGGTGAAACCAACCAGTTGGATATCGCTATGTCATATTATTTTATGGCTGGATGCAATATTCGCCTTAAAAATCCGTTCTTATCAATACAACCATCTGTTATGGGACGCTCAGACGGGGTGGGGTATCGTGCCGATTTTACAACCCGTCTGACCTACGTTCATGAGAAGAAAGTGATGTATGCAGGATTAGGTTATAGTCCGGGAACATCGATAACGGCTTATGTTGGTGGAAAGTTCCATGGTGTGATGTTGGGCTATAGTTATGAATATTATACCACGGCCCTGAGCATCGGTAATGGTGGTCATGAACTATTCGTGGGTTATCAGACGGATATCAATTTCTCGAAGAAAGGTCGTAACCGTCATCAGAGCGTTAGACTATTATAAATAATGAATAAAGAAAAAAGTCGAAATATGAAACAAAATGTTTTTTGCCTTCTAGTCGTAGCACTTGTTCTCGCAAGTTGTTTCGGTGGAAAGGAGACAACATCTGCAGGAGGTGAACTGACGGGATCCAACGGGCATGCTTTTACAGAACCTGCTCCTTATGGAATGGTACTTGTGAAGCGTGGCCATTTGCGTATGGGACTTGAAACCGCCGACACACTATGGGGAAAACAGACGCCAGTAAAGGATATCTCTGTAGAGGGATTCTGGATGGATGATACGGAGATTACGAATTCTGAGTATCGTCAGTTTGTGAATTATGTTCGTGACTCGATCATTCGCGAGCGTCTGGCAGATCCTAATTATGGTGGCGATGAGAGTTATAAGATTGAAGAGGAGGAAGACAAGGATGGAAATCTTGTGAAGCCTCACCTGAACTGGAAGAAGGCTATGCCCCGTAAACCTAATGAGGATGAACGTCGTGCTATAGAGAGTGTGTATGTGACCAACCCTGTTACGGGTGAGAAAATGTTGGATGCCAGTCAGATGAACTATCGCTATGAGGTTTACGACTATGTTGAGGCTGCTAAGCGCCATAACCGTCTTAATCCTCAGGAGCGTAACTTGAATACGGATGTGACCGTGAATCCTCAGGAAGAGGTGTGGATTTCTAAGGATACTGCTTATATTGATGAGGAGGGTAAAATTATCCGTCAGACCATTAATCGTCAGTTGAGTGGTCCTTGGGACTTCCTTAATACTTATATTATTAATATCTATCCTGACACTACCTGCTGGGTGAATGATTTTCCCAATGCAGACAACGAGGTGTATATGCGCAACTATTTCTCAAGTGCCGCCTATAATGACTATCCGGTGGTGGGCGTTACTTGGGAACAGGCTAATGCTTTCTGCGCTTGGCGTACGGAATTTCTGCTCAGAGGGCTTGGTCCTGCCGCCCGTCAGGTACAACGTTATCGTCTGCCCACAGAGGCAGAATGGGAGTATGCTGCTCGTGGCAAAGAACAGAATGAGTTTCCTTGGGCCAACGAGGATGTGGCAAGTGGAAAGGGCTGTTTCTATGCTAATTTCAAACCTGAGAATGGTAACTATACTAAGGATGGTAACCTGATCACGTCGAAGGTAGGTATCTATAGTGCCAATAGTAATGGACTCTTTGACATGGCTGGTAATGTGGCAGAATGGACTTCTACCATCTATACTGAGGCAGGTGTGGATGCTATGAATGATATCAACCCGCAACTGAAGTATAATGCCGCCCTTGAGGATCCTTATCGCTTGAAGAAGAAGAGCGTGCGTGGTGGTTCTTGGAAAGATCCCGAGAATTATATCCGTTCCGCATGGCGTAGCAGTGAATACCAGAATCAACCTCGTTCGTTCATTGGTTTCCGTTGTGTGCGTTCGCTGGCAAATACCACAAGTGAGAAAATAAAGCCTGCTAAGGCATCTGCAAAGAAATCAAGAAAGTAAAATAAGTTGTTATATTATAATAACGACGTAACGTCATAACGAAAATATCACAATGACAAAGTATAGTAAATTCAATATCATCTACCGCTTGCAGAAGTGGTTGGACAGTGTGCCGGGGCAGACGTTCATGAACTATGCCTATAGCTGGGGTGCATCAATCGTTATTCTGGGTACACTTTTTAAATTGACTCACCTGCCAGGTGCAAATCTGATGTTGTTTATCGGTATGGGTACTGAGGTATTCGTGTTCTTCATCGCAGCCTTCGACCGTCCATTTGATAAGACTGCAGACGGTATGGATTTGCCTACGCATGTTGATGAGGAAGGTGTAGAGATGGCTGCAGGTGTTTCTGGTATGTCAGGAATAGCAGGTATGTCTGGAGGAACCGTGATTATTGGAGGCGGTAATGTGAGTGGTGAATCTGTTGCCACAGGCGAAACGACTGGAGATAATATCTCGACTGGCGGTGTTGCTGCCAGTGGTGTC
>CAMOGP010000153.1 GCA_946614175.1 uncultured Prevotella sp. | reverse complement strand
AACCTTCTGATCCGTAGTCAGATGCTCTATTCAGTTGAGCTACGGAACCTCGTTCCTTGTTTGCGGGTGCAAAGGTACGCACTTTTTTTATATTCACCAATTTTTTTGAGGTATTTTTTTAAAAATAGGTGTATTTTTTTGGATTTTCTGAATTATTAGTGAATATTTTTCAATTTTCGGACGTATTTTACTGGTTCACCCTCGTCATTCTTCAGCACATCTGCAAAACGCTGGGGTGTTATTTCCACGGGTCCGGATACGAATTCAGGGATATTATAGCTCTTCATGAACTGACGATGATAGTCGGGATCAGCCTGAGGCAGCGCAAAGGGTTTGGATGCCCTACCCTGCTGGTCAACATGCGCAAAGAAGGGACGGGTGAAATTACCATCCTCGCGTCGGGTGCTGACTACGAGCCAGCGTCCATTGCTGGACCAAGAGTGATAGCTCTCAGTATCGTCGGAGTTGATACCCTCCATAGGTTTGCACTCACCCGTGGCAAGATTGAGCATCCAGAGATCAGCCTCGTGGTGCCAGATATGGAAGCAGCCATAGTTACCCAGGGTGAAGACCAGGAAGCGTCCATCGGGCGAGATACGGGGCAGCGTGGCACTCTTGCCAAGGGTATCGGCATCGAAGACCAGCTGGCGCGGACCGAAGGTCATCGTCTCGGCATCAAACGACTTGCGATAGATATTATAATGCAGTTCGCTATAGCGGCGGATAACCTCTACATCCTTGGACACCGTATCACGGAACTCAAAATGTGCGCTGCAATAATAGAGGCTCTTGCCATCGGGTGCCCAGAAGGGGAACACCTCAAACTCAGTAGAGTCGTTCTCGATATTCGTCACCTCGTTGTTCCTGACATCATAGGCTATGATATCGCTGGCGGAATCGAACACCTCAATCTTATTCTTATGGCGCGTATGGAACGATTGTCCCGTCTTGTTGGTAGAGAACACCACCAAGGGCAATGTGGGATGCCAGGTGGGATAGACACCTGCAGAGAGCAGGGAGTCGTTGCGCATATTGACCTTGCTGACCTTGCCATCATAGACCATGATGGTGCCACCATGATTCTGACGGGCATGGAAGAGCATGCGCTCAGGATTATATTGCTGGAAATTGTGGCAGTTGACACATTGTCCGTCCTGTTCGGTGCTGCACAGCAGATTGTCGACCATCACCTTCTCGTCGTACGTCTCAAGGCAACGCTGATTCAGCGTCAGTTCCTCGTAGGTGACATAGGAAGGAGAGATAAGACGATAGCAGAGATAAGCGTCAATACTGTCGGCAGACACATGATAGGCAAAGGGCTTGAAGCGCTTCCACTGTCCGCCATTGCAGGCAAAGACCTCAACGGTGATATCGTGGCCCTGGGCAGCAGCTGTCAACTGATGCCAGTCATCAACAGAAGGCTGGGCCTTGACACCGCCACACACCAGTTCCATATCGCCATAGGAGAAACGCGTCACCACCTCGTCGGCCTCCTGCTCCAACTGGAACGAGAGCGGAGCGATATTCACAGGAATGGTCACATCCGTATAGTCGGGATATATCTTAGGCAAATGCTCGTCTTCGATAAAACTGTCAGGAACCTTCGTTCCACATGAGGCCAACGCCAGGAGTGCCCCAAGGCACAATAAATGGATATATTTCATAATCAATACAACTTCTGATTTCTAATAAGGAAATAGTCATAGTAGAACGTATGACCAAAACGGGGATAGAAGACGGGACGCATCTGGGCCTCCGTCATGCCGGCACAACTCTGGGCCAGCTTCATGAAATTCTCGTAGTCCTCCTTGACCTGGGCATCGAAAGGCATGCGACTGATATCAACCTGATGCTCCAGATTGCCATAGAGATAGGCTGCCTCCTGATAGTGACGAGGCATCAGCTTACCCTGATGCAGAACGGCATACTTATTGAACCTGGGCCAGAAGGTAGGAATATCCTTGGTCCAAAGGGCAGCAAAGAGCACCAGTTCCTGCATCTCAGGATCATCCGTCTCAACATTGACCAGAAGGTGCATCAGGAAATACTCAACCAGTCCGTTGTCGCTACTCAGCTGATCCTTGAAATCACGCAGATGGAACAATGGGCCGTATTCCTTGCTGGCCTTCAACTTCTCACGATGATGCAGGTACTGCTCCTGCTGTTCGGCCCACGCCTTATGATAGCGCGTGTGCTTCAGGATATTGATGTATTTTGCAGCCACCTCATATTCCTCGTCCATCAACGAGCAACGAATCATGTACTTCAGATAGACGGCACGCCAGCCATACTCCACACCATCCTCCAGACACCAGCGGTGACAGAAGTTCAGCTGACCAAAATAGAAATAGATATCACGGCCAACGACCTGCGTCATACGGATGTCTATCGGGGTGTTGCTGGCCTTGGCTCCCTGACGATAATGGTAGGCCTCATCACCCAGGCGTCCCAGGCGGAAGAGCGCCAGGTTCTTCATCATCACGATGCTGCGGGTAGGTTCATCCTGCAGGTTGGCGGCCTCACGGATCACGCCATTCCAGTCGCCAGCCTCCATAGCGCGGTTCATGGCCAGTTCCTTATGGAAATTATAGTCCTTATACCAGTATTTCTGAACGCCATACACAAGACCGCCTATCAGCACACATTGAACCAGGCCCCAGATGACAGGCTTGCGAACCTGTCCGCTGCCCCATAGGCCATAGCTGAGCGCCATCAAGGCATAGAAGACGGTGAGCAGGATGAAGGGGATGTAATAGCTGGCGAAGAAATCGTCCATCTCAAAGAGTGGAAGAGCCGTGAAATAGATATCCTCGGAATTGGTCTGATAATAGCATTGCTGATAATAGATCATCGGCACAACGATGATTGCGGCCAACGCCAGGAAGGTATTCAGGAGTCGCAGTTTCAGGGACATGTCCTTCAGGCGCCAGGAAAGCAGACCCATGAGTGCCACTGCCAGCAAGCCATAAAAGCCCAGCAGCGGGTAAAGCACGGCCGAACCGGCAACGATATACGCAGGACGGACCATCTTAGGCAGACACCTGAAGCCCCACACGCTGGCGATGCCGGCAGTAAGACCGATGGTGGCCACAAAGAAATAGCCTCGCAGTTTCAGGTAATAAATCCAATAGCCCAGTTCCACATTGCTCAGCAGCAACAATGCCACAGGAACGAGCAAAACCGTGAGCCACTTCAACGGCACCTTAAAGGTAAGGGCCGAGAGAACCAGCAGCACAGCCCACCAGGCACACAGGATGAGCACGCCAAGCCACGAGTGATAGAAGAAGTCGGTGAAGAAGGTACCCAGATACGTCAGGATGCCACCCGAGACGACCATCTGCTGCTTAAAAAACAATGCTGTATCAAGGAACAGGTTCAACTCCTGGACCTTCCAGAGATAGTTCTCCTCATAGTGCACCAGAGCCCACGCAATCAGGCCGAAAGCTACCGTTACAAGGAGCAAAGGAATGATGTTAAGTTTATGTTTCATGCGATTTTCCGTTATTGTGCGTGCAAAGGTATAAAAATTATTCTACAAATTGAATCAGAATCGGAAATAATTTCGTAACTTTGCACGAAATAGTAAACTATCAATAACTACATTAATTATTTATGCTCAAACATTTCTTTTTAGCATTAGCGCTAATGACTACGGCACAGGGATTTGCTGCCGCGGAACCGGAATGGAAGAATCCGGCAGTCAACCAGATTAACCGTGAGGCGCGTCGTGCAGATTTCTTTGCTTTCGAGAATGCCGGACTGGCTAAGACAAACGACAAGACAAAGTCGGGTCGATACTTGTCGATGGAAGGCAAATGGCGTTTTAACTTCGTGAAGGACCACAACCTGGCACCTGCCAATTTCTTCTCGTTGAAGTTTGACGATTCGAAATGGGTGGACTTCCCCGTACCTGGTCTCTTTGAGATTGAGGGCTATGGCGACAAGACCTACAAGAACGTGGGTTATTCATGGGGTACCACATTCAACAGTAATCCTCCCTTTATCGGTGAGACCAACAACTACACGGGTTCTTACCGACGTGAGTTCAACCTGCCCGGCGACTGGAACGGACAGGAGGTTTATTTCCATGTGGGTTCGGCAACAAGCAACCTGAAGGTATGGGTCAACGGTAAGTTCGTAGGCTACTCGGAGGATTCAAAGGTAGCTGCCGAGTTCAACATTACCAAGTACCTGAAGAAAGGCAAGAACCTGATTGCCATGCAGGTGATGCGCTGGTGCGACGGCTCTTACCTGGAGGACCAGGATTTCTGGCGCTTCACAGGTATTGCTCGCGAGGTATATCTGTATGCCCGTCCGAAGATGCATATCGAGGATTTGACAGTCAGCCAGGACTTTGTTGCTGGCAAAGGTGTACTGAAGATTGACGCAAAAGCGCCGAAGGGAACTACCATCGAGCAGCGTCTGGAAGACAAGAACGGCAATGAGGTAAGTCTTGAGAACGTAAAGCCCTGGTCGGCCGAGGTGCCCAACCTCTACAACGTGATTATCACATTGAAGAAGGGCGACAAGGTGCTTGAGGTCATCCGTCAGCGCGTAGGTTTCCGTCATATTGAAATCAAGGGCGGTCAACTGTTGCTGAACGGTCAGCCTATATTAATAAAAGGTGCCGACCGTCATGAGTTGGACCCTGATGGCGGTTATATCGTCTCGAAAGAGCGCATGATCCAGGACATCAAGATTATGAAGCAGTTGAACATCAATGCCGTGCGCACCTGCCACTACCCTGACGATCCCCGTTGGTACGACCTCTGCGACGAGTATGGTATCTATCTGACTGCCGAGGCCAACCTGGAGAGTCACGGCATGGGCTACGGAGAGCGCACACTGGCTAAGCGCGCGGATTTTGAGAAGATGCACCTGGAGCGCAACCAGGGTAATGTCATGTCGTTCAAGAACCATCCATCTGTCATCGTATGGAGCCTGGGCAACGAGGCGGGCTATGGTCCCAACTTCGAGAAGGCTTACGACTGGATAAAGGCTACCGACAAGACTCGTCCTGTACAATATGAGCAGGCTGGCCAGAACGGCAAGACAGACATTTTCTGTCCGATGTACTATGGCTACGAGGGTTGTGAGGCTTACTCGAAGGGCAGCAATCCCCGTCCACTCATCCAGTGTGAATATGCCCACGCCATGGGTAACTCCATGGGTGGTTTCAAGGAATACTGGGACCTGGTACGTAAGTATCCGAAATATCAGGGTGGCTATATCTGGGACTTCGTGGATCAGGGTATGCGCGACAAGAGTCCTGTGACAGGACGCACCATCTTTACCTATGGTGGCGACTACGGCAAGTATCCTGCTTCCGACTATAACTTCAACTGTAATGGTATCATCGCACCAGACCGTCGCCTGAATCCTCATGCCTACGAGGTAGGCTACTA
>CAMOGP010000152.1 GCA_946614175.1 uncultured Prevotella sp. | reverse complement strand
TAGCAAAATAGATATAACAGACATATTGTGAAGCGTCCGCTTTGATTCTTGTTTCGGAAAATTCGCCAAATTAAAGAAACAACCAAGAGTAAAGTAGATGGTTCGCGCCTGCTGGCGTGAGCATTACTCGTTTAAGGTTGTTAGGCGTTTGGCGATGCCTCCGAAACGTAAGCGAAGTAATTTGCTCACGTTTTTTTTATCATATTAACAAAACATTTTAAATCATGAAAAAGTATTTTATTAATTTTTTGACATCATCAATTGTAGCATTGATGAGTGTAAGTATGCTAACTTCTTGTAGTAGTAGTGATGACAAAAACGATGATGATGGTGTAAGCACAGCCCCTATTACTTTGGGTGTAGGAGATCAAACAGTGATTGTGGGAGCTAAAACTATTTCTGTGGCGAATGAATTTGTAGCCTATGTTACAAAAGATAATTCTGTTATGGCATTCCACATTGGCAAAACAGATTTGACAGTTAATGGGAAAAAGAATATTGAATTGACGGTTACTCCAAAATATACGCTTTATGATGATCCTGTCACAAATTGGGGATGTGACCAAGCATATGTAAAAAGCAATCAGAAACAAGGTACTTTATCACCAAAGTCAAATGCGCAAAATCTAGTTTATGATAATGTAGGGAAGTCCAGGGGTATTATGTATACATTTGAAAATGGCAAACTAAAAAGCGTTGGAGCAGTCGTAAGCACATCTTATACAAAAGAGTATGCAAATTATCTAGCAGAAAGATACATGATGCTTCCTATTGAAAAAGACAACCAAACCTATTTCATTGGTGTAGATGCACTAACGAAAGAGCAAGCGAAAACAATAGTTATTCTCCAAGTTTATGATTATCTGAATCTGATTGCTGTCTATCTTCCTGTGAAAGACTATAACAAGACACGTGGAGTTTACGATTTGAATGAACTGATAGAAAGTGCAAAGAAAAAGTATAAGGCTATCGTCTGGTAAATTGAATATATAATAAAAGTTCACATATGAAAAAGTTACTAATATTTTTATTGTTTTCATTTGCTATGATATCACAAGCTCAAAGTTTGAAAAAAGGATATCACGGATTTGCTGATGTTGGTTATTGCGCATACATTAGTCAATTCAAGCCATCAACAGTTGAGGTTACAACTGCTCATGGATATCAATTTAATCCATATATCTTTTTAGGTGCTGGTTTTGGCTTTGATTTTACTGGTGAATATAAATGGGGAGAAGTAGGAGGAAAAGCCTACAACAAAAGAGACGCAAAAGTTGATATCCCAGTGTTTTTTAATGCGAGAGCGAATTTCACCCAAACGAGGTTTAGTCCTTTTGCTGACGCACGAATTGGAGCATATGTTAACAACGATGGTAATATATATGCAACATTTTCTGTAGGAGTACGGTATGCATTAAGTGATAATATTGGGTTGTCTCTCTCAGCTGGGTATGAAATACGCAAGGTTACAGTGGATCAACTTGAACTAATATCTGGTTCAAAATACAACAACTATAGAATGGAATATTACTATAGAGATAGGCCAGGTGAAAAACTTGACGGTTTTGTATTTAGGGCTGGGGTTGACTTCTAAATTATTATCTGAGAAATAAGTATACAGTTATGAAAAAAAACTTATTTTACACTTTGTGTCTAGTGGCTTTATCAATTATATTCACTGGCTGTAGTAAAGATGGCGATGAACCTAACGTCTTCTTTGACAACTCAAAAGTAATTGGTTCATGGACTATTACCTCTATAGAAGGAACATCTGAGTGGTATTGGATATCAAATGGGAATACCCTTTTTTTCAATTCTGATGGTTCTTGTTCTACAGGATTTTCTATGGAGAATTCATGGAAAATAGAAAATGGAAGAGTCTGTACTTACTACAAAAAAACATCTGAACCTGCGTTGATATATTCTTTATTATCTGCTGAAGGTTCTACATATAGAATAAAAGTACAAGGAACATTGGACGAAAGCGACCTCTCGGTTATAATCGTAGTAAAAAAAGAATGAGTAGTAATAAGAAAAATGCTATAACAATTACTATGTTTGCAATCGAGACACAGTGAGTCATTAAAACAAAAAGAGGGCGTAGCCATTTTGCGGTTACGCCCTCTTGCTGGTCTCGTTTTCTAAACTGTCATCTGTCATTTGTCATTTTTGGGGATGATGCGGAAGTGGTCGTCGGGCAGTCTTTCGATGTGGCCTCGGCTTACCCACTGGTTCAGCATTGCGGCAGTTCCGTCTTCCTCCTTACCATTGGCCAGTCGCATGTTGACGGCATCCTGATAGGTGAACACGCCATTGGTATCTGTCTTGATCTGTACCAGCAGATTGGAAGGTCCGCGACGTGAGGTCTTCACCTTGCAGTCTGCATTACGGATCAGGTCGCTGAAGAAGTGCAACTTCAGCCAGAGGTCGTAGTGCAGGCTCCAGCGGCAGAAACCCTCGATGGCTTTCTCCCAATGCATCCCGTTGGCTGCGTAGAGCAGACAGCCCTTGCGGAAGGCCGCCACTAAGGCGCGATGCCCCAGATTGTCGAGCACCTCATCACCCGACTTGATGACGAAGTCGTCGAGCTCTTCCTTCAGCCGATTTGCCATACGGATAGCCTGCCTGCAGGTCACTTCACCGTGAGCTTCGCGCAGCCTGTCGAGGAACGGCTTCAGCTCAGCGTCGTACTTGGCGTCGTACTTGCCGTGCTTGGGGATTGGAGCACCGATGCCGCGATCGGGAACTGTGGCCAGCGTGAGCCGGCTGATAGGCCCGTCAATCGCGCTGTTGCGCATGTAGTACGTCAGCTTGTTTAGCGTCGTCGAGGCGTTGAAGTTGATAGACAGCGGACCTTGATAGGTGACACTCTGACTGCCTACACGCTCCTGACCGAAGGGATTATCCTCGTCGTCGGTCATCTTCAGATAGGTGAAAGGACAGTTAGGTCCGGGCTTCCAGCCCTCAACGGCGAACCATTGGTCGAACTCCGTCATACGCGTATAGATGATGCGGCCTTGCGAGTCGGACATCAGCTCTGCCAGTCGGGCTTTGGTGATATCGGCTGCCACGCTCCTGATCGACACGTTGGGGCGCTCGGGCTTATCCTTGTTCTGGTTCATGCGCCGATAGTCATCCTTGTACTTATCCAGCTCGACGCGGTTCACCTTGTCTATCTCTTTCTGAGGAGCTTCCAGATGCTTCAACATGTGCTTCGTGCTGCTGTCCTTGCCGCCACCTGTGCCCGCTACGACAATACCGATGGCGCGAGGTTCACGAGGCGTACCGTCGATGTAGATGAAGCTGGCATCGCAGTACATACCCAACGGCGGGAACATCATCTGCGCGCAGGTATCCTTAGTATCAGCTGGAACCGGACCCGTAACGGCTTTGACAAAGCGAGGGCGGGCGTTGTCCGAGAGTCTTGGCGGTACAGGACTGGCGTAGATATCGGCCAGTGAAGCCTTATCGCCATAGATGACCGCAGTCGGCTCTTCGGTCTGGACCTTGCGCTTGGCGACCGTTTTTGCAGGAGTGATCTTGCGGCTCTGAGCAAATACCCGACGCTGGAATTGAGTCATCTTCTGGCTGTCGTCGGTGTACTTGGCGTAGAAGTCGGTCACCAGCTGCTGATACTCCTTCTCCTTGCTATACGCTGGAGCCAGTTCTTGCATGACACCCAGAAACTCTGCCTTCGTCATCAGTTGGGTGATACCTACCGACAGGATAGACTTCACGGCATTGTGGCGGCCGCCCTCTTCGTTCAGGTCGTTCACCGTGAGCCCTGCCTCTTTCAGACATTCCTTGACGATGAAGCGGGTGCGCTCGTTGGGAGCCAAAGCCTCCGTCATCTGGTCGCTGGCAGCGGGAGCAGTCCTGACCGTCTCGGGCTTCTTCAGCGGGCGACCGTCCACATCGAGTCCACGCATCAGGTAGGCTTCGCGGCGTTCCTCCAGCTCCTCGTCCGAGAGTGGTTGCAGCCATCGCTCTGACCGATACACTTCGTCGCCAGTCATCAGGATAAGGCGTTCTGGGGTAAAGCACTGTGAGTCGGGTTCTACGCCGAGGTCATCGCCCAGATTGCTGCAGAACTGCCGCTGTGCCTCCTCGATGGTCTTCCCCTTGGGCATCAGGATCCAGATGTGAGCCTTCGGGCGGCGCGTTGAGTACTCGATGTAGAGCACGCTGTCCTGCCAGTCGCTCATCTCGTCTTTGTTCATCTCCAGCGCACGTTCGATAGCCAACGGCGCCTTCTCTGGGTCGTCGATATCAACGCAGGTCTTGTGAGTGAACGCCTCTGGCAGGATGTCCTCCTGTGCCCGATGATTGTTGCGGAAGGCCGAGTAGTGCGGACAAGCGTAGGGCAGTTCCCAGAGCTTCACGTTCTCGTTGAAACTCTCTCGTAGCTGTCCGACGGTCCTCTTCACGTCGTCGCGCTCCAGCGTGGTTAATACTTGCTCAGCCGTTGCTGGCCAAGCGCTGTTAAGGGTCTTACACTCTTCAGTGACATTCCCGGAACAATCCCGCATGCGGGGATTGATTGAAAAAACAAAATTCTTATTCATACTCAAACTATTTTATAATTAAAATTTCCAAATCCCATTTGCGCCCTGTCGAGCGCTCTTTTCGAATGCAAATTTAAGCATAATAATTGGTACGCAGAAATATATGCACGATAAAGGAACGCGCTGAATACCAATTAATTATAAAATAGTGTAACGAGGTGTAAAGGGGTGTAACGAGTAGGTGTAACGAGGTGTAATCCCAAAGCGTTTATGAGCGCTTTCGGCCGCTATTTATCTTCGAGCTGTCGTTTCTTCGATAGTATTCTCTCATGTCTTCCCATTCGCCGATCCCATTGCGGTACTGGAAGGTGTTTTTCAAGGTCTCTTTCAGGGTGTCCATCGTTTCATTCCTCGAAACGTGCTGAAGGTCGTTGGATGCAGTATCAATGATCTGGTGAGCCTTCATCCAGCCCACGAACTGCGTATCGACGGTGCTCACGAGCCAGCCGATGCTCAAGAAGAACTCCTGGGCGGCCTTTGCAAACTGCTTCGGCCCCAAGCCCATCTTGTCGGTTTTCCGAAGGGCTGTGGCGATTGTCGTGTCGTCGAGGTTGTCGTGGAATATCTTGGGTGCAGGAGTCGGTGGGATATACAGGCGCTGAGGCGGCTCGGGCATCTCGTTCTGAGGCGTAGTGGCCGATTGCTGCGGGAAGCCAGACTTCGTCCGCTCCTTCTTCACCTCATTGATCTCTGCCACGTAATCCTCGTCATCCTTCATCACGTAGAGGGCATAGGCTATGCAGCGCCAGAATTCCTCAGCAGGCAATTCCGGGCTTCGCAGCCGCTCCAGCAACGCATCGGGAGGCCAGGGAAAACCGTCTATGACTATCCTCTTATCCGATACCATATCTGTTTTTCCA
>CAMOGP010000151.1 GCA_946614175.1 uncultured Prevotella sp. | reverse complement strand
ACTCCTGTACCAGCCAGTCGATGATAACCTGGTCGAAGTCGTCACCACCCAGGTGTGTATCACCATTGGTAGAGAGCACCTCAAATACACCACCACCGAAGTCGAGGATTGAGATATCAAAGGTACCACCACCGAGGTCGAACACGGCAATCTTCATGTCCTTGTTGGTCTTATCGATACCATAAGCCAGGGCAGCTGCCGTAGGCTCGTTCACGATACGACGTACGTTCAAACCAGCAATCTGACCAGCTTCTTTTGTAGCCTGACGCTGAGAGTCGGAGAAGTATGCGGGCACTGTGATAACGGCCTCTGTCACCTCCTGGCCCAGATAGTCTTCTGCGGTCTTCTTCATCTTCTGAAGCACCATAGCAGAGATTTCCTGAGGCGTATACTTACGACCGTCGATATCTACACGGGGGTAGCCACCTTCGTTAACAACGGTAAATGGTACACGTGAGATTTCCTTCTCAGTCTGCTGCCATGTCTCACCCATGAAGCGCTTGATAGAATAAACGGTGTTTTTAGGGTTTGTGATAGCCTGACGTTTGGCGGGGTCGCCAATCTTACGTTCACCACCCTCAACGAAACCTACTACAGAAGGCGTAGTGCGCTTGCCTTCGCTATTAGCGATAACAACTGGCTCGTTGCCTTCGAAAACAGATACACAAGAGTTTGTTGTACCTAAGTCAATTCCAATAATCTTTCCCATAATTGTATTTATTTTTTTTGTTATTATTCAAAATTTGTCACTTAGTATGTAGCAAAGTGCGTGCCAAAAGCGAAAAAACACTCAGGATACGATTTTTTGTCACGTCATTTTGTCATAAGTCAGAAAAAAATTATATCTTTGCACTCGTTATCAATCAACATGATGTATGAAAAGAATAATTGTGTTTGTTGTCATGGCCGTTGCTGTTGTTTGTGCTTCGGCTCAGGAAAATAAGTATATCGTAAAGACAAAAGGAGCCAAAAAGGTCGTAGTCGTAGATTCTATCAATGGTTCACAGTCTGTGAAAGAAACAGAAGAGCCTCAAGACACGTTGAGTCGTTTCTTCCGTTATGTCAGCATGTGTGACTGGGGGGTAGGTATGCGTTTTATGGTGATTCCAGATAAGAAAGATATGGTTATCAAGACCTTTGCCGATGCAGAGACAGGTCAGATGGTAAGCAGTCTAAAACTGCGTCATAAGATTATGGTCTATCAGGGACATGAGAATACCGGTGGACTGCACGAGCGTGTGAACTTCAAGTGCGAGGATGATGGCAAGGCTTACTATTTCGAGGTGCCCACAGCATCATTCGATGACTACTGCTTTGGCAAACTGGGTGTGCCCACCCTGGCATATCTGGGTGATGTGGATGCTGCTATCGAGTTTTTCAAGGATAAGACGCTGTTTACCCTGGCCAGTGAGTATTATGTGGATACAGAACTGGATGGTGATGGCTACAAGACCATCACGGATGTGAAACCTGGTACGGAGGTGAAGGTTGTGGCTGTAGGCGTAGGCACGCGTAACTTCCCCGTAAAGATTATCGTGGCTGATGAGTCAGGACGTGAGTTCTATCAGAATGTGGCTATCAGTAAGACCAACAGTGGTATGCGTGACGAGGAGTTTGAAATCAGCAATATGAAGTTCCATACCTTCCGTGGTGCCTTTGAACTGCCTGCTGACAATATGGCAGCAAGTTCTGCTTATAAGAAATATATAGGTAAGGAGGTCTATACATTGTATGCATCTGTCTTTACTGACCAGAATGGCAAACCTACGAAGGCTGCACGCCTGTCAACATTCAGAATCAAGGATGTGCGTGCCCAGCGTGGTACCCATTATGTCAAGATGACACTGCGAGGACTTGGTTCGGGTAAGACATATACCAAGGAGGTAACTTTTGTGAGTCAGGATGTGTCCGGTGATATCGCAGGTACGCATGAGGACCTTTACGATAACCTGTTTGCTGAGGGTAATCCTTTGAATATTCCTGGCGTACAAAAGGTGCATATGCAGGATATTCAGAAAGGTGTTGTACGTCCTGGGTTTACAGAAGCAGAGGTGTTGTTAGCTCTTGGTGAGCCAAGCGGCAAGAGGGATGTTGATAATAAGACATATACAATGGAGTATAAGAGCGTGAATCAGCGTTATGCTTGTGTTTTCTTAGATAAGAAAACTCATAAAGTAAGGAGCGTTAAGCATTAAGAAATAAAAAAAAGGGCAAATCAAATTGATTGCCCTTTTTTTATTATTTCTTACTCGTTGCGTAGTTTTTCCATAATCTTTGCTTCCAGTTCTTCGCAAAGTTCTGGATTATCTTTCAGTAGGCTTTTCACTGCATCACGTCCCTGAGCCAGTTTTGATTCTCCATAAGAGAACCATGAACCACTTTTCTTAATGATGCCTAATTCTACGCCCAGGTCAACAATTTCGCCAATTTTGGAGATGCCCTCGCCAAAGGTAATTTCAAACTCTGCCTTACGGAAGGGTGGTGCTACCTTGTTCTTTACTACTTTTACGCGAACTTGATTACCTATAATGTTGTCGCCATCCTTGATGGAGGCTATCTTACGGATATCCAAACGTACAGAAGCATAGAACTTTAGGGCGTTACCACCTGTAGTTGTCTCTGGATTGCCAAACATTACTCCAATCTTCTCGCGCAACTGGTTGATGAAAATACAGGTGGTGTTGGTCTTCGCAATGGTAGATGTGACCTTGCGTAAAGCCTGACTCATCAAACGCGCGTGCAGACCTACAGCTGAGTCACCCATGTCACCCTCAATCTCTTTCTTAGGAGTCAAGGCGGCAACAGAGTCTATAACAATGATGTCGATAGCTGCTGAGCGAATCAGCTGGTCGGCAATCTCAAGTGCCTGTTCACCATTGTCGGGTTGTGAGATATACAGGTTGTCAATATCAACACCCAGTTTCTGTGCATAGAAACGGTCGAAGGCATGCTCAGCATCGATAAAAGCTGCAATACCACCGTTCTTCTGGCATTCTGCGATAGCATGGATTGCCAGTGTGGTCTTACCAGAAGACTCAGGACCATAAATCTCGATGATACGTCCCTTGGGGTAGCCACCCACACCAAGGGCGGCATTCAGTGCGATAGAGCCGGTGGGGATTACCTCCACGTTTTCCACGCTTTCCTCGCCCATGCGCATGATACTACCCTTACCGAAGTCTTTCTCAATCTTCGCCATGGCAGCCTGCAAGGCCTTCATTTTCTCCTGTTGAGGAGTCAACTGTTCTGTTTCTTCTTTCTTTGCCATATTGTAATTTTTTCGTTATTTCGTTATATCTTTATTACGTTATATTGTTGTTACGACATTATAATTCCAAATCTCCGTCGTGAATCTCATGCCAGGGCAGTCCCTGCTTATTGAGTTGCTCCATGAATGGATCGGGGTCGAACTCCTCTACATTGTGTACACCGGGGGTATTCCAAAGCCCTTTGCAGAACATCATAGCACCAATCATTGCAGGTACACCAGTGGTATATGAAACACCTTGCATTCCAGTCTCTTCGTAGGCGGCACGGTGGCTGCAGTTGTTATATACATAATAGGTGTGTTCCTTGCCATCGTTGCCAATACCACGGATACGACAGCCAATAGATGTCTGTCCCTCATAGTTCTCGCCTAAATCCTGTGGGTTGGGCAGCACAGCCTTCAGGAACTGAAGAGGAACAATCTTTACCTTCGCAGAACCTGTGCCATCAGCCAGAGGTGCCTCGTATTCTACCTCGTCAATGCGGCTCATACCAATGTTTTGAATCACCTCCAGGTGTTTCAGATACTGTTGACCAAAGGTCATCCAGAAACGGGCACGCTTGATGGTGGGGTAGTTGATAACTAATGACTCAATCTCTTCGTGGTGCAGCAGATAGCTGTCGCGAGGTCCAATTTCGGGATAGGTCAAGTCTTTATGAATCTCCAGCGGCTCTGTCTCAACCCATTTGCCATTTTCCCAATAGAGACCTTTTTGAGTAATCTCGCGGATATTGATTTCTGGGTTGAAGTTGGTGGCAAAAGCCTTATGGTGATCGCCTGCGTTGCAGTCTACGATATCCAGATATTGAATCTCTTTAAAATGATGCTTGGCAGCGTAGGCTGTGTAGATGCTTGTTACGCCCGGGTCGAAACCGCAACCTAAAATGGCTGTCAGACCCGCCTTCTCGAAACGCTCACGATATGCCCACTGCCAGGAATACTCAAAGTGGGCCTCGTCCTTGGGCTCGTAGTTGGCTGTGTCCAAATAGTTGCATCCGCAAGCCAGACAAGCATCCATAATAGTCAGGTCCTGATAGGGCAGGGCCAGATTGATAACCAACTCGGGTTTGAAGTCGTTGAAGAGGGTCTTCAATTGCTCTACATCGTCAGCATCTACCTGAGCAGTCTTGATGTTCATTTTATATCCAGCCTTGTGGATGTCCTCTACTATCTTGTCACATTTTGCCTTTCTGCGACTTGCAATCATGAATTCTGTAAATACATCAGCATTTTGTGCAATCTTGAATGCTGCTACTGTAGCAACGCCACCGGCGCCAATCATTAATACTCTTGACATATTTTTTATTTCTGTTTTTTTCTATTATTTATTATTCAGTATGTTGACATCCACGCGGTTGAATGGGAACATAAAGCCACGCTCCTTTAGCATCTGGTAGACGGTCTCGTTCAGATTGAAATAGACGGCCCAGTAGTCGGCTCCCTTACACCATGAACGGGTGACAACCGTTACACCACTCTCGCCCAGATTCAGCAGACCAATCCAGGGCTCTGTTACGATGGGAGAATCCTCTACGGGTCCCTGGATTACCTGTGGGTGACTCTTAAGGATATCCATGATGGCTGCCTTTACCTCATTGTAGTCAGCACCATATTCAAACTGGAATTCCAAATCCACACGACGATAGAGTTCCTTTGAAGAATTCTTCATCGTGCCACTGCTCAGTGTTCCATTGGGAATCAGAATGATTTGAGCGTCACCAGTACGGATGATGGTATTGAAAATCTGAATCTCCTTCACGATGCCGGCATAACCTTGCGCCTCAATAAAGTCGCCAACTTTAAACGGACGGAACAGCAGAATCATTACGCCACCTGCAAAATTCTGCAGCGTGCCGCTTAGTGCCATACCGATTGCAACACCTGCCGATGCAAACAGAGCAATGAATGAAGATGTCTCAATGCCCAGAATGCCTACGATGACGATGATGAGTACAAACCAGCATACCACGTTGATGATGCTATTCAGGAAGGAATAGAGCGTGGCATCCACCTTGCTCTTCTCCAGCATCTTGGTAAACAGTTTGATGATTAGTTTGATCAAATAGCGACCTATGAAATATACAATGGCTGCTACCACCAGATTCTTACAAAAGGTGAGTCCCCACTGCCAAAGTTGCTCATAGGGCACGGCAGCGAATAGCTTGTCTAATATACTGCTCATAGTTTTTTATAGTTTATTT
>CAMOGP010000150.1 GCA_946614175.1 uncultured Prevotella sp. | reverse complement strand
ATGACCCCGGTCTTCCGTACCAACCGTACGATTTCCAAGGGCGGTAGCGACCCCTACCTCTGTCAGGTTGTCGGCCGCAACTCCATGCAGCTCTACTGGTCGCAGGTGAAAGGTGCCAAGGGCTACCAGATTAAGGCTTCCTACGAGCAGAGCATCGCCAATGCTCCCGAGAACTGGGATGACCAGACCCTGCTTGTGCTCGACACTATCCTCTTAGGCGAGGAAAAGGATCAGCTGTTGTTGGAAGACCTGATGTTCTCTAAGACCTACCGCTTTGCCATCCGTGCTTTGTCTGACCGTGGCGAAGAACACAACTCTAACTGGTTTGGAACAGGAAACCTTCACCAGTGGACCGATATGGTTTACTACGACATGCTCGATAAGTATAGAGTTCCTTCAATTATTGCCCAGAAGGCCAATATTACAAAGGAGAGTTTTGACTTGATTCTCGACCGCAGCTACGATAAGAGTGGAGAGCGTAAATATACTGCCGACGAGCTGGAAGAGATGAGCGAGTTCTTCAATACAACCACCGATGCCAGTGGAAACAAAGTGTGGAGAGCTGACCGTCTGGTTATTGAGCCAGCATCATCGAACCCTGATGCCAAAGTACCTGCAGAGTATCAGTACCCTGGCTTGAAACTCGAAAATAGTATGTTTGGCGCTGATGGTATTGCAATGATCAACGTTGCAGGACTTGACTCCAACTCGGTGTATAACATGTATACCTACGATGAGCTTGTTTTCCAAGAGAAAGCTAAAAAAGGCCTTGACAAACAGAAGTGTCTGAACTATGCTCAGCAGAACCTCGACATCACCGTACGTACCAAGGGTGACCCAGGCGAACCAATCGTTATTGAGCCCGCTCCACAGGACACCATGATGTACGAGAGTGACGGTTCGATGCTGTCTATCAACCTGCCTCTGAAAGCAACTTCTATTCAGCCTCTGATTGAGAAATTTATGGATAGCAACGAGTATGCAGAGAACAAAGTTTTCTACCTCAGAGGAGGCGAGAATTACTTTGTACGCGGAGGACTACAGGTTTACAAGGGTTTCAAGCTGGCTACCCATCCAGATGATATTGCTGCCGGTAAGGGTCGTGCCAAGGTATTCCTGTACTATCCACAGGTACTCGATATCAGCGGTGGTTCTTCACCCTCGCCTGCTTTCTTCATGCTGAGCCGTAACCCGATTGGTTCAGAGAACCCGATGATTACCATTGACATTGACAAGTTCGTATTGGAAGACATTGACTTTACCATTCCGTATGTACGAAACATCGGTGATGGCTCTAAGGTTGTAACAAATAGCTATTTCATGAACATGTATAGCAAGGGTATGGGTTCTACTGTAGAAGAAATATCTCTGAAGAACTGTTCGTTCCAGGGTATTGTGGGTGGTTTCTACCGCGTACAAGCCAATTACGGTGTCCGTATCAAGAACTTCATCATCGACAATGTTGACTTCTACAATGGTGGTTACTACTCTACAAGCGGCCGCCGTTACAACTGGTTCCACGCCAACCCCGAGGCCAATGTAAACATTAATATCTGGGAGAACTTCATGATGAAGAACTGTACCATCTACGATAATCCGCTGGGCTATATGTTCAACCATAACAAACAGCAGACGATTGAATGGCCAAATAATCTCCATTACAACATCACCTTGGAGAACAACACATTCATCAACTTCAACACATGTGACCAAGGTAACAGTATGCTTTTCAATACCCGCTGGATTCCTGGTGGCTCTACATTCACAGTGAAACGTAACCTATTTGTGCTCACTCGCGATGCAAATGATACAGAGCGTACGATGGTTCAGTCTGGTTGTGACATCCGCACAATTAATGGTTCGGGTACTGTAACACTCGATTTTGAGGACAACTACTCAACCAATGACAATCTGACCAATGGACAAATCTTCAGTAATGCCAACTCAGCATTCGACTATACCCAGAAGAATACCTTTGGCTCTTTGGCTAAGAACTATGACGTGACATGGGGTAAGGCTGGTGAAGCTGGATTGACAGTTAAGGTCGCCGATATTTCTGCCAAGGATTTGATGGTACAACCGAATCCACCTCACAAGTTAGATCCTGCTAATCCTAACCACTACGACCACGTGTGCGATGGTATTGATGGCACTGTGACAAATGTGGATAAGGAAATCCGTTCTGATTACAAGTCGGGTATGGTTGACCTCCACTTCAAGAACTTCAATAACGTTCTTGTTGAGAAGAGTGTCGGTGCTCCGAAATGGCGTAAGCAATAAGAGTAATAGCTAATAGCTATCCCGCAGAGCTAAAAACTCTGCCATATAAAAACTCTCCCGCAACTTATAAAAGTGCGGGAGAGTTTTTATCTAATAACTAAAAATACTACAAAAAGCTATGCGACTATTTTTTCTGAATCTTCTTCATCCTTTTCTTAAATTCAGACAATGCTTTTCCACCTGCCGAAAATCCTTTATCTTTTGCCTCTTGGTAAACAGTCAAGGCACGTTCATAATTGCCTAATTGTTCCAAACTGTTGTGAAGTACGCGTCTCTGCCTTCATCTGAGATAGAGTGGCAGCTTGGGCATAGCTACTCATAACTTAACTAGACAATGCAAGTAACGATATTTTAATTATTTCATTTCCGTAATGTTTAGTTTATGCAAAAGTACATTATTTTTTATTACAATCACAAATTTTATTTATTCATGAAGTTTTTATTGCATACTATTGGGCATATCATATTTAATTCGTATATTTGCAATCATATTAGAAACTAGTCGGAATTTGGGAAACAATCTGCAATCAAATCAAACAAAAAGATGAAAAAGCATTTACTCTCAACGCTGCTGCTAATGCTCATATTTATTATTGCACAAGCACAAACAAAACGGGCGCCAGCTTTCCCAGGTGCCGAAGGGTTCGGGATGTTTACAACTGGCGGACGCGGTGGCCAAGTGTATCATGTCACGACATTAGAGGATGGAAACCAGATTGGTAGCATGCGCTGGGCCAACAAGCAGGAAGGACCCAAAACTATTGTCTTCGATGTTTCAGGCACTATTTTTCTGAAATCACCTTTGCGATTATCTGAGAACACAACTATAGCAGGACAGACTGCCCCTGGTGACGGTATCTGTCTGGCTGACTATCCTGTCATGGTCAGTTCCAATAATATCATACGCTATATGCGCTTCCGACTGGGTAATCGTCAGGTTGCCCATCATGAAGGCGACGGGCTGGGCTGTAGCCGCTGTCACGACATCATCATCGACCACTGCAGCATTAGCTGGTCCATTGATGAATGTCTGTCCGTCTACGGCAATCGTAACTTCACTGTCCAATGGTGCATCGTGAGCCAGAGCCTCAACAATGCTGGACATCAGAAGGGTGCTCACGGCTATGGCGGTAATTGGGGTGGCAGCGGAGCTTCGTATCACCACAACCTGATAGCCCACCACACCTCGCGGACGCCACGCTTAGGGCCAAGCCCTTTCACTCAGGAGGACGAGCGTATGGACATGCGCAACAATGTCATCTACAACTGGACTGCCAACGGCTGCTACGGTGGTGAGGCTATGACGGTAAACATTGTCAACAATTACTACAAGCCTGGTCCCGGAACACCTACTGACATGCGCGGCCAGCGTATTGCCTCCCCCAACATCCGCACCACGAAATACACCCACCATGACAGTCCGCACCCCAATGTGTGGGATAAGATGTGGCACGTATGGGGCAAGTATTATGTCGCAGGCAACGTCAATAGCTGTTATCCAGATGTGACGAACGACAACTGGACATATGGCGTATACAACCAGATTAACCCCGATGCCAATGACGGTACTTTTACGGAAGTAACCCGAGACACCATACGCCTCAGTCAGCCCATGCCCTATGCCCCTGTCACGACACACACGGCGGAAGAGGCTTACGAGCTGGTGCTCCAACAAGCCGGTGCCAGTCTCCACCGCGACCAACTGGACCAGATTATCGTCAGTGATGTCCGCGAAGGCAAGGCCACCTTTACGGGTAAAGGCTGTGCCCCAGGCATCATCAACACACAAGATGATGTACAACTGGACAAGGGACCCTGGCCAGTTTTAAAAAGTCTGCCAGCACCCAAAGACACCGACAGTGACGGCATGCCTGACGATTGGGAACGCCTGCATGACTTGAATCCCAACATAGCTACTGACGGAAATACCATCCAAGCCGACGGTTATACCAATCTAGAGCATTATCTAAACGAACTAATAATAAAACAAAATAAAAGATTTCTGAAATTATGATGAAAAAAGCATTATTTATGATGATCCTCTTAGCAGGATTATGGGTCAATGGACACGCACAAAGTGCTTCCTCCATGAAGTGGGCTGACATCTGCAGAGGTAAGATGAATGCCGACTGGTATGGCAGCGAGGAGGCACAGCAGTTTGCCGACAAATTGTTGTCAGCACAAAAGAACTCTGGCGGCTGGATGAAAAATATCCAGTTCCACAAAGAAAGTGATACTGGGGGCAAGACTGAGCATTCTTGTCTTGACAATGCTGCGACAACACAGGAGATGCGATTCCTGGCTAAAGTGTATCAGAAGACTAAAGTGGAGAAATATAAGGAGTCGTTCACGAGGGCTCTCAACATGATTTTCACGGCTGAGAAAGGTTGTGGTGGTTGGTCGCAGTACTGGCCGCTGTCTGGCAATGGAAGCTATCAGGACTATATCACCTTCAACGACGACTTGATGACCAATGTGATGCGTCTATTAAATGAGATAGCAGCTAACAAAGGTGATTTTGCTGACATTACCGATGATTCTGCTCGCAATCACTGTGAGCAGTCGTTCCAACATGCCATCGATGTTATTATCAAGTGTCAAGTTGATGATAACGGGACCCCAGCAGCTTGGTGCGCCCAGCATGATACCATCACATTCCTGCCTACAGAAGGTCGTCCCCATGAGCTGCCTTCTATTAGTGCATACGAGTCGGCAAGCTTGCTCTCCTACCTCATGACCATCGACAAGCCTTCCGAACAATTGCAACAAACCATTCACACAGCTGTTGCCTGGCTTGATGGCCACAAAACTGACGGTAAGGCTGTAGAGGATTTCACTAATGCTAACGGTGAGAATGACCGCCGTATCATAGACAAGTCAGGAAGTGCCGTATGGGGACGTTTTATACAACTGGGCGGTGCAACGGGAGAGAAAACCTATAACGCTTTCTTCAAAAAGTTGAATGACCGCAATAAAAAACGCTCATACAATCAAAACGGAAAGACATATACATACACCGAATATGAGATTGCCACAAAATCGTATGATGCTAGCAAGGCTTACCAGCCCATCTTCGCCATCTACGACGACCAATTGCAACATCTATACTATCGTTTCCTCTATACTTATGAAGATGCTCCAGAGTCTACAGACTGGCAAGGTTGCTCAGTTCCCACCTCATTGAACGCCCTGCGCCGTGTGAACTATCAGTTCATGGG
>CAMOGP010000149.1 GCA_946614175.1 uncultured Prevotella sp. | reverse complement strand
AGAATATTCACAAGGCGATTAAGCTAATAGGTGAAAGAGTAGGACTGGTAGTGCGCCAGTCCTCTCTTATTTCGACCGAACCTTGGGGGTTCGAGTCGGAGCATACGTTTGTGAATGCAGCGATACTGTGCGAAACCGAACTGTCGCCGCGTCAGGTGCTGTGCGCCACACAGCAGATAGAACGCGAGATGGGGCGTAGACATAAATCGGTAGATGGCCATTATGCCGACCGAGTGATAGATATAGACATTCTGCTATATGACGATCTGAGGGTGGATGAACCTGACTTGCAGATTCCCCACCCCCTGATGCTGAAGCGAGACTTTGTGATGATCCCGCTTCGGGAAATTAGAGATTGAATTGATACTATTGCTCAGAATGCTCCTTAAAACGCTCTAAAAGCCATTTTTTCTGTTCTAAAATGGTCATATGGCTGTTGTCGAGTTCGATAGCATCATCGGCCTTACGCAATGGACTTACCTCGCGATGAGAGTCGATATAGTCGCGCTCCTCCACATTCTTCAGGATGTCGTCAAAATCGGCTGGCATTCCCTTGGCCTTCAGCTCGTCATATCGGCGCTGGGCACGAACCTGAGCCGAGGCAGTCACGAAAATCTTGAGCTCGGCATCGGGGAATACGGTGGTGCCTATGTCGCGACCATCCATCACCACGCCCTTGTCCTTGCCCATCTGCTGTTGCTGGGCTACCATGGCTGTGCGTACAAAAGGTACGGCGGCAATAGGACTCACATGACTGCTCACCTCGAGCGAACGGATCTCTTTCTCTACGCATTCACCGTTCAGATAGGTGTCGGGGCGACCAGCCTCGGCATTGAACTTAAACGAAATCTGGATGTTGGGCATCTCTTTCTCGAGCTCGGCAGTCTTCACGCTGCCGTCATCGTTAAACAGATTGTGGCGCAGTGCATAGAGGGTAACGCTGCGATACATGGCGCCTGTGTCAACATATACATAGCCCACCTCGCGGGCCAGGTCTTTTGCCATAGTGCTTTTTCCGCAAGAGCTATGGCCATCGATTGCAATTGTTATCTTTTTCATAATGTGTATGATATATTAATCAGTAGTGATGAGGTGCTGACATGATACTTGCCCCAGCCTACATGCAGCTTGAAGCGCTGAAGCGAGAGACCGGCACCCAGTGACAGTCCGGCTCCGTGGGCTGATGAACCATCAGTATCTGAAATCTTCATCTGTTGTGCTTTTCGGAAACTATAACCTGCTGCCAGATAAATATTGTCGCCCAGAAGAACATCGGCTCCGATGGCCAGATGGTGCCCGAAGGCTTCATCCCAGTCGGTTAGTCGGCTGAGTGTGGCGTGGAATCGCAAAGGGGAGTTCAGTAACCGTTTGCTTAAACCCACCTGGAGGTCGAGCGGTATACGCTCAAACTCGTCTTCGTAGGCTTTTATCTGTCCGCCAAGGTTACGGGCAACAGCCGAGAGACTCCATCCGCGATCGACATCCAGGTAGTTTAACCCCAGGTCTACACCTACGGCCAGTGAGTTGTAATCGGCGATGGTAGAAGTGATGAACTTAGCTGTGATACCTCCGCTAATCCTGTCGGTCAACTCATAGGCAAAGGTGCCTCCGATAGCGATGTCGCGTGCAGAGAACTTGCCCAGATGCTCGTTGTATATGGTGGTCTGATTGATGCTGCCGTAATCCATCAGCTGTGCCGAGACGCCCCATGATGAACGCTCACCAACCAGTCGTGTGAATGAGGCGCTGACGTTTTTGGCACCCTCCATATACGTCATGTAGTTCAGGTTGATGCTCTTGTCGCTAACCCCGCAGATCAGTGCGGGATTATGGAAGATCATCGTTGCGTCATCCTCGGCCAGTGTGATATTCTCGCCTCCCAGCGCTGCTACATGGGCACTTACGGGCAACCTCAGGAAACTGTAGGCTGTCTCGCTGTCCTGAGCCCAGATATGGATGGATGCACAGGCCAGTAATAGCGGTGTGATGACATTTCGAATGTTCATTTCTTCTAATTTGGTCGCAAAGATAGCAAAAAAACTTAATATATATCTATTTTACCGAAAAAATAACTATCTTTGCACTCGGTTTTTATATCAAACAGATGGAAGTCAAGAAGAGTAAAGAGGCTGATTTGGAACAAAAGCGCACACAAGGGTTCCTTTTAGGAGTGATTGTGGTGCTGGCCTTGTTATTCGTGCTACTGGAATGGAACAGTGGAGATAGCGGATGGACTTTTTTTGACGACGATGATGATTTGGAGGCCGAGGTAGAGCTGTCGCCACTGAAGCGCGATAAGGACGAGGTGCCTATGATGATGCCTCAGGAGCAGAAAGTGGAGAAACAGGAGTCGCAGCAGCTGCATCTGGTTGATCATGATGTGGAACTGCCACCAGAGCCCGTTCTGCAGGAAGAGACCGAAGAGGAAGAGCCTACACTCAAGGCCGAGGAAGAAAAGCCGCAGGTGGTGGATATGTATGATGAACCCATCGACTTCCGTGTGGTAGAGGATCTGCCCCAGTTCCCCGGTGGAGCGGCTGAGTTTATGAAGTGGCTGACAAAGAACCTGAAGTATCCGGCATCGGCACAACAGCGCAAGATAAAAGGAAAGGTGGTGGCGCAGTTCATTGTGAATAAAGACGGCACACTGAGCGACCTGCAGGTGGTGCAGCCACTGGAGCCTGCCTGCGACCAGGAAGTGCTGAGGGTGCTGAAGATGATGCCCCAATGGAAGGCAGGCATGATGAATGCCAAACCATGCAGAACCATGGTCTGCATACCAGTTGTATTTAATTTATAATAAGATATGTATACATCAGAAGAACTTCTTAAGAAAGTGAATGAGGCACTTGACAATCTGGTTTACGATCGCCAGCCTGCCTCGTTGTACGATCCTATCAAGTATGTACTCTCGATAGGTGGCAAACGTGTGCGCCCTGTGCTCACTATGTTATCGTATAACCTCTATAAGGATGATCCGCTGAGCATTATGCCTCAGGCCATTGGACTTGAGACATATCATAACTTCACCCTGCTGCATGATGACCTGATGGATCATGCTGATATGCGCAGAGGTCATGAGACCGTGCACAAGAAATGGGATGCCAACCGTGCTATCCTTTCGGGTGATACCATGCTGCTTCAGGCTTTCGAGAGGGTGGAGGATTGTGACCCGGCTAAGTTGCCCGCTGTTTTCAAGGTGTTTATCCAGACGACACTTGAGATTGGTGAGGGACAGCAGTTGGATGTAGAGTTCGAGACTCGTAACGATGTAACTGAGGATGAATATATCGAGATGATCAGACTGAAGACCAGTGTGCTGCTGGCCTGCGCTTGTAAGGTGGGCGCTATCATGGCCGATGCACCTGCTGAGGATATCGAGAATATCTATACGTTCGGTGAGAAACTGGGGTTAGCATTCCAGCTTCAGGATGATCTGCTGGATGTGTATGGCGATCCTGCTGTGTTCGGAAAGAACATTGGTGGCGACATCACTTCAAACAAGAAGACCTATATGCTGATTAACGCCGTGAACCGGGCCAATCCTGTGCAGCGTGAACAGTTGATGAAGTGGATTGATGCCGAGGAGTTCGACCGCAACGAGAAGGTCAAGGCAGTCACCGAATTGTATAATGAGATAGGTATCCGTGAACTCTGCGAGCAGAAGATTGAGGCGTATTATCAGGAGAGTCTGGTATATCTGGCAAAGATTAATCTGCCCGAGGAGCGTAAGGCTGAATTGAAGGCATACGCTGCAGAGATGATGAAACGACAGAGTTGATGCAGTTTATAGATACACATTGTCATCTGGATGGCGAAGAGTTCCGCGATGATCTCGATGCCGTAGTAACCCGAGCCCGCGAGGCTGGGGTTGCTGCTATTGGTGTGCCGGGAATCAATCTGGATTCGTGCCAGACCGTTTTGGAACTTTGTCGCCGATATCCTGACTACTGCTATCCCATGCTGGGGCTTCATCCCGAGGATGTAAAATCCGACTGGCGAGAAGTTTTGAATCGCATCAAGATATCTCTCACCTCTAAGATTATCGCCATTGGCGAGGTAGGGCTTGACTATTATTGGAGCAGAGAGTTTGAAAAGGAACAGCTGGAGGCTTTTGAAGAACAGGTGCGTTGGGCTGTAGAGCTGCAACTGCCACTGATGATTCATTGTCGTAAGGCTCAGAATGAGATGGTGGCCATCCTTAAAAAGTATCAGAAAGACTTGCCCGGTGGCGTGTTCCACTGCTTTACAGGGAATGAGCACGAAGCCGAAGAACTGTTGCAGTTCGATAAGTTCGTCTTGGGCGTTGGTGGGGTGTCAACCTTCAAGAAGTCACACCTGCCGGAAGTGCTGCCTGCGGTAGTGCCCTTGGAGCGTATCGTTCTGGAAACCGATGCTCCTTATATGGCGCCTGTGCCCAAGCGTGGCGAGAGAAACGAACCGGCCTTTGTGGCCTTGGTGTTGAAGCGCCTTGCTGAGGCTTACGGCGTGAGCGAAGAAGAAGTGGCGCAGAAGACCAATGAGAATGTGGCGCGTGTACTTGGAATTATCATTTAAAGAATATTAAATTATCAATTAGCAATTAGTAATTATCAATTAATAACGCTAACTTTGCATCCACTAAACAACAGGAGAGGTGCTCGAGTGGCTGAAGAGGCACGCCTGGAAAGCGTGTAAACGTCAAAAGCGTTTCGGGGGTTCGAATCCCCCTCTCTCCGCAAGAACTTACAAAAATATGAAACGACTGTTTTTTCTATTTACACTGATAGGTCTGCTAAGCTTCACGCAAACCGGTATTGCTCAGAATCAGGTTGATTCTGTGGCAACTGCCGACACCACAACCATCACTGCTGATGTTGATTCGATGGCTGTCATGGCCGAGGATATCGATGAACTGGCAGACGATGAGGCTGAGGGTGGATTGCACAAGCAGCTGAAGACGAAGTTTATTGATGGTAATGTGGCTTTTATGTCGCTGGTGGCATTGGCACTGGTACTTGGTCTGGCTTTCTGTATAGAGCGTATCATCTATCTCACACTGTCAGAGATCAAGACACACCAGCTGATGGGTGACATTGAACAGAAACTGAAGGCAAACGATGTTGAGGGCGCCAAAAACCTATGCCGCAATACCCGCGGACCAGTGGCTTCGGTATGTTATCAAGGACTTTTGCACATCAAACAGCCCATGGACGCCATTGAGCGTAGTATCACCAACTTCGGTGGATTGCAGACGGCTAATCTTGAGAAGGGATGTACGTGGATTAAATTGTTTATCGCCATGGCACCATCACTCGGATTCCTTGGTACGGTGATAGGTATGGTGATGGCTTTCGACCAGATTCAGATTGTGGGTGATATCGGTCCTACCGTGGTTGCCCAAGGTATGAAGGTGGCACTGATCACGACTATCTTCGGTATTGTTGTGGCATTGGTTCTGCAACTGTTCTACAGCTATATCCTCTCTAAGATTGAGCGCTTGACAGCTCAGATGGAAGAGGCTGCTATCATGCTGCTGGATATGATTGAGGAGTGGAAAGTGAAGAGTGAA
>CAMOGP010000148.1 GCA_946614175.1 uncultured Prevotella sp. | reverse complement strand
GGAATGCCAAATGAGGCCGTCTTACCCGTACCGGTCTGTGCCAGCGCAATCATATCGCGCTTGCTGGTTAGTAGTCTTGGGATTACTTCTTCCTGTACAGGCATTGGCTGTACGAATCCCATCTCTTCAATGGCTCGGCGTATCTCTACGCTCACGCCTAATTCTTCAAATGTCTTCATAGTGAATTTTAATTGTTACTCATCGAAGCCACCGCCTCCGCCGCCAAAGGTATTCTCCTCATCGTTGCCACCCTGGCCGTCTTCACGATCGCGGTCGGTCTTCTTTCTTGTCATATTTCCAAAGTTCCACGTCAACTGCAGGTTGATACGTGGGTCGCGCCAGTTTTTCTGATGGCGCCAGAATGTTGGACCCTCGGTATAGTTCTCAAACTGACGCGTATTGAACACGTCGCGCCAGTTGAGCGCCAAAGCAAAGGTCTTGTTCAGGAAGGTCTTGCGCAGACCCAGATCGAGCGAACCATTAGCCTTGCGGTGTCCCTGCGTAATCACTGAGCGGGAACGGTAGTTGCCCGTAGCCTGCACAGAAATGCTATAAGGCAGGATAACAGAAGCCAACACACGGGCATCCCATGCAAAGTTCTCGTTGCCCTCGCCCGTCACGGTCTGACCCTCCACAACAGTAGAGAAACCGTCCAACTTGTAATAGTAGGCATTCAGTGTGGTGGTGAGATCGAGGATACGGAAGAACTTATCCTTCAGAATAACCTCGGCACCGGCGCTTTGACTCTTAGCCACGTTGAGGTTGGTCATATACATCACGTTCTGTCCCTCATAGAGGCCCTGATAGCGGATGCGCTGCATCACGTCGGTAGTAGGACGATAGTAAGTACCGACAGACAGCGTATGAGCAGCCCATGTCTTGAGGTAGTTCAGCGAGAAAGCATTGGTGAACTCAGGTGTCAGCTCAGGATTACCAAACTCAATCATCGAGGCGTCGCGTGTATTCTTGAAGGAGTTGAGCTGTCCGCCCCATGGGCGACGCAGACGACGCGTCACGTTCAACTGAATCTGTGATGTGGGTGTGAGCTCATAATTCAGGAAGAGCGAGGGGAACAGTTGGAAATAGTCCTTCTTAAAAGGTGTCTCCGCCTGATAATAATCGATACTCTTCGTATCCACCTTCCAGTACTCACCACGCAAGCCGGCCATCACGCCCAACTTACCGAACTTCATATTGGTTGTGGCATAGAGGGCATGGATATCGCTATCGTAGATAAAGCGGTTGTAGAAGAAAGGATCCTCCTGCAAACGCCCATCTGCAGGTGAGAGTCGCTCGGCCTGTCCTGCACTGGCATACTCAAAACTGCTCTGCGGCGTATTCTCATGCGAGAAACGTCCTTCGTAGCCTGCCTCAATCTTGAAGTTCTCATTAATCTGGTTCTCATAATCCAAACGGCCTTCCCAGTGGCGGTTGTTCATATCCATTGGGCGATACTGATAGCTATAGGAGCTCAGCGAAGTTAATAACGACGTGGTATCGTTGAGGTATTCATTGGAGCCGTCACCATTCCATTTATTAAACTCCACCATAGCATCCAACTTGTGCGTGCCACTCTCGTTGAACTTGTGTGTGTATGACAGTTCCACATTATACATATGGTGATCACCATCGCCCCAAGTCTGACGGCGCAGCTTGCGATCGGCCACCTTAGAACCGTCGGCACCAAATGTACCATATTCGTAAGTGGTCAGGTTGTCGTTAGAGTGGTTGCCATGCATCGTCATACCACCCAGCGACAAATCATCATTACCACTCAGATGGAAAGTCAGTCCGGCACGTGCAAAGAGTCCGCCGCCATTATTATTGTTCTCGCCCTCACTGAACTGATAGCTGTTGAAAGGAGAACTTGCGCTGGCACGATAGCGCTGATCGCTCATATTGCCGCCATCACCCTTACGTTTACGATAGCCAATGTTGGCATAGGCATCCACCCATTTTGAAGAGAAGTTGATATTACCACCAACGTTCCAGCCTTTCTGGTTGTTCACACCCGTCTGGACAGAGCCATAATAGCCAGCACGACGGTCGCGCTTCAGAATGATATTGATGATACCGGCAGTTCCCTCAGGCGAATATTTGGCACTGGGGTTGTCGATAACTTCGATACGCTCAATGCTCTCGGCTGGTATCTGCTGGAGAATCTCGGCACGGTTGTCGCTGGTCAGTCCGCTGCTCTTACCATTGATCCACACCTCCACACTGGAGTTGCCACGCAGAGAAATCTCACCATCGGTGGTCACCTCGACAGAGGGTATATTCTCCAACAGGTCACTGACACTACCACCAGCAGCTGCCAGCACCTCGTCAACGGTGAAAGTCTTACGGTCCACCTCCAGTTTCATCTGAGAACGCTGACCAGTGACCTGCACCTCCTTCAGCATTTTCTGATCTTCCGCCAGGTAGATAGCGTTATAATGAATATTGCGTTTCTCGGGAGTCACCTGGAACCGACGCACAGCCGACTTATAACCCATCAGGGATATCTCAAGCGTGTAGGCACCATCTTTCAGGCCCTGCACATTAAACTGTCCCTTCACGTCGGTCATACCGCCGCCAGCCAATTTTCCGTCAGTCCCCGTCACACGCACCGTAACAAACTGCAGTACTTCATCATTCTGTTTATCCAGAACCTTTCCACGAACAACGCCCTGCGCCCACATTCCTAATGAGCACATTAACAGTGTAGATACCAAAAACAATCTATTCATAATTCAGTCTAGTTATCGCATAAAAAAAATACATGAATGCAGCAAAAACCAAAATCAGATACGTACATCCTGTCCATATCTTGCCAAATACATAGCAGCAGACAATCAGGAGTACCACCATCATGATATCAGAGAACCTGATATGAAAAGGCTGATAGTCCAACATCTCCTCTGTATAAATCATCTCGCCAGTATCGTCCCTATGACTAAAAGACGAGCCATCCTCGCCCTCATCCTGGGTCCACAATTGCAAACGAATAATCCACAGACAGATAATGGTGTAAAGTCTTAACAGGTTCTGATACATTAATTTATATTCAATTTTGCGTGCAAAATTACAAAAAAAGAATGTAAAAACTGCACTAATATTTAAAATATGAAGAAAATGATTGGTCTTTTCGCTTTTTTTAAGTATCTTTGCGGCCAATATATTCCTAAAATACACAAAATCAGAGATGGCTTACACACGTATCACAGCTGCCGAGGCTGCAGCACTGATTAAAAACGGAGAGAACATTGCCATGAGTGGTTTCACACCTGCGGGTGTGGCCAAGGCAACGACAAAGGAGTTGGCTAAGCTTGCCGTCAAAGAGCACGAAGCTGGCCGCGAGTTCAAAGTTGGCATCTTCACAGGTGCCTCAACAGGACAGAGCACCGATGGTGACATGGCCAACGCACAGGCTATCAAGTATCGTGCCCCCTACACCACTAACCCCGACTTCCGTAAGCATGTCAACCTGGGCGAGATTCCGTATAACGACTTGCATCTGAGCCACATGGCACAGGAGTTGCGCTATGGATTCTATGGTGATCTGGACTGGGCCATCCTTGAGGTTTGCGATATTGAAGAGGTGGGCAACGACTATCACGTCTATCTGACCGCTGCCGGCGGTATCAGTCCTACTGCTGCCCGTCTGGCCAAGCACGTCATTCTGGAGTTCAACAGTTTCCACAACCCCAACGCAAAATTCATCCACGACGTGTATGAACCCCTTGATCCCCCTTATCGCAAGCCTATTATGATTGAGAAGGTAAGCGACCGTATTGGTGTGCCCTACGTATCAATCCCCAAGGACAAGGTAGTAGGTGTCGTAGAATGTAACATCCCCGACGAGGCACGTGCCTTTAAGGACAGCGACCCCGTGACAGAGAAGATTGGATTCCTCACCGCTGAGTTCCTTGTAGAGGAGATGCACAAAGGCCGTATTCCCAAGGAATTCCTACCTCTGCAGAGCGGCGTAGGCTCTACTGCCAACGCCATCCTGGGCGCTCTGGGTGAGGACAAGCATGTGCCCGATTTCAATATCTACACCGAGGTGATTCAGAACTCTGTCATTGAGATGATGCTCAACGGTCGTGTAAAGGATGCATCTGCCTGCTCGCTCACCGTCAGCAATGACTGTCTGATGCAGGTTTACGACAATATGGACTATATGAAGAATCACCTGACGCTACGTCAGAGCGAGATTTCCAATTCGCCCGAGGTAATCCGCCGACTGGGCGTTATCGCCATCAACACGGCTATCGAAGCCGACCTCTACGGCAATGTGAACTCTACGCATATCAGTGGTGTGAAGATGATGAACGGTATTGGTGGCAGCGGTGACTTCATCCGTAACGCCTACCTCAGTATCTTCACTTGTCCTTCAATCGCCAAAGGTGGTGTTATCTCAAGTATCGTACCTTTCGTGAGTCATCAGGACTCTTCAGAGCACGACGTGAACATCATTGTTACCGAACAGGGTGTTGCCGACTTGCGTGGAAAGAGCCCCGCTCAGCGTGCTGAGTGTATCATCGAGAACTGTGCTCACCCCGACTATAAACAACTGTTGTGGGATTACCTGAAGATTTCAAAGATGGGACAGACACGTCACAACCTGACTGCTGCCTTTGCGATGCACGACACCCTGGCTCGTAAGGGCGACATGCACCTGACGGATTTCGCTGAATATGTGAAATAGAAATAAAGGAGTTAAGAAGGAGTTAAAGGAGTTAAGGAGTTAAGACGATAGTTTTTAAACTACCAGTTTCTTCCGCAAAATACCGAAGATTTACTGGTCTATTGTCTTAACTCCTTAACTCCTTTAACTCCTTAACTCCTAATCCTTACAAGGGATAATCCTCGAAAGCGTAGAGTACGGTAGAGAGGTAGCGTTCACCGGTATCAGGCAGCAGCACCACAATCTTCTTTCCCTTATTCTCTGGACGCTTGGCCACCTCAATAGCAGCATAGAGGGCTGCGCCAGCAGAGATACCTACCAGCAAACCTTCCTGCTGAGCAATCTCACGACCAGTACGAATAGCATCATCATTCTCCACGTCGAATACCTCGTCAATCACATCTGAGTTGTAGGTCTTGGGGATAAAGCCGGCACCGATACCCTGAATCTTATGAGGACCACTCTGGCCACCGTTCAGCACAGGACTTGACTTTGGCTCTACGGCGATGACCTGGATGTTGGGGTTCTGCTCCTTCAGGTACTTACCTGTACCGCTGATTGTACCACCAGTACCTACACCACCAATGAAGATATCCACCTGTCCATCTGTATCACGCCATATCTCAGGACCCGTTGTAGCATAGTGCTTAGCAGGGTTGGCAGCGTTTTCAAACTGCTGCAGGATAACAGCACCAGGGATAGAGTCGCGCAATTCCTCGGCAGCGCGGATGGCACCAGGCATGCCGTCCTTACCAGAGGTGAGACGAACCTCAGCACCATAGGCCTTCACGAGGTTACGACGCTCCACACTCATGGTCTCGGGCATGGTAAGGATAAGGTGGTAGCCCTTGACGGCTGATACCAGTGCCAGTCCTACGCCCGTATTTCCGCTGGTGGGTTCGATGATGGTGG
>CAMOGP010000147.1 GCA_946614175.1 uncultured Prevotella sp. | reverse complement strand
CCATTCCCATCCGCTCTTGTCGTTGTTGGTAAAGTCCGGATTTTTTAGCAACAGGTAGGTCATATCAATCCAGGCCTTCCCGTCAGGACTGATAGGAGTGGCATATTCCAGCTTGAAATTGTCGAAAGCGCAGTAATTGTTCGTACCAGCCTCCTGACATCTCACGCCAATTGTGATGCTACCCTCTGTATCAAATTCCACACAGTTGCCAGTATAAAGTCCCTCTTCGAAGGCAGCAGCAGCACTGGTGCTGTTGTCGGGATAGTATTTTCCGTCATGTTGCTGGCGATTGCCTGCCGTACTTGTCATTGCCTGTGAATAGACACTCATCAGCGGCGTGCTGACTTCACCTGCATAGAGGAAGGCCTTCAGCTGTTCCGTACCGTTCTTGTAGAGCGAGTAGGAGTCACCCTGTGAACGATAGAATCCCTGTACCGTCAGACGATAATGACCTTTCGGCAGACGGGGCAGTTTCTGATAGAAATGGAATGTGCCGTTCCAGAAACGCATCAAGTTTGCGCTGACAGCTTTCTGACCAGCATTACTCTCTATAGTCCATCCGTCACTATTACCCTGATTGAAATCAGTGTTTGTCAGGAATAGTTTAGAGACGTCGGTCCAGTTGTCATTGTTGGCAGAAACAATGTTTGTACTGAAAAGCAGCAGACTAATAGCTAAGATTGAAATTCGCTTTAGGTTCATTTTATTGTTCGTTGGCTTTTAGTTAGGAAACTGCGCCCACTCTCCCTTTTTTCATGGGTAAGTGAGCGCAGTGATAGGGTAGAAAAATTAATATGCGAAGAGAGGATATTCCTTCATCTTCTCATTGACGCGAGCGCGAACGCTTGCGATAACTTCTTCGTTGGTAGGATCATTGAGCACTTCCTCAATCCAAGCAGCAATCTGAATCATCAGGTCTTCCTTAGCACCACGTGTGGTGATAGCGGGAGTACCCAGACGAATACCAGAAGTCTGGAAAGCGCTACGGCTATCGAAAGGCACCATATTCTTGTTTACGGTGATATCGGCAGCAACCAGGGCGTTCTCGGCCACCTTACCCGTCAGCTCAGGATACTTAGAGCGCAGGTCAACCAGCATAGAGTGGTTGTCTGTACCACCAGAAACGATAGTGAAGCCGCGCTTGATGAGCTCTTCAGCCAAAACCTTGGCATTCTTCTGTACTTGCTTAGCCCACTCCTTGAACTCGGGCTGCAGAGCCTCGCCGAAGGCTACTGCCTTGGCAGCGATAACGTGCTCCAGAGGACCACCCTGCTGTCCGGGGAAAACGGCGCTGTTCAGCAGAGCAGACATCTTCTTAATCTCGCCCTTAGGTGTCTTCAGACCCCAAGGATTGTCGAAATCCTTACCCATCAGGATGATACCACCACGAGGACCGCGCAGGGTCTTGTGGGTTGTAGAGGTAACGATGTGAGCGTACTTCACGGGGTTCTCCAGCAAACCGGCAGCAATCAGACCAGCAGGGTGAGCCATGTCAATCATCAGCAGAGCGCCTACTTTGTCGGCAATCTCACGCATGCGCTTGTAGTCCCACTCACGGCTGTAAGCAGAACCACCACCAATAATCAACTTAGGTTTGTGCTCCAGTGCCAGTGCCTCCATCTCGTCGTAGTCCACTCGACCCGTCTTCTCGTTGAGGTTGTAGCCTACGGGCTTATAGAGGATACCACTTGTGTTGACCAATGAGCCATGGCTCAGGTGACCACCATGTGCCAGGTTCAGACCCATGAAGGTGTCGCCGGGCTTGAGTACTGCCAGCAGAACGGCAGCATTTGCCTGTGCGCCAGAGTGGGGCTGTACGTTAGCGTATTCTGCACCAAAGAGCTTGCAAACGCGGTCGATAGCCAGCTGCTCTACCTCGTCTACTACCTGACATCCGCCGTAGTAGCGCTTACCAGGATAACCCTCAGCATACTTGTTGGTCAGGTACGAGCCCATAGCCTCCATTACCTGGTCGCTTACAAAGTTCTCACTGGCAATCAGCTCAATGCCTTTCAACTGGCGCTGATGCTCTTTCTCGATCAACTCAAAAATGGTGTTGTCTCTTTTCATTTTTGTTTTATTTGTTGGGTTGGTTTAAAATTGCCGTATTTTGTACACTTTAGCGGCTGCAAAGTTACGAAAAAAAGTAAAAGTAAAAAAGGAAAAAAGGTAAAAAAGTAAGTGATTCCATATTTTTTTGCTATTTTATCTTTCACCTTTTTACTTTTTCACCTTTTTCCCTTTTTACTTTTTTACCTTTTTACCTTTTTCCCTTTTTTTACTGATGTTATGCCAAGCACTCATCGAGTGCCTTGGTGATAGCTTCTTTATCCAGATGTTGTCCTATGAAGACAATCTTCTGCATGCGGTCGCCATACTGCTCGTCCCAGTCGGCACGCAGGGCCGCGTCGCGTTCCATCATCTGTGCCAGTTCGTCTTTAGGCATTGTGGCAAACCACTGTCCTGCCTGGCGGATGCTTACCTGCTTGCCTGCCTGTTCAAAGAGGTAGCACATATCCAATTCGTCGTTGAAATAGCAGATACCCTTGGCACGTATCACGCCCTTTGGCCATTTGCGAGCCACGAAATCATCAAAGAGTCCCAGTTTGAAGGGACCGCGACGATAGTAGACGAAAGTGCCGATGCCGTACTCCTCTGCCTCGCCCTCATCGTGATGATGGTGATGATGATGGTGCTCGTGCTCATCGTGGTGGTCGTGGTGATGCTCATGGTCGTCATGGTCGTCATGGTCGTCATGGTCGTCATGGTCGTCCTCGTCCTCCTCATGATGACGCTCAACCTCTTGAATCCAGGCTGCTGACGTAGCCACCTTATCGAAGTCGAACATATTGGTATTCAGAATCTTATCAAAGTCCACGTCGCCATAGTTACACTCAATAATTTCGGCCTTGGGTTGCAGTGTACGCACGATACTGCGAATGCGTCCCAGTTCCTCGGGTGTCACCTCAGCGGCCTTGTTGAGCAGCACGATGTTACAGAACTCAATCTGCTGAATCACCAGGTTTTCGATATCCTCTTCGTCGATGTCAGGACGGGTGAGCAGCGCACCACCCTCGAATTCGTCGCGCATACGCAGGGCATCTACCACGGTGACGATACAATCCAGGCGGGGACAGCCGTCCTTTGTCAGTTCCGGATCCATCGAGGGGATAGAACAGATGGTCTGGGCAATGGGGCCAGGTTCGCAGATACCGCTGGCCTCGATGACGATATAGTCGAAGCGCTGCATCTGGATAATGTCCTGCAACTGCTTCACGAGGTCCATTTTCAGTGTGCAGCAGATGCATCCGTTTTGCAGTGCCACCAGCGAGTCGTCCTGCTGGTTCACCACGCCACCTTGTTGAATCAGTGTGGCGTCGATATTTACCTCACCGATATCATTCACGATAACGGCAAACTTAATACCTTTCTCGTTGGAAAGGATACGATTCAGTAATGTTGTCTTGCCGCTGCCCAGATAACCTGTCAGCAGCAATACGGGAGTTTCTTTCATCTTATCTTAATTCTTAACTCTTAATTCTTAATTCTAAACTCTTAACTCTTAATTCTTAACTCTTAACTACACCAGTTCCACCTTGTTGATATCCTGTTCCTTCTCGCAGTAGTGGCAAGTCAGGATACCGTCCTGCACGTGGAAATGCGTTTGCATGGGTTCGTTGTTGGTGATGCACTTGGGGTTGTTGCACTTCACGATACCCTTGATCTCATCTGGTGTCACCACAGCTTTCTTCTCCACTACTTCATAGTCGCGGATGATGCTCAGTATCACGTTTGGGGCCACTACCGACAGGCGTGATATCTCGTCGTCGGTAAAAAATTTGTCCGACACCTTGATGATACCCTTGCATCCCACTTTCTTTGAAGGGTAGTTGAAACCGATGGTAACAGGGGTCTGCAGACTAAACAGGCCCAGAATGGAGGCTACCTGATAAGTCTTGTCTGTGGGTATGTGGTCGATAACGGTACCATGTTGGATGGCAGCCACTAATCTTTCCTTCTTATTCATAATAGTCAATTTTCAATTACTTGATAATCGTCTTATCGTTTTTCACATCATCGAGTGTGATGCCCAGCACATCGCAGAAGATAGCCTCACGTGCAAAGAGTCCGTTACCAGCCTGCTGGATATAGTAAGCATGTGGGTTGTCGTCCACCTCGTAGGCAATCTCGTTCACGCGTGGCAGCGGATGCAGGATTTTCATGTTGGGCTTAGCATTCTTCAGCAACTCGTTGTTCAGCACATACACATTCTTCACGCGCTCATACTCCATGAGGTCCGAGAAACGCTCCTTCTGTACACGCGTCATATAAAGGATGTCGGCATCGGCAATCACCTTCTCGTTGAATGCCGTGTGCTCCTGGTACTTAATGCCGTGCTCGTCGCAGTAGAGCTTGTACTCCTTGGGCATAGCCAATTCCTTGGGAGCCACGAAATGGAATGTGGGGTTGAAGTGGCGCATAGCCATGAGCAGTGAGTGCACGGTACGTCCGTATTTCAAGTCGCCCACCATATATATATTAAGGTTCTCCAGTGTGCCCTGCGTCTTGTAGATAGAGTAGAGGTCGAGCATGCACTGTGAGGGATGCTGATGGGCACCGTCACCAGCGTTGACAATGGGTACCGGAGCAACCTCAGAGGCATATTGTGCAGCCCCCTCGATATAGTGGCGCATCACGATGACATCGGCATAGTTGGATACCATCAGAATAGTGTCTTTCAGTGTCTCGCCCTTGGTGCCACTGGTCACCTTTGGGTCGGCAAAGCCTATGACACGTGCGCCAAGTCGGTTGGCTGCTGTTTCGAAAGAAAGGCGGGTTCTGGTACTGGGCTCAAAAAACAAGGTGGCAACGACTTTGCCTTTGAGCAATTCTCTGTTGGGATGCTTTTCAAACTCCTGTGCCATCTCAATCATGTAGAGGATTTTCTCACGAGTGAGATCGGCAATGGTGACGAAATTATGTTTATCCATAGATGGCTGAATTGTTTTATTCAGGCTGCAAAGTTACGAAATTTAAGTGAAAAGTGAATAGTGAAAAGTGAAAAATTTGCTGCCGCTTAATGATTTTCAATATTTTAATATAATTCTGTCGGAAAATACCGACGAAGGCAGGCTGCATCTCGGAAAAATTCAAATAAATTTGGTTTTTCGCTCGATTTGCACTACCTTTGCAGCCGCAAACATTTATTCATCAATAAATTAAGTAGAAAAAAATGAAAGCATTTGTTTTCCCTGGACAGGGAGCACAGTTCGTAGGAATGGGTAAGGACCTCTACGACAACAACGCAACAGCAAAGGAACTTTTTGAAAAGGCTAACGAGATTCTGGGCTACAGAATCACAGATATTATGTTCGAGGGTACGGACGACGACCTGAAGCAGACAAAGGTCACTCAGCCTGCCGTATTCCTTCATTCAGTTATCTCTGCTATCTGCATGGGCGACGCCTTCCAGCCCGCTATGACTGCTGGTCACTCTCTGGGTGAGTTCTCAGCACTCGTTGCTGCTGGTGCCCTGAGTTTCGAAGACGGCTTGCGTCTGGTTTACGCTCGTGCTATGGCTATGCAGAAGGCTTGTGAGGCAGCTCCCTCT
>CAMOGP010000146.1 GCA_946614175.1 uncultured Prevotella sp. | reverse complement strand
TCAGGCGAAGGGCCTGCTCCAGGGCGTTCAAATCTTCTGGATTGAAGATGGCGGGCAGGGCTGCACGGTTTACGGTGCCTTCGGCAGTCATGGCGTCCTTACCCACGTTACGGGTGTCTGGCACTTGCTTGGCCAGCACAACAATTTTCAAAGCCATAATATAAATAAATAATGTATTTTCGTTTTAAAACGGGTGCAAAGGTAATGTTTTTTGCCCACACAGCCAAATATTATGCACAAAAACCGTCGGTATGTGCACAATTTGGCCGTTTTGTGCAAAGATTGTATCCTTTTCTGAAATACTTACACCTGAATTTTCTGCCAGAGATTGGCATTGGTCTTCACCACGAGACCTTCTTTTACCCAGCGGTAAATGATGGTCTTCACCACAGGCGACTCGTTATTGGCTAGGCGGAGGTTCACCAAGTCTTCCTTCGTAAACTCTTTGGGCAGCACATCCAGATAGCGGATATTTCCTTTTGAAGCCTGGGGGCTCACCGCATTGTCGTGGAGGGCATCAATCTTGTTGCCATAGAGTTGCAACTGGTAGTGCAGACATCGTTCGGCATACCATACGGCGAACCTGATGGCGCGCTCCGTTTCCTGGCGACCTTCCAGCAGGTAGGCGATGATGCCGGCACGGAAACCATTGAGGGCAGCACGACGACGCAAGACGTCGAGTGAATAGCGCAATGTCTGCAGGTACTCCTGTCGCTTCTCTTCATCCCACGCCTCGATGGCCTTGTTGATGAGAGGCAGTTCTACCTCGCCTTCCTCGTCCATCAAGCAGAGGCACTGGCGCTTCACCTTCTCCTCATCCTCCTGACTCCACGGCTTGAAATGAGGCATACGTGCGCCTACCATATCGGGCAGCAGCACAGGCGTCACTCGGCTCACCAGTCCGCTCTCGGCATCAGCGAAGAATGCACGGCACTTATTGGGCGTTCCGCACATCACCATATTGTAATAGAGGGTGACCTTGCCAGAGAATGAGTCCTTCGATATGCGATGCTGACCCCAGGGCTTGTTGTCGTAGGCCAGGCGGAACAGGTCGTTCTTCTCTGTCCACGCGCCGCCCTTGTTGTTCTTCAGCACCGTCTCAATCTCAGGGGCATAGGTAAACAGATGTTTGCCCTTGGCATAGAGAGCTCGTTCCAGAAAGGCCGACACACCGATGTTGGGCTCGATGATGCGAATCTGGGCACAGGGGTTCTCTACCTCCTCGCCGTTTTTCTTGGCCAGCGAGTACTCAATCTCCTTCTGCCATTCCACCTCGTCCTGCTTGATGATAGGGTCCATCAGCAACTCAAACTCTGCGTCAACAAACGACTTACCTGTGGCCTGAGGGGCTTCGATATCCACAATGAAGCTGGGTGAGTTCAGTTTCCCGTCGCGATACTTGGCGCGGATGCCTGTGGCCAGTGTGCCCAACATAGGCATTGCAGCTATCAGCGTGGCCTCACGGAACTCCTCTGGGGCGTGGTCGCTGAGGTCCTGAAGAATGCCAGGTAATTCTGCATCGACAGGAGCTACAGTTGATTCGTCACTCTCTGCCGAACCTGCTTCGCTGGCTGCTCCCAGCGACGAGAGCACCTCGTTCATCATTGATGGGATGCCTGCAGGACGGGTGCTGCCTACGGCACTTTTGATGGTTGACTGCACCTCATGGTCCGACAAGCCCCAATGGGGGAGGATAGTGAACAACTTCTGTTCGTCGAAGTCACAGATGAAACGCATGTAGCGACTCATGGTGTAGAGCGCCATGTTGCGCTCGCCCTCAGCAGGTGCATCGCCATATCCCAGTTTCCAGAGCAGGGCCTGCACGATGTTCTCGTAAGGGATGCCCTTGTAGTTCGAGCCCCCTAAGTTAGGGGGTTGGGGGTCTGAACAAGTTTCAGAGCCGTTTTCGTTCTTTTCTGTAAGAGGTGATTCCTCGTTCAGACCCCTGTTGTCCCCTAACTTAGGTGACGAAGGCTGTTCCTCAAACACTATTGGATCCAGCAACTTTACATACTTCTCGCTGACCATGAAGCAACAGCGGGCCAGGTCGGTGACGTGCGAGTCGTAGCTGACACCCAGTCGGGAGGCCAGCTTCTGGATATCCTCCTCGATGGTGGCGCCTGGGGTACGCCAAGCCCAGATGTGGGTGCCGCCGCCTGCACTCTCGGCGAAATAGACGATACGATATTCCTCAATGAGGTTCTCGTCCTGCACCTTCTGCCAGAGTTGCTCCGTCAGTCCCTTCTCGTCGATGTCGAGGTAGAAGAGTCCTGAGGGCACTGCATCTTCAGCCTTGCGCGTACCATTGTTAAAACTCTGTGCAAGGGGAAGCCATACGGGCAGTTCCTTCTTGCGATCCAAACGGTTGTTCTGCTTCACGTCCTGAAGGATTTCCTCCACGTGATTCTTCGCCAGCAGTTGACGATAAGCAGCCATGCTCGCCTTGCGAGGCTTGCCGCTAAATGATGATGCCATTTGTATCATAGCGGCGGCAAAGGTCACAAGGGGTTTTGCACCTTAAAAGTGGGATGTTTTCGCTAAGAGTGCAATTGTTTCATGGGATGTGCTAACCGGTTGTGTTTCTGGTAGATAGCGTTGAAAATATTTTGTATATCCTGTGCTTCTCCGCCCATACCTTCCTGAATATTCTTTCTGAACGTGCCCACAGAGGGCTTCTCAGTCAGTTTTTCGGCCAAATCACCATCGGAATGGGTGCCGAAGACTGCACTTTTTTTCATTTCTCCCACCAGGTGACAGAAGAAACGTGCAGTAAACAGGTTGTTGTGGGGACTTTTGCGTGTCACTTTCAGGTGGGCAAAGATGTTTTCGTCTTGAATCAGTTCCTGCCACATCGCTTCATAATGGGGATACCAGGCTTTATCTACCAGATTATCCAGTTGACGGGCTGCCTCCATCACGGCGTCGCCTACGCGCTGCAGGTCGTCCATCACCAGTTGCTCGTCGCCAAACTTACTGGTGGGATCCAGCTCTCTGGCAATCTCCGACAGGGTGGCCAGATGGAAAATGAAGTGGCGCAGGGTGTCGTCGTCGAGGTGGGTATCCAGAAAGGCTTCATCAAAGGCCTCGCGGTCTGTGGTCCATTTGGCAAACAGTCCGCCGGGCACCTGTCCCAATGCTGCACGCTCCTTGGTGCGCTGGGCTGTCATGATATCGCACCACGAACTGCTGTCGCTGACCACGCGGAGTGTCTCGCGATGCTCTTTCCAATAGTTCCACCATGTGTTGCTTTCGCGTACCCGCATGAGTACCTTATTAAATAGATGGGCCATAGCCTTGCTGTTTGTTCGGCGCTGCTGAATCATACTGACCATCATACTGGGCAGCATGATCAGTATCAGCAATTCTGCGAGCATCACCTGCAGACTCTCGCCCATCTGGCTGTCGAGTGCTTCCAAGGCCTGACGCATGTCTTGAATATGACTTGTGGCCTCTTCCTGATTCTCTGTGTTGCCTTCTGTGTTGATGCTCTGGATAACTTGTAGCATCATCATCAGATCCTCTGGGTCCAGGTGCTGGGCAAATATGCCGATGATATGCTGCATGGGCGATATTTTCTGCCGGATGGTCTCCTGCTGTTCTGTAGGCAATGCCATTTGTTGCTTCATCATCTGGATGAGCGTGTCGAAGAACGTCGACTCTTGTTTGTGGACCGTTGTGCTACCCAACAGTTGTTGCACCAACATGATGACTGACTGGCGTATGCTGGTGTTTGATACGGTCTTGTTGATGCGGTCCAGGTAATCTGAAAACAGTAATGCTGTGGGTATCTTGTTGAGTTCCATGAGGGCCATTACCGCACGCTGCATGCGCATCAGGGCAGCATAGATTTCTGCCTCTGTGCAGGTGTCCATCCCGTCTGTTATTTCCTGGGCCAGTGTGCTGAGTCTTTGCGTGGCCACTTCCCAATGACGGCAGATGAGGGTGGTCAGTTGTTCTGCTTGTTCGTCGTCAACGATTTTCTTGATTTCTTCTGTAGTCATATCTTATTGTACGGTCACATGGTCACAGCTGTGACCATGTGACCATTTAGTCGTTATGGTGTGATGTATTTGTCTGCAATTGATTGTAAATCAATATGTTATTGTTGTTATATTGGTGTTTCCTATTCTCTGCGGTCACATGGTCACAGCTGTGACCATGTGACCGTTTCTGCTGATTTCCAAATGCTAATTGGAGTTGAAAACACTAGTTGCAACAGGGGGCAGGATTAGTTCTTGCAGGGAAAAATCCATTGGATAACAAGGGAAGAAACGTACACTTTCCATCATTTGCCTATACCCAAACGTCTGTGCGCCTGTAGTCAAATGACTGTGCGTCTATACCCGATTTGAATCGCAGAATTTTTGTGTGATGCTCCTAAAGCCCTCTGCCATCATATCTCAGTATAGATATGCTCCTTGCCACGAGGTGTCATCAGCAGTTTTGGATTCTCGCCCTTGGTCCACTCGTTCAGTTGCTTGCGGGCAGAATAGAGCGTCAGTCCGGATGCGCGTGAAAACATGCCGGCGGTAATGTAGCCGTGATGTCGCTGGATGCACTCCCTCATCACCTGCTCCAACTTCTCTTTGTCGGCCAGAATCTCCTGTGTATCTGCATTCTGCCATCGACGGAATCCGTCCATCCACTTCTGTATTTCCCTGTCCCACAGCTTGCCGGGGTTATACTCCACGCCTTCCAGTCTGACGTCGCGGTCTTTCACCTCACTGGCGTCTGTCACCTGTTTGGTCAGCGACAATTTTGGGGCAAACGAGCCTATGGGTGTCTCAATGCGGTAGCCCTCAGCCAGAAAGCGGCCTGCCACTCGGATAAAAGCATCGAAGGCACGGCTCAGCTCGCCGTATCGTAAGGTATTATAGTCCTCGCACTTCTCTTCCAGCTCTTTCATCGTCAGTTTCTGTCCGCTCTTCGGACGCACATATACCAGGTTCTTCCCGTCCTCGCCCTTCACTGGCGTTGGGTGAACCTCATACCACATTCCACTATTTTTCCTTGGCATAAACAATCTTTTTTTTGTGACTACAAAGGTACTCATTTTTTAGCAGATAATCAAAAAAAAGTTGCCCTGTTTTTGAATAAAATCTAGAATGTGCCTATATCAACAATCCATTCACCATTCTTTTTCCCGCCCTTACGTTTTAGTAGTTCCAATTCCTGAAGGCGGGCAATACTGGATTTTGTACCACCTTCTGAAATATTACTGTCAGATGAAATATAATCATTACGTGTCGCCGTAGGATTGAGATAGAAAAAGACCAGTATGTTCATTTGCAAGTCTGTAATAGTGATACCACGTTCTTCAAGAGCCTTTTGTATGGCCTTTTGTATGGTTTTAGCATCCTTTTGCATGGTCTTTTGCATGGTCTTTTGCATGGTGTCAGAATCCTTTTGTATGATCTCTGAGTCCACTGGCTCACGTACAATGGCGCTAAATGCGGCATATGACGTAGGGACAGATACTGTATGACACAAGCAAAGTAGAAATGACAGATACCAGTCCCCTCCCGTCACACCAGTCCCCTCCCGTCACACAGTATCGGGAAACTCACTACCCGTTCCGATTTTCATCGGACGGTGAATTGACCACATAAATCTGCAA
>CAMOGP010000145.1 GCA_946614175.1 uncultured Prevotella sp. | reverse complement strand
CACCGTTGGGTTGTCCACCGTTGGGTTGTTCCCCCTTAGGTCTCTGAGGTTTCTTTTTCTTCTTTTTCTTCTTAGCCTTATCAAAGCGGTGGATATCATCACCAGCCAGCAAGTCCACAGGTGCATTCTCCTGCTGCTTTTTGATTTTCTCCTCGTCAGGCTGCAAGTCGGCAGGTTTCTGTCCGTGCTTGTTCATCTCGATAATCTCCCTGGCACGCTGGGCCGTGATTGTCTCCAGGTTAGCCGCGATGCGCTTATCCGTAGAGTAGGTGACCAGTCCAGCCAGGATATCCGCCTTGAAATAATAGTAATCCGAGTCGAGTGTCTGGAGCACCACATCACGGTTGGGCAGCACCTTGCCAGCCTCCATATAGTCGTCCACCTCGTAGTTCAGACAACATTTCAGCTTAGCGCACATGCCAGCCAACTTCTGCGGATTCAGTGAGATATCCTGATAGCGAGCTGCGCCCGTGCTTACAGAGACAAAATTCTTCATCCATGTGGCGCAGCATAACTCACGTCCGCAGGGACCTGTTCCACCAATGCGTCCAGCCTCCTGACGAGCGCCAATCTGCTTCATCTCGATGCGCACATGAAAAGCTGCAGCCAGGTCCTTAATCAACTGACGGAAGTCCACGCGCTCGTCGGCAATATAATAGAAGATAGCCTTCTGGCCGTCGCCCTGATACTCCACGTCGCCAATCTTCATGTCCAGCCCCAGGTTCTTGGCAATCTCACGACTTTGAATCATCGTTTCGTGCTCGCGCGCCTTTGCCTCCTGATATTTCTCCATATCTACTTGGCGGGCCAGTCGGTAGATGCGCTTGATGTCATCAGCACTTTTCAGGTTAGCCTTCTTAATCTGCAGTGTCACCAGTCGTCCTGTCAGCGTGACTACACCGATGTCGTGACCAGGACTAGCCTCCACAGCCACGATGTCGCCCTTCTTCAGGGGCAGGTTGTTTACATTGTGGTAGTAGCCCTTGCGGGTGTGCTTGAACTGCACCTCCACGAGGTCGGTCGTCTCCTGATTGCCTGGTACATCGGCCAGCCAGTCGTATGTGTTCAACTGGCGGTCCTGTCGGCCCACGGCTGCTCTGCAGAGTCCACGGTCACAACCGGTTCGTATCTCGTATGTTCTTTGTTTTTCTTCCATGTATATTATTTTTGAATCAGCAATACAATCATTTTGAGTGCATAGTCGAAAAATACTATCTTGCTATTTGCATTTTGACCGATGTCACGTATAGCCACATTGGTCAGGTCGTAGAGCGGCAGTATATTCGCCTCATTGATAAAACGGGAAAAATTTCTGGCAAAGTTCTCCTCGTCCTGCGTCATATACACCAATTCTTCCTGGTGGAAGTTGTACATAAAGTTCTCGCGCAGCATGCGCAGGATATACAACAGAAAGCGTTTCTGCTTCTCACGGCCGAAGTTAGCCAGTGTCTCGCTCCATTTGCGCAGCTCGCGCACCTTTCGCTGGTAAGCCAGTCGCATCAGCATCACAAAGAGGTCAAAGAACTGTTCGTTCTCTGTGCCTACAGTCAGCAGCTCCATCGCTTTTAGCCACGACCCGTTGGCCAGTCGGCTGATGCGCTGCGCCGCATTCTCGTCGATGCCCCTACGCTCAATGAGCGCCTGTCGGATAGTCTCGTCGGGCAGTTTCTTCACATCGATGCGCTGCACTCTGCTGCGGATGGTCTCCAGCAGTCTGTCGGGGTCTTCGCACACCATGATGAACACTGTCTGTGTGGGTGGTTCCTCTATGAGTTTCAGCAGTTTGTTCGCACATTCTATGTTCATGCGCTCGGGCAGCCAGATGATGCTCACTTTGTAGCCCCCCTGACTGGACTTCAGGCTGAGTTTGCGCACCAGGTCGTCGCTCTCGCCAGCGGTGATGATAGCCTGCTGGTTCTCAGCGCCCATCTCACAGAGCCACTGGTCAAACGTGAAATAGGGTCCCTTGACGATGAGGTCGTGCCACTCGTGACTGAAATCATCGCTCACGGGCTTATGGTCAGCACTCATTGAGGGCAGTTTGATGGTGGGAAACGTAAAATGCAGATCTGGATGAGCCAGCTTCTGTATCATTGCGTTATCCTCGCCCAGCAGATAAGAAGCAAAAGCCACCGCCAGCGCCATCTTTCCTGTGCCCGCGGGTCCGCAGAGCATGATAGCATGCGGCAGACGCCCTTCTTCGACCATCTGCACCAGGCGCTCCTTCACCTCCTCCTGTCCTATCACCTCACTGAATTTCATCAGTCTATCGTCTTAACTCCTTTAACTCTTAATTCTTAACTCCTTAACTCCTTAACTATCTCCACCACACTATCCACGGCACCCACGGTATAGAAATGGATGTCGTTGACACCATGGGCATACAGTTCTTGACACTGTTTTACGGTCCACTCCACGCCCAACTTGCGAGCGTCGGCATCCGTTTTGCATTTCACAATTTCGCGGGCCAGTGCCTCAGGAATATCGCAGTGGAAAGTGCGTGGCACCACACTGAGCTGACTCAACTTTGCCAGCGGTTTGATACCTGGGATAATGGGAATGGTGATACCCATTTGGCGCGCTTTTTCCACGAAAGCAAAGTATTTCTCGTTGTCATAGAACAGCTGTGTTACAGCATACTGCGCACCTAGGTCCTGCTTCTCTTTCAGATACTGCATATCCATATCCAGATTGGGAGCCTCCTCGTGTTTCTCGGGATAGCAGGCCACGCCGATGTCAAACTTCGCCCCAGGGTTCTTTATGGCCTCACCATTGGCAAAGAATCCATCGTTGAAGCGCTGCACCTGACGAATCAGGTCGGTGGTGTGGGCATGACCGCCCGGTGTAGGTGTAAACACGCGGTCCTCCTTCGCCTTGTCGCCTCTCAGCAGCAACAGGTCGGTGATGCCCAGAAACTGCAAGTCCAGCAGTTCATATTCTATATCCTCTATCGTGGCACCACTACAAATCACGTGGGGCTGCACTGGAACATGGAACCGCTGTTGAATGGCTGCTGCCACGGCGATGGTGCCAGGGCGCATACGCATGCGCTGACGCTCAAAGCGTCCATCACTCAGTTCCTTGTACACATACTCGCTGTGATGCGTCGTGATATTGATGAACGCAGGATTCAACTCACAAAGCTTTGCGATATCGGCAAAAAGTTTATCCGTGCCCGTCCCTTTCAGAGGGGGCAGTACCTCGAACGAGAACTGATGCTCGTTGCTATTCTTAGTTATCAGGTTTGCTACGGCCATAATTGGGTGCAAAGATACATATTTTTTTTCAATCAATGATAAGATTTGGAGAGAATTTAACGTGATTTGGGGTCACCTGTTACACCCTGTGTTGAATAATGAGCATATTATTCTCTACTTTCGAATATTGAAAGTGCGACTTTTCGTATGAACTTTTACTGTAAATATCCTTACATGTAGAACCAGCCACAAGCGTTGTGAATGGCGAACTGACTCTGAATTTTTGCGCCTGAGACTTGGATATTTTCAATTATATGATTACCTTTGCAGAAAAATTATACCATAGACGGAAAATTTAAACAATAATCAGATGAAGGAAATTGTAGAGAAAGAGGGCATTACAGATGCTAGGAAACTGGGCATGCCTAAGTATGTGATCCTGGGTGTTCAACACTTGTTTGCCATGTTTGGCGCCACCGTGCTGGTGCCCGTGCTGACAGGTCTTAGCGTGTCGTCAACACTGCTGTTTGCTGGTATCGGCACACTGGTGTTCCATCTTGTCAGCAAGTTGCAAGTGCCTGCCTTCCTGGGGTCTTCGTTTGCCTTTCTGGGCGGCTATATGTCGGTGAAGGCGTTGGGCGTGGAGCAGGGAATGACGGAGACGCTGGCCCTGGACTATGCCTGCATCGGCGTGTTCTTTGCCGGACTGTGTTATTTCGTGATGGCCGGTCTCATCAAGTCGTTTGGCGTTGAGAAGATAATGCGCTTCTTCCCGCCTCTAGTCACAGGACCGATGATTATCGCCATCGGACTAGTGCTATCGGGCAGCGCCATCCAGAACTGTACCACCAACTGGCCGCTGGCTATCGTGGCGTTGGCTACGGTGATTATAGCCAGTGTGTGTGGCAAGGGTATCATCAAGATTATCCCCATTCTGCTGGGTGTGGTGGTGAGTTATCTCACGGCCGTAGCCATGGGCGAGGTGGATTTCTCGTCGCTGAGCGAGGCTGCATGGATTGGACTGCCATTCAGCAGAGAGCAGACCGCACTGGCCGTGTTTGACAATCTGGACACCACGTTCCTGATCTCTACGATTATCGCCATCATGCCTATCGCCATTGCCACCATCATGGAGCATATTGGCGATATGTGTGCCATCTCTTCTACCGTGGGCAAGGACTTCCTGAAGCAACCGGGATTGCATCGCACCCTGATGGGCGACGGACTGGCCACAGCCATAGCATCGCTCTTTGGTGCTCCTGCCAATACTACGTATGGTGAGAACACGGGGGTGCTGAACCTCACGAAGGTGTTCGACCCTGCCGTGATTCGTTTGGCTGCCTGCTTCGCCATCCTGCTGTCGTTCTGTCCTAAGTTTGCCTGCCTGATAGGTTTGATGCCTGCTGCCACGATAGGTGGCGTGAGTCTGATTCTCTATGGTATGATATCGGCTGTGGGTGTGCGCAACTTGGTGGAAGACAGCGTGGACTTCAACTCTTCACGCAACGTGTTTGTGGCAGCTTTGATTCTGGTGATTGCTATCGGCGTAAAATATGGAGCCGATGACAACGTGAACATTGGTCCCATCCATTTCTCAGGTCTAGCTCTTTCTGCTATTGTCGGTGTGACGCTGAATGCTGTTTTGCCAGGCAAATTGGGCATGAAGGTTAAGAGTGTTCATGGTAAGGAGAAAAAAGAACATCAATAATGACTTTTTTTGCAGAATAAATCACGCCTGTCACAGACATGTGGCAGGCGTGATTTTTATTGCTTATTGAGCTTGACTTTATAAGTTCCACTTCACAGCGAGGGTGGGGTTGACAAAGAACGTCTTGTCGTTGTAGTAGTTAACGATGAAGTTATTGCTGATTTCAACCTCCGTACCCACAGAGAGGTGTTTGTTCACATTGTACCACAACTGTGGTTCGGTGAGCAGCACCAACATGCCGTGACCCTGCTCGCTGGGAGCGTAGTTGCCGCCCTTCTCGCCACGCCACAGGTCGAGGAAACCAGAGAAGGTCAGTTTGTTGTTAAGGAAGTTCAGTCCCCACACACCTGTCAGCTGGAAGCTGGCATACGAGTGTGTGCCCTCGTAGCTCTTGAGAAACTGCTTGTAGAGGGCCTGCACAGACCAAGTCTTTGAGTAGTCGGCATTGTGGCCATTGTAGGCAATACCTGCCAATCCAGCCTGCTGGTAGCTTCCGTTGCCGATGGCAGGAGCATGCCACAGACCGCCATCGTACTCTACGTGGGCTGCGAGGGGCAGGTTCTTGCCCAGGTTTATCTCGCGCGAGATCTCGGTATAGATGCTGCGTGTGGTCTCGTTGGTGAGGTCCACATCAAAGAAATAGTACCATGAACCCCAGTCGTCGGCCTTGAACTGTTCCAGGGTGACGGTGACCTTCTGACGGTCGCCTTCTTCATTGCTGTAGAGGTTGCGTCCGAAGTCGTAGTGCAACTGAATGTTTTGTGCGTTGGCGCTTAGGGCTGCTACAGCCATCAGCGCAATTGAAAAAATCTTTTTCATTGTTTTTTTATTTTTT
>CAMOGP010000144.1 GCA_946614175.1 uncultured Prevotella sp. | reverse complement strand
GTAAAACAAAAACGTTGTCTTTGGTGCGGGCAATGTCACATTCCACCATTTTATAGCCCACCTTTATAGCTGCTTCTAATGCTTCTTTTGTATTCTCAGGGAATCCTCCAAGTCCTCTGTGGCACATAATAAGCGACTGGGTAAAGAGGTCGGAAGGATACATATTCTGTTGCTCTTGGAATACTTTGATACTTTCCATTGTGAGGGTTGTCTGTTGGCCATCTTCATAATTGAAATAGACACTGTCAACAGTCTCTGTGTCAAAAGTGGTTTCTCCGTATTTAGTAGCAACATGCATCACATGGGTACCTTGTGCGTGGGCAATGGCAGACATAAAGAATATAGTGCTGCCTAAACAGAATAGGTGTAGTTTTTTCATTATTCTTTCAATATATATAAATGTTATTTCTTTTCAAGTAATGTTTCCTAATCCCCACTCATATATGCGGTCAATGGTGGGCGAGGAGACGCCTTTCTCATGAGTTAGGCGATGTACGAAAGCGAGTCCATAGGGAAAATCCTCTGTGAAGTAACGGCTGTGGAAGTCGGGAATGAATCCACCTTCCGTTTCTTTCATAGGCGCAGGAATACCTTTGAATGCTTCGATGCTACGCAATTTGCGAGCCAAAGAGGGCGCATCTGTGCTTTCGTAATAGTCGAGAACGGTGGCTATGCTACCTTTGCTGACGGGCAATTTCGTGAGCAAGGTTTGCAGTTCGTTATCCATATTGATATAGAGTTGGGCAGCCTCTTCTGTCCACTCTTCATAGAACATGGGTATGCGGTCATAGATGATGCCAGGATGCCAATCTTTCCAAAGAGAATAGAGACGTGAGGGATGGAGTAGCGGGTTGCTGTTAGAGAGGCTGACCTCATAATGACTTTGCAATAGATGGATAGGGGTGCGTAACATGTCAGACAGGGTGTCTCTCAGTTTTTCTGGTTGGGCGGTATGCTCAATGGCTAATTCCAAACAGTTCTTATATCCCATCAAACGGGCTCTGTGCCCGTAGTTGATGATGCGCGAGATAAATGGTACGCGCTGAAATCCAAAGAGCGGCTGAGTGGGTGATAATATATCTATGGCTTGGAAGAAGAAGCCAGTGCTGCTGACTACAGAACCTACGGCGGCATCGGGTTTCAAGAAGTCACGAATCTGCAGGAGGGTATCGCGAATGGCATAGCCTGGCAGGCATAGCAATACGATATCGGCATCGCTGATTGCTTCTCGTGCATTGCTATAGATGCCACTGAGTCTGCTTACGTAAGTAGTATCCTCTGGCGCCTCGATAGTTAGGGTTTCGCTCCAACGCTCTGGCTGGCGCGTCAGCAGACATACTTCGTATTGGCTTTGTGCTGCTACGAAGCCTGCAACAACATGTCCTAGGTTACCACCTCCACAGATGCAGATTCTCATTTTCTAAATGTTTTGAGTCCTTCTATTAATCGTGCGTTGTCCTCATGGTCGCGCACGGCGATGCGCATGTATTGCTTCGTAGGGTCGAGACCTGGTTTCAGACTGCAGTCGCGCGTGAGGATATTATGCTGCTTGAGCATATAGATGACTATCTCGCTGGCTTTATAAGGAGGCAATACCTCGCAAAGGAAATAGTTTGCCTGCGAGGGCATAATATGGAAGAATGGAATCTGGCGCAACTGCTGTTCGAAGTCTGCACGTTCTGCTACGAACTTATCGCAGGCGCGCTGGTAGTCCTTCTCGTACTTGTTGTAAATCTGCATGAAGAACTCGGCAAAGGAATTCATATTCCAGATGCTCACTTCTTTCTTTATACGTGCGATGAGTTTTTTATCCGCAGAACAGAGGATGCCAAGACGGAGGCCAGGTACGCCGTAGCTTTTCGAGATGCTCTTCATCACAGCCATGTGGGGATAAGCCTCCAGAATCTCATCACACAAAAGAGAATTATTGGCGTAGTTCTCGCTGAAGTCAACGAAACTTTCATCGACAATGAGTCGGATATTCCTTTCTTCGCACCACTGAGCCAGGCGCAGGATGTCGTTCTTGGGAATGAAATTGCCTGAAGGGTTGTCGGGGTTGATGACCATGAGCTGTTGAATCTCTTTATCAGCAAAGTACGCCATAAGGTCATCGGCCGTATAGCGATAGGTGGCGTTCTTCGGCTCAAAGGTTACTTGCTGGTTCTTGTCATATCTGTTAGGATACTCTTCAAATGTGGGACGGATGAAACCAGTTCTGCCTAGCGTATCCTCCATCAATACTTTAATAAGTTCTGCGGCACCGTTTCCAGGCACAATATAAGGTTCGCTGACGCCAAAACTCTTGCTGGCAATGAGCGTGTTTACTTTCATGCCTGATGGGTATTCTGTAAGCAAGGTATCGAAGTTGGCACGCAGCTCATCCTTCATGCGTTTGCTGGGGAAATAAGGATTCACCAGATAGCAGAAGTCGAGCATCTGAGGAAAGCGCCAGAACCCACCATAGCGACCATAGTATTTGCGTAGCACGTCTTTCTCATCGGCAAAGAGCGCCTCGGCAATGTCAAGATCCTGTTTGTCGTCTATCTCATACCATTTCTCATTGCCTATGGGCAGGGCCTTCATATCGTGGTTATTCAGGAGCGAGATAATGCGGAGCACGTTTTCATAGTACTCATTGTTGCCAACGGCTTTAGTGTAGGCATCGAGGAAGGGCACGTATTTCTGCTGTGAGAACTGTCGTGAAAGTTTGTAAATATTGACTGTCTTATAATAAGCATCCACCTCGCTATAGTCGAACGCGTCTTTCGAGATGAAGTTCACAATATTCTGATCATCGTCGAGACGTACCATCGTGCCGTCCATCCATGTCTCGTATTTAGCCACAAGGGCGAGGTTCGGATAGGGATTCTCGGCAATCATGGGGATGATTCGGTCGCTGAAGATGAGGTCGCTCTCAATGAGTAATGTATCGTCCTCTTGAAGCTTGTCCTTGACCAGCGCTAGTGAGTAGATGTTATTGGTCTTGTCGTAGATGGGGTTCTCGGCAAATTCTATCTGCAGGGTTGACTGTTTGGAGGTAAGAGTCGAGAGATATGTTGATTCAATATACTCACGTAGCTCCTTACCTTTATAACCTATAACGATGATGACACGATTTAAGGACTGTTTGGATAGCTGTTCCAAGAGACGGTCAATAAGGCGCACGCCATTGACTTGAACCATACATTTTGTATTGTCCTTCGTATATTCTCCTAACCTGCGACCCATACCAGCCGCTAAAATGATTGCTTGCATATATTGTCTTTAACTAAAGATGCTTACGTACTTTCTTCGTACCGTTTTTGTCCATATATTGTTCTATAACGATGCCGCGATGCTTATTGTTTCTCTGCAGGCGGCGTCCGCTGAGGTCAAAGAATTGCTTCTCTGCCGGTATATTCTCTGTCGTCTCAATCTCGAAAACACCTGTGGGGTCGTACTCCACAAACTGCCAGGAGTCAAACTGGGCATTGGTGGATTCGGTGAAAACGAAATAGAGGTGGTGTACTTTCTTGAAAAGGGCAGGGTCCAGGTCGATGGTAAAATCCTGAAACGAGGTTGACGAGAATTCAACTGTGGCTGCTGCAGCCTTTGTCTTGCTGTCAATACGAATCTCCAGTTTACCTGTGCCTCGCGCCCTCATTGTGAACTGGCGGGCACCGTTTGTGCCAAAGTCCACCTTGCGGACCATTGTCCATGCGCCTGCAGCCATCTTGACATACAGATTCTCAGAGGCATCATTGCCCAGCGAACTCTTGGATACGCTTTTGATATTCTTGAAGTCTTCATAGTTCACGCCACCAGAGGTTGACATTGTCTCGGCTTGCTGCAGTGTGTATGGATCCATACTCTTGATGGCACTCGTGCCAGTCTTGGTCATGTTGATTCTATTCAACTTCTGCGTCTCTTCGTTCACTGTCAGTTTGTTGACGCAGAGGGAACGGAAACCAGAGGCGCTGCTGTTCATGGCATTCTTGCTCTTCATCGTCTTCTCAAGCACATTGCCATGATAGAAGAGGTAGTACTCGCCATTAAATTTATGCAGGTGGGTGTGGTTATTACCGTAGTCGGCGCCCAGACTGCTGAAACTGCCTTCATTGGGCACATACTCACCACGGTATTCCCATGAGTCAGGATCCAGTGGCGTGTCTGTTACCATATAGCACATGCTGCAGGCCGAGGGGGCTGCCAGTCCGTTGCGTTTCTCGTAGCTGTTCCAGTTGGGACGGTCGCCCCAGGAAGTGTTATAAGTATAGACAAACCGCCCGCCGATGATATTCAGTTCGCTGGCCTCAAAGAGATAGGGGGCAGGCATATTCACGGCAGCACCGTCGAGGGCTGTCATCGAGGATTTTAGCTTTGCTATGCGCGAGTTGCCAGGCCATAACTTGGAACCCGACGATTGTGGGTCTCCGCCTCCAAAAGCAATCCATGCCGTGCCTGTAGAGTCGATCACCACACCTGGGTCGAACAGCCAGTTACAGGGATCGACGCCAGCCATGCCGTGACGTATCATGGGCTGACTAAGAGGCGAGGAAAACGGACCAAGGGGTGACTTCGTGCTTCTCATCACACCTACGCTGCCGGCTCCATTGGCGAAATAGATATAAAATTCATTTGTCTTTGTGCCATTGCTATTCTCTTTCTCGCGCCATACGGCTGAGGGGGCCCATGACTGTCCTGCCCAGGTGCATACCTTACTCACGTCGATGGTGCCGTGGAAGGTCCAGTTCACCATATCATCGGTTGAGAAAACGACCAGCGACTTGATATTACCATAGCCATTGCTGCCCGTCTTACCGTTCTTGATATACTGCTGGTGGTCGTTGGTACCATAGACGTAGAGGCGGCCGTTGTATTCAATAGCGGTGGGATCTGCACAGAACACACTTCCGCTGATGGGATTGCCGCTGGCGGTACCCTTGTATTCCGTGGCAAGTGTCTGTGCCTTTATCTGCAGGCATGCCGTCAGTAGGACGGTAGCCAAAAGAATTGTTTCCTTCATTTTTTCAGGTCCTAGGTTTTTAGGTCTTGTTTTTTACTTTTTTACCTTTTTACTTTTTTACTTTTTCGTGATTCTTATCCAATCGGCATCCACCCATCCGCGATCTGTTTTAGCGTTGGTCTCTACAGAGAGGAAACCGAATTTCGCGCCAATCCATTTGCCCTGACGCATCTTGAATAACTCGCCGCAATTCTGAAATTTCTTGCCGTTCAGACTATAGGAGAACTGCACCATAGGTTTGCCGCCGTGGGCAGCACCTGCCTCGACATTGGTCACCTGCAGGCGCAGGTAGATATCTTCGTGGATACCAGGCTTATAGTCTGTCTTGTCTTCTGCCGTGGGTTTCAGCGTGGCCAGCACGGTCTCTGTCTGCTGCTTGCCTTTATCGGCATCCTTGCAGGTGAGTTGTATCAGTTGGAATGCTTTGCCTACACGCTTCACGGCGATTGCTGAATAGTCGAGTCCCATCATGATGAGACCTCCCATCTGTCCGTCGGCCTTCGAGGTGAAGCGTATCTTCGCCGTTGCTGTAAACTCATCGGCAGGTGTCTTCTGAAGGAGCATGTTGGGCACCTCCCAAAGGTTGGGTGAAACATCTTCCTTCTGACCTCTTACATCAGACATCTTATATGTGTAGATACGATAGCAGCCAAAGGCGGTGGCAGTACCAAACTTTTCATCGTAGTTGCCGTGCCATTGCCACTGGAGTCCCAGTTTCGTATCGTTAAACTCGTCGCTTTCTGCAGGATTCTGGATGAGTGTGCTCGAAGCTTTCGGCT
>CAMOGP010000143.1 GCA_946614175.1 uncultured Prevotella sp. | reverse complement strand
TCAACCGCATGAAGGCTGAGGCAGAGGCTAATGCCGAGAACGATAAGAAGGAGCGTGAGCGCATCGACAAGATGAACCAGGCCGACTCTATGATTTTTCAGACTGAGACCTTCCTCAACGAGAATGGTGACAAGCTGGGTGCCGACAAGGCTAACGTAGAGGCTGCTGTTAATCAGTTGAAGGAGGCCCACAAGTCTGGTGACATCGCTGCCATCGACACAGCAATGAACAACCTGAATCAAGTGATGAACGCTGCATCTCAAAAGATGTACGCTCAGGCAGGTGCAGGTCAGCCCGGTGCCGATGCAGGTCAGCAGCAGTACCAGGGTGGTCAGCAGACTCAGTCAAATCCAAACGACGACGTTCAGGATGCCGACTTCGAGGAGGTGAAGTAAATACCACATATGACAATAATGAAGGCGTGCATCCAAAAGGTTGCACGCTTTTTTTTGCCTCAAAGAGCGTGATTCTTCGGATTATTTGTGTAATTTTGCAGTCCAAATGGACGACAAGCATTATCTTCTCAGCCTCATTCGCGAAGGCGAACACCAGCAGCAAGACTTCAAATATCGTGTTGCAGATGCATGCAAATTGGCAAAAACAGTGTCGGCTTTTGCCAATACTGATGGTGGCCGCCTACTCATTGGCGTGCGCGACGACGGTCATCTGGCTGGGGTGCGCTCGGAAGAAGAGATTTATATGATGCACCAGGCAGCCTACAAATACTGCAAGCCTGAGGCGAGTATCAAGTTCGATACATATCATGTAGAAGGCAGGACCATTGTCATTGCCACCGTCCCACCATCAGACAAGAAACCCATATGCGCACTGGATGAAGATTTTCTGAAAGCAGATGTTCCGACCTCAGAGGGGGAACATAAACGCGCCTATATCCGCATTTCCGATGAGAACATCGTTGCCTCGCCTGTTCATCTGGCTCTTTGGCGTGAACAGCAAAAGCCGCAGGGCGTCATAATGACCTACAATGACTCCGTGAAACAATTGCTTAATGCCTTAGAGGGAGAGCGGACTCTGAATCAAATAGTCCGTGCTTCGCGATTGCCCCGTCCAAAAGTCATCACACTGTTAGCCCGTCTTATCCGCTTTGGAATCGTTCGTTGGGAGTACCAGAGTCAGCAGTTCCTATTCAGTCAGATATAATCCCACCTAAAAAGAGTTCACGAATATGTCGCTTGGCGGTTTCTGGCTTCACGGCCTCGTCAAGCGGTACGTCAGGCGGATTGATGCATTCTACACGTTCAAAACCTGCATCGAGCAACGCCTCACGATCACTAATGCAACCAGCTATCAGCCAGGTGGGTACATGGTGTTTCTTTGCTCGCTGCAAGATGCCGAAGGGCAGTTTACCCATCAGCGTCTGACGATCAGCAGAGCCCTCGCCCGTAATGACCAGCGAGGCATCTTGTAATAAAGTATCGAAGTGGACGCTGTCAAGCAACAGGTCAATACCCGAACGGCATTCAGCATTCATATATTGCAGGAAAGCATAGCCCAAGCCGCCCGCCGCACCGGCTCCTGGCATATCCTGGCGGTCGTAGCCCATGTGCCTGGATGAGACTTCCGCAAAACGACGGGCTCGTGCATCGAGGGCAAGCACCTGTTCCTGTGTTGCTCCCTTTTGAGGCGCGAACACATGTGCAGCGCCCTTCTCACCGCAAAGCGGATTGGTCACGTCAGTAGCAATCGTGAAATGTACATGGCTCAGTTCCCTGACATCATCCCAACTGCCATGACGGGCGAAGGCATCAATAATAGCCCGTAGCATCCCGATACCACAATCGCTGGTAGCGCTGCCACCGAGCCCCACGATAATATGCCTGCAACCGCGCCTTACAGCATCCGCCACCAGCTGGCCTGTGCCATAGCTCGTTGCCACCATAGGATTACGTTCCTCTGCCGTGAGCAGTGTCAGTCCGCTGGCCTTCGCTATTTCTATCACCGCTGTATCGTCTTTCACCAGATACTGCGCTATGATGGTTCGCATCATTGGATCCTTCACGTTCACGTCTACTACCTCTCCGCCAAGGACACCCTTGAATGCCTCCAGCCAGCCCTCGCCGCCATCACTTACGGGGATACTGACGACCTCTGCCTCAGGCATAGACAAGGCAAAGCCATCCGCTGCAGCCCTGTTGGCTTCAGTAGATGTCAGACAACCCTTCAGGGAGTCGATGGCTATAATAATCTTTTTCATATGACGGCGCAAAGATACGAATTAATCCTAGAAACCAGACAAACGGAGCAATTCTTTTTTAAAGAAAAGCAAGCTTTCCTTTTGCATTTTGCTCGCTTATTTGTATCTCCTCCATCGCATTATCATAAGTGGCATGAAACTTCTCCTGACTTGTAGTCTTATCGATAGTCAGACGTTCATAGTCATAGTTGTCAAGTGTATCAAGGGCGTAAGTATAATCCACCACCACATTCAGCAGGTCCTGATTCTCAACCGTCTTCTCCACCTTCTGATTGCTAATGGCACGACTGGCCACCTGCACCAATTGGCGCAGCTCACCAAGCTGCTCCTTGCGGATGCGCTCGTTCACGACGTAGCCTTTTATCAGATAGTCTTTGAGCACCTTATTTGCCCACTGACGGAATTTCACACCTCGTTTAGAATTGACTCGATAACCAACGGAGATAATCATGTCAAGATTGTACATTGTTATCGTACGATTAACCATACGCTTGCCCTCCTGACGAACCTGTCGGAAATTCCGACATGTTGCCTCTTTCTCCAGTTCCTCGTCTTCGTAGATATGCAGGATGTGCTCTAATACGTTCGTACGAGATGACTTGAATAATTGAGCCATCTGAGTCTGCGTCAACCATACTGTCTCATTCTCTAGACGGACATCAATCTGTGTCTGCCCATCCTCTGTCTGATAGATTACAATCTGATCCTGTTTCATAACATTCTTTTCGTTTTGCAAAAGTAATACTTTTCTATTAATATAGTATGCAAAAAACGAAAATGTTACGTCTCGATACCCCAAAAACGTCACTCGAGTGAATTCATCGATTGAGCTAGCTCGATTCATGAATTCACTCGGCTCAATCGATGATTTCAGCTATAAGGGGTGATATCGCTAAGTTTTTTCTCTTTGTAAAGTTGGAAGATTGTAAGATTTATATCCACGACTCCCTTTCTCGTCATTTTTCTCTACTGAGCCATTTATTTCGGAAAAGAAGTCTCGGGTAATGGTGTTCAACTCGTGAGTGCATCCACGACTGAAGATGGCAGGTACCCGTCCCCTTGCCATCTTGGCAAAAACCAAAAAAGCATTTATAGGCGAATTAAACACATTGTTGACAGTCACAATAGGATCAACCCAAAAGCTCTTTGAATTACTATTGCCAAAGTTAATTCAGAAGATGTCCCATAAATTCATAGAGTCACACAGAAATGAGTTTATAGAACTAAATAAAGATAGTCTGAACAGATTTGTGCTATCAAAACATAGAGAGTAACAATACCCCAAAAGAAAAAGAACCGCCACTATTAGGAAATAGCTTTGGCTCTCTTTAATGTTCACAACGGAATAATCCTTATTGTGAATACCTCAAATTAGTGCTGCAAAGATACGTTTTTTCTTAGAATGAACAAAGAAAACGACGAAAAATATTGCCAAATCATATCCTAAACTATAATTATTTTAAAAATTGACGCTGTTTTTATCTCATTACGTCGCCTTTTTACTATCTTTGCAAGACATTATTTAATTGCTGCTACCCTATGAAATTTATACTAGGATTAGACCCGGGAATTGCCAGTATCGGCTGGGCGCTGATATTAGAAGCAGAGAACGACAACGAGCAATCAAGGATTATTGATTCGAATGTTGTCAAGGTTGACTTTGACAACTTTGCGTATAAGAACGCCAAGGGAAAGATATCAGAGGGTAAGCCTATTGAGATGTTCAGAAAGGGACTCACAGTTTCACCTAATCTGGTGAGACGGCAGAAACGTGGAGCCCATCGTAATCTTCAGCGATACAAACAAAGACGTGCCGACCTGATAGCTCTGTTGCGCGAAAATGGTTTCATCAACGACGATACCCTCTTGTGTGAAGATGGCAAAGGAACCACCTACGAAACCCTCATGTTGCGATCAAAGGCTGCAAGTGAGGAAATCTCATTAAGCGAGCTGGCAAGGGTACTGCTCATGATTAACAAAAAGCGCGGATATAAAAGCAGCCGTAAGGGCGAAGCTGATACCGACATAGAGGATATGGGAGCCTATCTGGCTGCCATAACAGGACGTAGCAATATGTTGGTTGAAAACCATCAGACCGTTGGCCAATACCTGATGAACCAACTGACTCTCAATCCATTGAAAGGCATCAAGCGCCAGACATTCTATCGCAAGGACTACGAGGATGAGTTTGAGCAGATTTGGAAGACGCAGATGGCATTCCACCCAGAACTAACTCGCAAACTAAAGAAGGAAATTAAGAACCGTATTATTTTCTTCCAACGCCCCATAGAGAGCAAGAAACAGGACCTAAGTTTTTGCGAACTGGAGAGTCATCAGATAGAGGTTGAGAAAAACGGCAAGAAGCAACTTGTAACAACAGGTAGCAGAGTCTGCCCCATATCGTCGCCCTTATTCCAAGAATTCAGGATGTGGCAGCGACTGAATGATGTCGTTCTCACCAACACCACCACGCTTGAGCAATACACTCTGACGCTGGAACAGAAGGAGATGCTGGCCGCAGAACTGTCTATTAGGAAGGAACTGACAAAAACAGCCGCCATCAAACTGCTTGTTGGCAAACAAAACAAGACCTACGACCTGAACTTCGACACCCTCATTGGCAACGAGACTCAGGCCAGACTGGTGAGCGCATATCTGAAGATATTGGAAATGACAGGTCACGACATATTGGACATCAAGAAGATGAAGGCACAAGATGTGCTTAATGTTATATGCAAGGTATTCGAAGGCTTGGGTTACAAGACGGAAGCGCTGAATGGCGAAGTCATGATAGGACCTGAAATCTACATGCAGCCTCACTATAAGTTGTGGCATCTGCTCTATTCTTTCCCTGGCGACAATTCACGCTCAGGCAGTGCCAAACTTGTGCAACGTGTAAAGGAGTTCTTCGGCTTCGACAACGATGAATACGCCAAGATCATTGCAGATGTTAAATTCCCCGATGGATATCGCAGCCTCAGCGCCAAAGCCATACAAAAGTTACTACCATTCCTGAAAGAGGGTTATCAGTATAATGAAGCCTGCGAAAAAGCAGGTTACAATCACTCCAAGCGTTCCATCACCAAGGAAGAGAACGAAAGCCGCGTTTTGCACCATTACTTGCAACCCATTCCTCATAATAGCCTGCGCAATCCGCTAGTAGAAAGAGTCCTTAACCAGATGGTTTCGGTTGTAAACGGATTGATAGACGAATATGGCGATGAGTATGGTCAATTCAACGAGATACGCATTGAACTGGCACGCGACCTGAGCAAGAACGCAGAAAGCCGAAGGCGAATGACTCTGGACATAGAGAATAATAAGAACGAACGAGCAAAGTGCCGACAGGAACTCATCGACCAGCTGAACGAAAGAGGCTATCATGTAACCTACGTCAGCGAAAACGACATCCTGAAATACAGATTATATAAGGAGTTGGCACCTCTCGGCTACAAGACACTCTATTCTAAGACCAAGGTCGATTTGGTTGACCTTATCATCCATCGTAAGTTCGACAAGGAACACATCATACCCAAAGCCAAAAGCCCCAGCAACGCTTTCTCTGTGCTGACTGTAGAACTATCGAGTATCAACGAAGAAAAGGGCGATATGACTGCCTTAGACTATGTAAAGTGGAAATATGGCGAGGCTGAAGCCCAGCAGTATATAGCCAGAGTCAACGACCTGTTCAAGAAGAAAGCCATC
>CAMOGP010000142.1 GCA_946614175.1 uncultured Prevotella sp. | reverse complement strand
GAATACCAATAAATTAAAAGCCCTGACTTAGTTGAATTAGTCAGGGCTTTTCTTATCATCTTATTCAAGATATCATTCATCCATCAGCTTACGATAGCGCACACGTTTGGGCTCTTCCAGTCCTAAGCGCTGAGCCTTATTCGTCTCGTATTCGCTGTAGTTACCCTCAAAATAGAAGACATTACCATCGCCCTCGTAAGCCAGGATATGCGTACAGATACGATCCAGGAACCAACGGTCGTGACTGATGATGACAGCACAACCGGCAAAGGCTTCAAGACCTTCCTCCAGCGCACGCAGCGTGTTCACGTCAATATCATTGGTTGGCTCATCGAGAAGCAAGACGTTGCCCTCCTGCTTCAAAGCGATAGCCAGGTGAAGACGGTTACGCTCACCACCAGAGAGCACCCCGCATTTCTTCTCCTGATCAGCACCGCTAAAATTGAAACGACTCAGATAAGCTCGAACATTAATGTCGCGTCCGCCCATGCGTATTGTTTCGTTACCTTGGCTCACAACCTGATAAACACTCTTCTCCGGGTCGATATCCTTATGCTGCTGGTCAACGTATGACAGTTTCACAGTCTCACCAACCTCAAAAGTGCCAGCATCAGCCTGTTCCAAGCCCATGATAAGACGGAACAAAGTAGTCTTACCGGCACCATTAGGTCCGATAACACCAACGATGCCATTAGGTGGCAGACTGAAGTTAAGGTCGCTGAACAGCGTCTTGTCACCATAAGCCTTCGCCACATGGACAGCCTCAATAACCTTATTACCCAGACGTGGTCCGTTGGGGATATAGATCTCCAACTTCTCCTCCTTCTGTTTCTGTTCCTCATTCAACATCTTGTCGTATGAGTTCAGACGAGCCTTTCCCTTTGCCTGACGTGCCTTCGGTGCCATACGCACCCACTCCAGCTCGCGCTCCAACGTCTTGCGACGCTTTGAGGCGGCCTTCTCTTCCAGCGCCAGACGCTGACTTTTCTGTTCCAGCCATGAAGAGTAGTTACCTTTCCAGGGAATACCCTCACCACGATCCAATTCCAGAATCCACTCAGCCACATCGTCCAGGAAGTAACGGTCGTGCGTCACGGCAATCACCGTACCCTCATACTGCTGCAGATGTTGCTCCAACCAGTCGATACTCTCAGCATCCAGATGGTTGGTAGGCTCATCGAGGAGCAGCACATCAGGTTTCTGAAGGAGTAATCGGCAGAGCGCCACACGACGACGCTCACCACCAGAGAGATTCTTCACGCTCCAATCGCCCGGAGGACAGTTAAGTGCCGCCATGGCGCGGTCCAGTTTAGAGTCCATGTTCCATGCATCGGTAGCATCAATGATGTCCTGCAGTTCAGCCTGACGGTTCATCAGTTTCTCCATCTTATCAGGATCCTCATAGTATTCCGGCAAACCAAACTTTACATTAATCTCATCATATTCAGCCAATGCATCATACACATGCTGAACGCCTTCCATCACGTTCTCCTTGACGGTCTTCTCTTCATTAAGAGGTGGCTCCTGTGGAAGGTAGCCCACGCTATAGCCGGGGCTCCATACCACGTCGCCTTGATATTGTTGGTCCAGTCCGGCAATGATTTTCATCAATGTGGACTTACCTGCACCGTTCAGACCGATGATACCAATCTTGGCACCATAGAAGAAACTGAGGTAAATATTCTTAAGAACTTGTTTCTGATTTTGCTGAATGGTCTTGCTTACGCCAACCATTGAGAAAATCACTTTCTTGTCGTCAACTGTAGCCATATTTCTAAGTGAATAGTGAATAGTGAATAATTTCTTTTAGTCGCGAAGCTTTGTAAAAGCGAGCAGAGCTCGAGCGGCTACCGCACTTGTTATTTCTCAAACTTCTTACCTGTTTGCTTAACGATTTCGCGTGCATACTTCTCAGAATAACCAGGACGCTTCACCGTAGCACCAAGTCCGTACTTTGTACGGGTGAACTGACCATTCTCCTCTGGCTTAACTGTCATATCGTTATACTTCACGATAAGATAAGTAGCCAGTTTCTGCCAACGAGCCAACATCTGTTCAGCCTTCTCTGCTGTATAGGCTGTGAGATATTTTGTACGTGCTGCCTCGTCGAGTGTCAGCGCCTTATCCTCAACCTCTTTCTGAGCACGGAAATATGAATTATCCAGCGAGTCGCGAACCTCCTTCAAGGATGGGAAAAGCATAGAGTAACGTGGATAAACCATGTTGCTCACCCAGTTCTGTACCCAGAAAGCATTGTCCATGGAGAAGTTCAGCTCATCAGCACCTGGTGTGTCGTAAGGACGGGGAGCCTTCGTAGCACAGCAATACACAGGTGTGAAAGGTACCATATTACCATCATCATTGGCAAACCAGAAACAGCCACCAATCTGACGTGGCAACCAAGAACGCATCTGACTTACAAACACAAAGCCGGCCTGCTGTGTAGATACGGGACGCTCATTGAAATACTCCTTGCCATCCACCTTATAATAAAGAGGTGTAGGACGATAGGGCATTTCCCAGATACCACCGCCCATGTCGCTATCCAGCGCAAATGGTGTATCCTCGAAATGGTCGCGCATAGCCGTTTCCACATCCTGCACAGAGAGTTTCTTATTGGGCTTCACCCACAGAGGCATCACCTCTGCGTTAGCATCATGACCTTCAGCCCAGGGGATATAACGGTCCATACCATCGGCATAACGGTTGAAGAAACTCCATACACGTGCATCACAGATACGACGACCTGAAAAATCAGGAGCAGCATAGGCTGCATTATAACTGAAGTCCTCATCCTTACCCTTGAACCATCCCATCTTACGGGCGTAAGAGACCACGTTCTTGGAGTAGCGCACATTCTCCTTGTCCTTCATATTAAACTTTGTGATACGACTCTGGTTAGCATGACCGCAAATCATATCATCTGGTATGCGCAGAGCCACCCATACCGTGCGGCCCTTCTCCACCTTTCGGTCGCTGGCGCAACCCATCATTTCCATAATCCAAGCCTCGTTGGGGTCGCAGATTGTGAAGGTCTCACCCTCAGAACAATAGCCGTACTGCTCCACCAGTGACGTCATGATATCAATAGCCTGACGAGCCGTCTTAGCACGCTGCAGGGTGATATAAATCAGAGAACCATAGTCGATGATACCTGTGGTATCCACCATTTCCTCACGACCACCAAAGGTTGTCTCACCAATAGTTACCTGCCATTCGTTGATATTGCCGATGATATTATAAGTCTCCTCAGCTTCCAGGATTTCTCCACCATATTTATTCGTGTCCCAGTCATACACCTGACGCATCGTTCCTTTCGGATGCTTGGCGGCAGGCTGATGCTTCAATCCCTGAAACATGCCATAACTGTCGGCACTATAAGAACAAATCACAGAGCCATCTACAGAGGCCTTTTTACCTACAATAAAATTAGTACAAGCCATTGCTCCCGCCGTAGCAACGAGCATGGCTGATAAAATCAGTTGTCTTTTCATTATTTATTTAATAATCAGTTTATCGCTGCCTGCAGCCTTGAAACTCATGTCCAGTCCTTTCACCGAGTGTGTGAGTGCACCAAACGAGATGAAGTCAACTCCCGCCTTGGCATAGGGAATCATTGTGTCGTAGGTAATACCACCACTTGATTCCGTCTCAGCACGTCCGTTGACAATCTTCACCGCCTTCTCAGTATCCTCAGGTGTGAAATTGTCAAACATGATGCGGTCGCATCCCTCGGCCAGAGCCTCGTCCAGCTCTTTGAAGTTACGCACCTCGCACTCTATCTTCAGGTTTTTGCCGTTATCCTTGCAATACTGCTTAGCACGCGAGATGGCATTATGCACGCCACCACAGAAATCAATATGATTATCCTTCAGCAGGATCATATCAAACAAGCCGATACGATGGTTCATACCGCCACCAATCTTCACAGCCTCCTTCTCAAGCATACGCATACCAGGTGTTGTCTTACGGGTATCGAGTACGCGTGTCTTCGTGCCTGCATCAATCAGCGCCTGCTGATATTTGTGCGTCATTGTGGCAATGCCACTCATACGCTGCAGGATATTCAACATCAGGCGCTCCGTCTGCAACAAACTCTGTTCCTTGCCTTTCACACTCATCACGATGTCACCTGGCTTCACATGCGCACCATCCTCAATATACACCTCTACTCGCAATTCAGGGTCAAAACGACGGAATACCTCCTTGGCAATCTCCACGCCAGCAAAGATACCCTCCTCCTTAATCAGCAGTTTTGACTCACCCATGGCATCCTTAGGGATACAGCACAACGTGGTGTGGTCACCGTCACCAATATCCTCAGCAAAAGCGAGGTCAATCAGTTTATCGTTCAGTTCTTCTACACTTAACATAATTTCTTCACTACTTTATTACTCAAAGTAAATACCAAGTCCCAGACGGATACCGAAGCCGCTATACTCCGTCACATCCTTTGTACTGAGGTTGTAATATACCTCCGGTTCGATGGTCACGGTACGGTTCAGGAAAAAGGCGTAGCCACACTGGGCACTGGGCACAAAATCCTTACGGATAGGACTGTTCACATAATTGGCGCTGGCTCCCAGGTATAAGCCGTTCTGCTCAATATAGTAGCGCAGACCGGCACCAAGTGTAAACGTATCGTCGCCTACCTTATGCCAGTCGTAACCCAATGTACCCGTTATCATCCAGTCATCTTCAAACAGATAACCACACTTGGCATTCAGGTCCATGTGCCAACTCTGATTCTTGCTCCAGTTGAGGTCGAAATTAGACAATCCTGCAGAAGCATAGTATTTATCCTTAGCAAATGGCAGACGATCTTGTGTCTGAGCCAGGCCTGCGACTGAGAACATCAGTCCGCAAAGCATCGTAAACAGTAATTTTTTCATAATCGATATCTTTTAATTAATAATTATTCGTTGTCTCGTTATATCGTTATCACGTTGTTACGTTATCGTGACATTAAAAAATTTGCTCCGTTAGCAGATACACCACACTCACCACCGTCATGAATACGGCAGGAACCAGCGAAATCCAGTAGTTCTTCTTCTGTTGATACAGATAAACCGTGATAGCCCATAGTGTGAAGACAGACAAGGTTTGGTTACTCCAGCCGAACCAGCTCCAGATGACGTCAAAGCCTTCAGGGTTGGCCATCTGCCAAATAAGCAGGGCGATAACAGTCGCAAACATGGGAATGCAGACATACAGACGCTTGCGCACCGTCTTCTGCTCCAGGTGGATGAAATCAGCAATGATGAGTCGTGCTGAGCGTAACGCCGTATCACCACTGGTGATAGGTGCAGCCACTACACCCAGAATGGCCAGAATACTTCCAAAGAGCCCCAGCCAGTTGTCGCACACCATACTCACAATTGCCGGTGCCTTACTGATGATCTCCTCACCACCAGCCATCTCCTGATATCCAGGTGTTGGCTCATTGTAGAAGAAATACATAGCTACCGTAGCCCAGATAAGAGCTACCAGACCCTCAGTAATCATAGCGCCGTAGAATATAGGACGACCCATCTTCTCACTCTTCACGCAACGCGCCATCAACGGACTCTGCGTGGCGTGGAAGCCACTGATAGCACCACAGGCAATAGTGATGAACAGACAGGGGAAGATGCTCTTCGTTGTGAGCGAGGCCTCTCCAACGCCCTCCCACACCTCAGGGATATCTGGCATCTTCACAAACAACATCGCCATCAGGGCTACAGCCATAAACAACAGGGAGAATGCGAACAAGGGGTAAATCTTTCCGATAATCTTATCGATAGGCATCATCGTGGCAATGATATAATACACGAAGATGACAACAATCCAGAATGTACTGTTACTCAGTATCTCGATGCCTGGCACACTACTCAGGCACAGTTTCTGCAGCAACAAGGCAGGACTGTACACAAACACGGCTCCTACCATCATCAGCAGGAAAACCGAGAAAATCAGCATAATCTGCTTTGTGGCATTACCCAGGTATTTTCCAATAATCTCAGGAAGGTTAGCGCCACCGTTACGAATACTCAGCATACCGCTCAGATAGTCGTGCGTAGCACCTGCAAAGATACATCCGAAGACAATCCAGAGATAGGCAGCCGGTCCGAACTTGGCACCCATGATGGCACCAAAGATAGGTCCAGTACCTGCAATATTCAGAAACTGTATCATGAAAATCTTCCATGAAGGCAGCACCA
>CAMOGP010000141.1 GCA_946614175.1 uncultured Prevotella sp. | reverse complement strand
TAAAACACTTTGTAATTTAAAAATTTTTATTAATTTTGCAGCCGAAATCATTCTACCTACCTATCCAGAATAAAACGTTTCTATATATATAATTTAAACATGAGAGAGTATTTATGAAAAGAAGGTTATCTATGATTTTGGCAGGTCTCTTCCTGATAGTGGGAGGGGTACTTGCACAGACAGAAGTTAATGGTACCGTTATTTCACAAGATGACAACCAGCCCGTTATCGGTGCTACGATTCAGGTTGTGGGAACACAGATTGGTACCGTTACAGACGTGAATGGTAACTTCAAGTTGTCTGTTCCCGCCGGCAAGAACGTGCTTCGCATCTCTTACGTCGGTATGGAAGACATCGAAGTGATTGCCCGTAAGAATCTCCGCATCGTGCTTCGTAGTGGCGACACAGAGCTTGACGAGGTGGTGGTGACAGCTATGGGTATCTCGCGTCAGCAGAAAACCCTGGGTTATTCAGCTCAGACATTGGACAATGCTGAGCTGACTCAAGGACATGTTACGGACGTAACAAATGCACTCGCTGGTAAGGTAGCTGGTGTACAGATTAACTCTACGTCAAGTGACCCTGGTTCCGCCAATTCTGTGATCATTCGCGGTATCAGCTCTATCAACGGTAACAACCAACCTTTGTATGTTGTTGATGGTGTACCTTTGCAGCAGACAACATTCTCTGGTTCTCAGAAAGAGCAGGATCAGTTTACTAATGCTATCGGTGGTATTTCTAACATCAACCCCAACGATATCGAGAACATGACTGTTCTGAAAGGTGCTGCTGCTACGGCTCTGTATGGTAGTCGTGCGGCCAATGGTGTTATTATTATTACAACCAAGACCGGTAAGAAGGGTGATGCCCGCAACTTCACTATCAGCTATGACGGTGGTGTTCAATGGCGCCAGGTTGCCACTCTGCCAAAGCTGCAGAACCAGTTCGGTCAAGGATGGAATGGTATGCAGACCTTTATTGAAAACGGCTCGTGGGGACCTGAGTTCGACGGAAGTATGCAACTTTATGGTCCGATTTGGAACTATCAGCAACTGAACCATAAGTATGAGGCTCTTGAGAGTAATATTAAGGATTTCTTCGAATTGGGTGTTAACACCAACCATAGCGTGGCTTTGAGTGGTATCTCCGGTGATAGCAAGATGACTTATTACCTAAGTTACTCTCACTCTTCAGATAATGGTATTCTTCCTGGTGACAAGGACACTTACAAGCGTAATACGATTGCTTATCGCGGCAGTTATGATGCTACAGACTGGTTCAAGCTGTCGTCAAGCGTAAATTTCTCAACTTCCAAGACCAATACTGTGGCTGCTTATCAGGGTACTTCATTCGTTGATGGTATCTTGGAGTTCCCACGTGACATTTCACTGGTTGACCGTCAGGATTTGAGTTCCGGATTCAATACGCCTGAGGCTTGGTTTACGCCTTATGGTATTACCAACCCTTACTGGGCTATTGAAAACAACAAGAACCTCACTGATTCCAAGCAGGTGTTTGGTAAGATTCAAGCTGATTTGAAGCCTCTCCGTCAGTTGACACTGACCTATCGTTTCGGTTTTGACTATACCGATTATGATGTCAAGATCGGTTTCCCACAGATTGACCTGGATGATGCTTTGATTAATGACGATATGGGGTATGCGCCCTCTAACATGAACCAGGCAGGTTATGTGGCTACCACCTACATGCGTAAGTATGAGTTGAACCATGACTTCCTTGCCAACTGGGCAGACAAATACCTGGATGGCAAATTAGACGTGAACGTCAACGTGGGTGTCAACATGAATGAGCGCTATTATAGCTATATTGATTCACAGACCAGCAATCTGACATTCAACACTGACTTCTGGGATTTAAGTAATGGTGCTACAAAGGATATGCTGACTGAGGCACAGGAGAAGCGTCGCCTTGTAGGTTTGTTCGGCGACATTACCCTTGGTTGGGACGAGATGGTTTATCTGGATCTGACAGCACGTAATGACTGGTCATCAACACTACCCTTGGAGAAGAACAGTTATTTCTATCCTGGAGCTACGCTGAGCTGGATATTCACTAAGTTGATTCCAAAGAATAAAATTCTCGACTTTGGTAAAGTTCGTTTGGCTTATGGTAAAACAGGTAACGATGCCAGTCCTTATTTGACAGGTCATCGCTTCACTCAAGGTTGGTCTGATGGCTATTATGGTTCTGACATAATCAAGTTCCCATTCAATGGGCTGAATGCCTTCCAGGCAACATCGTCTATCGGTAGTACCGATCTTAAACCAGAAATGACCACGGAGTTTGAGGTTGGTCTGAACATGGCATTCTTGGGCAATCGCATCAACATCGACTTTGCTTACTATAACCGTAACACCAACGACCAGATTTTCACTCTGCCTGTTGACCCGTCAACAGGTTACAGCCGTATGGTAACTAACTTCGGTAAGGTGCGCAACTCGGGTATTGAACTGTTGGTTAATACGACTCCTATCCGTACGAGGGACTTCCGTTGGGACTTGGGATTCAACTTCTCTAAGAATAAAAATAAGGTTATTACGATGCCAGAAAGCTTGGAAGGTGGCAAGACAGTTATCGCCAGTTTCTCGGCAGGTAATGACGCTGTCTATATGTATGCCGAGGAAGGTAAGCCTATGGGTGAGATATACACTTATATGCCTACATATACGGAGAGTGGTCAGCCTATTGTTGACGAGAACGGCCAGCCTGTACTTACTACGGAGGTTGAGGATACTGGCAAGAACGTAAACGCAGACTGGACTGGTGGTGTTACCACAGCCTTCACCTACAAGGGAATCAGTCTGAGCGCTGCTCTTGATATCCGTAAGGGTGGCTATATGTTCTCACGTACGAAGAACTTGATGCAGTTTACTGGTAATGGCGACATCACCACTTACAACTCTCGTAACCCGTTCGTTATTCCTAACTCTGTAGTTAGTGACGGTAATGGCGGCTACGTAGAAAACACGACACCAATCTATCTGGCCAATAGCAGCTATCAGGATTGGTTCAATAACTACGGTGCAGGTCAGGGTGGAGAATTCTACCTGATTGACCGTTCGTTTGTGAAACTACGTAACATTACTCTTTCCTGGCAGTTGCCAAAGGCTTGGATAAGCAAAATCTACCTGAGCGATGTCAAACTCTCTGTATTCTGTAACAACGTGTTTACCTGGACTCACAAGAGCAATAGATATATTGATCCCGAGACCAGTTCGTATGGTAACGACCTGAGGGGTATGTTTGGTGAGCTCTACTCAAATCCGGCATGCCGCACCTATGGTTTCAATGTTGGTGTTAAATTCTAATAATGAGGAGGATTAATATATGAAAAAGGTATTTTTAATTGCAACAATAGTTAGCGGGCTGACCTTGACATCATGCGACAGTTATCTTGATATCAATCAGAGTCCCAATTCTCCTACTGAGGAGAACATGACTTCAAGCATCATGATGCCTGCCGCTGAGGCCAACCTGATTGCTACTTACGGTGACTACATGCGCATCGTGGGTGGATATTTTGCACAGTACTATGCTCAGACTTTCGGAACGAGCAACTATCTGGACTATTCGCAGTTTACAATGTCGGCTACCCGTTCTAGCAGCGCTTATACCCAGCTGACCTCGCGTACGCTGAAAAGTCTTGACTATGTGCTTCGCTTCTCAAGAGAAGAACAAGAATGGGGTACATATCTAGCTGCCACTACGTTGAAGGCCTTTACCTATCAGGTACTGGTCGATTGCTATGGTGAGGTGCCTTATACGGAGGCCATGCAGGACTTGGCAAACATCTCACCCAAGTATGATGATGGTTCTGATATCTACGACGCTTTGGTCGACAGCCTTGACTTTGCCCTGAGTAAGGTCGTGGCAGCCAATAAGGTTTGCACCAATATGCTTTTTGCTGATCAGGATGCTACAAACTGGATCCGTTTCGCCAATGCCGTTAAACTGAAGTTGCTGATGCGCGAAAGCGGAGTCAAAAACGTCCAGGCCAAACTTGACGCTCTGGTGGCTGAAAACAACTTCCCCGTGGAGGATGTGGAATATAAGGGAATCTTCAAGAACGAGAGTGGTCAGATGAGTCCTTTCTATGCAGAGGAATTCTCCAGCGCATGGGGCTCTACCCAGCAGAACGTCATTGCAAATCTTGCTATCATTGGTACCATGCAGCAGTCGGGCTACACAGACCCACGTATGGCGAAGTTCTTCAAGATGAATGGCGACAAGAAGTATGTTGGTGGCCTTTCTGGCACGAACTTCTCTACTTCCAAGACATACAAATCCACCTATTGGTGTCGTCCTGTGGCATCATACGACATGCCTGTATCTTTGATTTCTGTATCAGAGATTGAGTTCTTCCTCTCTGAGTACTATGCCAAGAAAAATGATGCCGCTAATGCCGCTGCCCACTATGCTGCTGCCGTTGAGGCTTCATTTGCTTCTGCTGGTGTCGATGGGGCTGATGCCTACATTGCGAAGTTCCCTTACGAACAGAATAAATACAAGCAGGTCATAGGCGTTGCCAAGTGGGTTGCCCTGGCTGGTGTAAACACTTTCGAGTCATGGTGTGAGATTAGGCGTTTGGATTATCCTGCATTTGGAGCTGTCAAGGGTTCCGACATGTATAATTTGAAGGATGACGAGTCATTTGATCCTGATCTTTATGTGGCGGGTACGTTATATACACCTATCCAGGTGTTTGGTGAGGTTGGTGCAAACAAGCTGCTGGAACGCTGGCCTTACGCAGAAAGTTCTTCTGCCCGTAATGGTAACGCGCCTAAATTCCCTGGCTATACAACTCCTGTTTTCTGGGGCAAATAAAGTATAACCATCAAAAAGAACAAAGAATATGAAAAAGAATATATTATATTTGATTATGTTTGCGCTGGTGGCTATATCTTTCACCAGTTGTGACAAGGAATCGGAGGACAAGTCAAGTATCGTTGACTATCCTAAAATTACGATTCTTGGTGATGTTTTCTATATCTCACCTCAAGGTAGTACCTATACTGATCCAGGATGCAGAGTCACCTATCAAGGAGCTGATTATACATCAAAAGTCGTCGTAAGCGGTTTGGAGGATATAGATGTAAACACTGCTGGCTTGTATTACGTCACCTATACTGCTGTAAGTCCTGATGGATACAGATGGTCTGAAACTCGTACGGTGGCAGTCTGCGATCCCAATATCACAACCGATCTCTCTGGTGATTGGACACTTCAGACGGGTTCATACCGTAACTATGACAATGGTGGTGAAGTAGGCTTTGAGGAATATGGCATCACCATCCAGCAATTGGCTCCAGGTATCTTTAGCGTCAGCGATTTCTTTGGAGGCTGGTACGACCAGCGTGCCGACTATGGCAAAAAATATGCCATGGTTGGTCAGATGCAACTTCTTGCTGACGGATCACTTAAACTACTTTCCAGTAAGGTTGAAGGATGGGGCGATTCTCTCGACGATGATTTCGTGGGATCTTATGATGAAGAAACTGGCATTCTTAAATGGGATGTCGGCTATGCAGACGGGTTAATGGTTTTCCGTGTGATTTTAAAACAATAAAAAAAACAGGTTATGAAGAAAGTTTTATATATAGCAGCATCACTTTTTGTATTCATGACAATCTTGTCTTGTAGCAAAGAGGATATTGAAGGCACAGCTATGGAGTCGATGGCAGGTCAGTGGTACTGCACCATAGATGCTGTTGATAATGATGGCATTACTATAAAAAATGGTGAGGACTATTTTGGCCTAGAAGGAAGAACGATTGTATTGACCTATAATGTGGCTGCTAACAATAGTTCACAGATGTGGGTAAACATTATGGGCGTAGGCAACTTTGCCAAAGATTATAACTATCCCGGATATCCCGATTATGATTTCTGTTCAATTGTGAATTGTAATCAGGAAGCCCTGACCTTTTCATCTACGGAAGCCGCTAATATTGCAGAGCCTGTGATTTGGACTGATGAAGATGAAGATGGTAATGTTGTCATTACGGATCGGGTTGATCCTATGCCCGTCAGCATTGAGGGCAAAATACTGAAAGGTGCTGGTCGCCAGAACAATGGTTCACCTGCCGACAGTATCATCATGTATGTCATCTACAAGGATGATCCCTGGTACCCAGACGATGGTTATGCTAAATACAAGATTAGCGGTGTCCGCTACTCTGGCTTAGCAGAAAACGATTAAGTCTCCACCAACATCCTAAATGGATAATCAACAAATCGGGCTGAATCCCATAGTGGTGATTCAGCCCGATTTTTATGCTATAAAAGAA
>CAMOGP010000140.1 GCA_946614175.1 uncultured Prevotella sp. | reverse complement strand
ACGGACAGGCCATCGGTATCGGTGCCGGTCAGCAGAGCCGTATCCACTGCACCCGCCTGGCTGGTCAGAAGGCCGACATCTGGTGGCTGCGCCAGCACCCCAAAGTGCTCGCCCTGCCTTTCAAGGAGGGAATCCGTCGTGCCGATCGTGACAACACCATTGATGTGTATATCTCTGAGGATGAGCACGACGACGTGTTGCGCGACGGTGCTTGGCAGCAGTTCTTCTCTGAGAAGCCCGAGGTGCTGACCCTGGCCGAGAAGAAAGAGTGGATTGCCAAGAACACCGAGGTAAGTCTGGGCAGTGATGCCTTCTTCCCCTTCGGCGACAATATTGAGCGTGCCCACAAGAGTGGCGTGCAGTATATCGCTCAGGCAGGTGGTAGCGTACGTGATGACCATGTGATCATGACTTGCGACAAATACGGCATCGCCATGGCCTTCACAGGTGTACGTTTGTTCCATCATTAATCCCTTTATACTATGGTTGGCGAAGACGATTTTCAAAGCATTCTTGAGAATGGCATTTCTTTCGGAAGAGGTGGCGAACGCAAAGACCCCAACGAAGGAAAGGTGAAGACCAAAGCCAAGAAGAAAAAGTACATTACGGGAGCTCACGGCAGCGGTTCTGCCAGACAAAAAGCCAAGTATCGCGAGCAAAGAGCCAACCGTAAACACTGATTTTGCCGCTTATGCGACATATTGAATAACTTATGAAACATCCGATGCAGTCAATGCGCCGGATGTTTTGTATTTTTGCACGGTAGAACCATAAAACTATAAGCATTAACATGAAGACTAAAGTAATGATGGCCGCTTTATGCGCCTTTGCAATTCAAAACGTCAGTGCACAAACGCAATATCCCTGGCAGGATACAAAGTTGCCAAGGACCCAACGCGTAGAGAACCTACTGGGCATGCTGACGCCCGAGGAAAAGGTAGGACTCATGATGAACAAGAGTATCTCCATTGAGCGACTGGGCATCCCGTCGTACAACTGGTGGAGTGAGGCCTGCCACGGTGTGCGTCAGGGTGACTATACTGTCTACCCCCAGCCCATCGGTATGGCAGCTGCCTTTAATGCCAAACTGGTGTATGATGTCTTCTCACAGGTAAGTGACGAGGCACGCGCCAACTGGAACCGCTCTGACCACAGCGTGAAGCATGTGGGCATGGGCGAGACCTACTATCCTGGTAATCCCGAACTGACTTTCTGGTGTCCCAACGTGAACATCTTCCGTGATCCTCGCTGGGGACGCGGACAGGAGACCTGTGGTGAAGATCCCTACATGAATGCCGTACTGGGCGTGCAGACCGTACTAGGTATGCAGGGAAACAACGACAAATACATCAAGACGCATGCCTGCGCCAAGCACTATGCTGTGCATAGCGGACCAGAGCCCCTGCGCCACTCCATGAATGTGGAGCCCACCAACCGCGACCTTTGGGAGACCTATCTGCCAGCCTTCAAGGCCCTGGTGAAGAAAGGTAACGTGAGGGAGGTGATGTGTGCCTATCAGCGTTTCGAGGGTAAGCCCTGCTGTTCTAGTGACCGCCTGCTCATCGATATCCTGCGCAACAAATGGGGCTACGACGGACTGGTGGTGACCGACTGTGACGCTATCAACAACTTCTTTAACCGCGGTCAGCACGAGACCCACAAGGACCCTCTGTCGGCTACGGTAGATGCTGTGCTCAACGGCACCGATCTGGAGTGCGGCAAAGTGATGATGAACCTCACCGATGGTCTGAAGAAGGGCCTCATCAAGGAGAGCGACCTCGACAACCACTTGCGTAAGACCCTGATGGGACGCTTCGAACTAGGTATGTTCGACCCTGCCGAGATGCTGCCCTGGGCTAATCTCCCAGCCTCAACCATCAGTTGCGAGAAGCACGACCAACTGGCTACACAGGCTGCACGCGAGTCTATGGTGCTGTTGCACAACAGTGGCATACTCCCGCTCTCAAAGAGTATCAAGACGCTGGCCGTGCTCGGTCCTAATGCCGATGATGTAGAACTGCTGAACGGTAACTATGGCGGCACGCCTACCAAAAACCACCAGCACTCGCTGTTGGAAGGCATCAGGAATGCTCTGCCCAACACCAAGATCATCTACAACAAGGCTTGTGAACTGAATGATGAATATACCACCGTACACCACCTGCAGGATTTCAATGATGGTAAGGGTGTGAAGGTGGAGTTCTGGAACGATAGAAACACCAACTTCGAGAATCCTGTCAAGAGTGGATACTATAAGGAACTGAACTTCTCTACTTTTGGTGCCTGGGGCTTTGCTGAGGGTATCACCAACGACAACCTAGCCGTACGTATCAGTGGTACCTATAAGGCTACCTTTACTGGCGAGATGAAATATACACTCTCTACCGACAACGGCTACGTGCTGAAGGTAAACGGTCAGTTGATTGAGGAGAATAAAGGCGGTGGTGGTCGTCGCGGCTTTGGCTTCGGACGTCGTGGTGCCGAGTATAAGTCATTCAATGTAGAGAAGGGCAAGACCTATGATATCGTGATAGAATATCGTCGCGGCACAGGCAACTTCGCCATGTTGCGTGGCGACATCTGCGAGCGCAAACTGGCTGATTTCACCGACCTGGCCAAGGAGGTGAGCGTGGCCGACGCCATCATCATCATCGGTGGTATCTCTGCACGTATGGAGGGAGAAGGTGGCGACAAGCAGGACATCGAACTGCCCAAGGTGCAGCAGATGCTGGTACGCGCTATGCATAAGACCGGCAAGCCCGTCATCTTTGTCAACTGCTCTGGTTCTGCTATCGCATTCGGTAGCGTAGAGGGAGAATATGATGCATTGCTGCAGGCTTGGTATCCTGGTCAGGGCGGCGCAAAGGCACTGGCTGAGGTACTGCTGGGCGACTACAACCCTGGCGGCAAACTGCCCGTGACGTTCTATCGCTCTACAGCAGACCTACCTGATTTCATGGACTACTCTATGAAGAACCGCACCTATCGCTACTTCACCGGCGTGCCCCAGTATGCCTTCGGTTATGGTCTGAGCTATACCACCTTTGCTACTGGCAAGGGTAAACTGAGTGCTAAGAACATGAAGAAAGACGGCAAGGTGACCATCACCGTGCCTGTGACCAATACGGGCAAACGAGAGGGCACCGAGACCGTACAGGTTTACGTGAAGCGTCTGGACGACCCAGGTGCACCTATCAAGGCACTGAAAGGCTTCGAGAAACTGACGCTGAAGCCTGGAGAGACCAAGAAAGCTACTGTCACCCTGGATGGCGAAGCCTTTGAATACTACGACGAGATGATTGACGAACTAGCCGTAAAACCTGGTCGCTACCAGATTCTTTATGGCACATCTTCACTCGATAAAGACCTGCAGGCATTTGACTTTACCGTGAAATAAGAATCCTACAAACTAAAAGAATATGAAAAAGACAATGCTTATGTTTACGCTCCTGACCTGTGCAGCAACAGTCATGGCGCAACCCCGTACGAATAAAGACGGGACGGTGACCTTTCAATATAAGAACGACTCTGCAAAGAGTGTACTGGTCGATGTGCAATTTGCCGGTCGTAAAGAGATGACGCGCGGTGCCGACGGCACATGGAGCGTCACCCTTGGCCCCGCAGCCCCGGATATGTACCCTTATTGCTTTATCGTGGATGGTATCAGCGTGATGGACCCCATGAATCCGCAGTATTTCCCCAACGAGGGCTTTAAGAACAGTCTGCTGGAGATTCCCTCACAGGGCAGTCCACTGGCTCACGACATCCGCGATGTGGCTCACGGTCGTGTTGAATATGTACACTACTACTCTAAGAGTCTGGGGGCCACGAATAACGCTATTGTCTATTTGCCCCCTCGCTATATGGAGGATCAGCAGAAGAAATATCCCGTCTTTTACCTGATTAGCGGTACTACCGATACCGAGGAAGTTTACTATAAGGTGGGACGCGTGAACTATATCATGGATAACCTGCTGGCAGAGAATAAAGCTAAGGAGATGATTGTGGTGATGCCCTATGGCAACCCCTCCAAACTGAAACTCCCCGATGCTCCTGATGCAGCAACGAAGGGACGTCCCGAGGCTTCTGCTCCTCAGACACGCTTCGGCGGCGACGTGTTCAGCAAGGACCTCATCAACGACCTGATGCCTTATATCGAGAACAACTATCGCACCAAGAACGACCGCGACAGTCGCGCCATCGGCGGTTTCTCACGTGGTGGCAATCAGGCGCTGTTTAACGGACTGACCAATCTTGACAAGTTCTCTTATCTGTGCTCTTACAGTTCATTCACATCGACCGACATTCCCAATGTCTATGATAAAGCCAACGATACCAACAAGAAACTGCATCTGTTCTGGTTGGGCGTGGGTACAGATGATTTCCTCTATGGCAATGCCCGCGACTATATGCAGTTCCTGGACGAGAAAGGTATCCGCAGTGTGAAGGAGTTTACAACAGATAAGTTCGGCCATACCTGGATGAACGCCAAATATTTCCTTGCCAAGACCCTGCCCTTGCTGTTCAACAAGAAGGCTGCCGAGACAGCCATGAAAGCCGGACAGCCCGCTCCCGCTAAGACAGGAAAGGAACAGCAGTTCACCGCTAATGTGATGGCACGCTTATTCCCCCGTCCCATCATCTCTCCAGAATACACCCCCAATGGTATCACATTCCGTTTCAAGGCTCCAGAAGCCAAGAAGGTGGTACTGGACTGCGAGATGCTACCCGACTATCTGGACATGAAGCGTGATTCTGACGGTGTATGGAGTATAACCCTCAATGATTATCTCTTTGATACGTTCAAATACTGCTTCGTCGTTGACGGCACACCCGTTTGCGACCCCAGCAACATGTACTTATCACCTGACAAGGGCTTTAAGTACAGCATTGCCGACAATCCTCATTCTCCGTTTAACTTTGCCTCGCAGGGGGAGATTGAGCACGGAAAGGTGTCTTACGACTTAGACCACATGGAGGCTTGGTACACTTCTGTGATGCCTCGCACCATGACTATCCCTACATTTATTCAATTGGTTCCTGGCGAAGGCGACACGATGGAGAGTTGGTTTAAGATTGGCGGTGCTGACGCCATAGCCGACCGACTGGTGGCCGAGGGGAAGACAAAACCCCTGATCCTGACTACAAGTTCTCTAGACTTCATGCAGGGTGCTCAGCAGATGGGTGGATTCAAGATGCGCACATTGCGTGCTGACGACTATCCCACATGGACACAGCGTCGCCGCGCACTTGTCAGAATGCTGCTAGAGATAGGACGCGAACAAGCCCCACAATTCCCTGGCTTCGGTGGCAGACCTGGTGGATTCGGCGGCGGATTCGGCGGCGGCTTTGGCGGTGGCCGATTTGGTGGTCCACAATAAATTGGAATATGTAGCAATAGAAATATGAAACCATTAAAAACTTTTTTTGCTGGCTCGCTCATGGTCTGTCTTTCTACGACAGCCATGGCGCAGCCACAGGTATATGATCAGGAGAATACAGGCAGCCGTTATGCATTGAAGAAATTCACGGCGCCTGGGAAACTACCCGTTATCCGCGAACTGCCCAATGCCCTGGAGGGGGTCAAGAACTTCGAGGACTGGGAGCGTCGTCGCAACGAGATTGGCTCGCTTATCCAGCATTACGGCATCGGCGAGAAACCTGCAGTAAAAGCCAATCAGGTGAAAGCACGGATGGCTGGCGACACGCTGATAGTCGATGTCACCGTGGGTAAAGAGACGCTGACACTCAAGTCACAGATTCGCTATCCCAAGGTTGGAAAGCCCCCCTATGCGTTGATGATTGGCACAGATATGATTGCGCTGCCTCGCCAGCTTTTTGAGGACAGACCAATCGCCACAACAACGTTCTCGTCGGCACAGGTCAACGACTACAAGCAATTTGGCAAGCATCATGAACGCGGTGAGCACAACTTCGACCGACTATATCCAAAACTGAAAAATAATGGTGCCTATAGCGAATGGGCTTGGGGCATGAGCCGACTGATTGACGGACTGCAGCAACTGGGTCCTGAGGTGACGAAGATTGACACCCGACGTATAGGTGTCACAGGCTGTTCTTACGCTGGAAAGATGGCACTCTATTGTGGTGCCTTCGATGAGCGCATCGCCCTGACTATCGCGCAGGAGCCTGGTGGCGGCGGTGCTGCCGCATGGCGCAAATCACATGAGTTAACGTTGGCTGGCAAGAATCTGGAGGACATCGACAAAACCGACTACCACTGGTTCCTTGAGAGTCAAAAGGATAATTTCCATGGCGACAGCGTTTACCGTCTGCCCTACGACCAGCACGA